>NZ_CP075188.1:3600000-3900000 GCF_020510525.1 Quatrionicoccus australiensis
TTGAATTCGCGGGCACAGCGGATGTCGTAACCGTAGCTGGAGGTGCCGTAGGAAACGATCTTCTCGCCATTGGCCTCGCGCACCAGTTCCGGTTCAAACGGCTCGATCATGCCGTGCTCTGCCGCCATGCGGCGGATCCATTTGTCTGATTTGATGGCCATTTTTCCCTGCTACGGTCGACAAAAATAAAGGCGGGATTTTACCCGCCTTTATGTGGGGTTTTGGCAAAAACTTAGGTGTTCTGCACCACGATGTTCGGGAACTTCGAAGTCATGTCCTTTGCCTTGTCGGCGATCTTGACCGCGACCCGGCGGGCGATGCCGCGATAGATCTCGGCCGTGCGGGAATCCGGCGCGCCGACCACGGTCGGCTTGCCGCCGTCGGCCATCTGGCGAATCGCCATTTCCAGCGGCAGGCTGCCGAGGAACTCGACGTCGTAATCATCGCCCATGCGCTGACCGCCGCCTTCGCCGAAGATGTGCTCGGCATGACCGCAGTTCGAGCAGATGTGAATGCTCATGTTTTCGACAATGCCGAGAATCGGAATATTCACTTTCTCGAACATCTTCAGACCCTTGCGCGCATCGATCAGGGCGATGTCCTGCGGCGTGGTGACGATCACGGCGCCGGTTACCGGCACCTTCTGCGCCATCGACAGCTGGACATCGCCGGTACCCGGCGGCATATCGACGATCAGGTAATCGAGATCGTGCCAGTTGGTCTGGCCGAGCATCTGGTCAAGCGCCTGGGCGACCATAGGGCCGCGCCAGACCATCGGCGTCTCGACATCGACCATGAAACCGATCGACATCGCCTGCAAACCATAGGCCTCGAGCGGCTCCATGCTCTTGCCGTCCTTCGACTCGGGCTGCTCGCCAGCCAGGCCAAGCATCTGCGGCTGCGAAGGGCCATAGATATCGGCGTCGAGAATGCCGACGCGGGCGCCTTCCTGAACCAGCGCCAGGGCCAGGTTGACCGCCGTCGTGCTCTTGCCGACGCCGCCCTTGCCGGAGGCAACGGCAATGATGTTCTTGACGCCGGGTAGCAGCTTGACGCCGACCTGCACACTATGGGCGACGATCTTGCTGTACACATTGGCCACAACCTTGCCGACACCCGGCACACCGGCGACGGCCGCTTGCACCTGCTGGCGGATCACTTCGATCTGGGTTTTGGCCGGATAACCGAGCTCGATGTCGAAGGAGACATCGGCGCCATCAATCCGGATGTTCTTCACCGCTTTGCCGGTGACGAAATCCTTGCTGGTATTGGGGTCGACCGCCGCAGAAAGTGCAGCCTTGACTTGCTGTTCTGAGAGACTCATGAAAACTCCGGTTGGGGCGCTTTGGACAAGCCGGGAAATACCCGAGCTATTTTGTCCAGTATACCGCAAGCGGCGAACTGCTTCAGCCTTGCTGCACGGTATCCAGACGATAACCCTGACCATAAACGGAAGTCAGCATCAGGCCGCTTTCGCCGGCCAGGCCGAGCTTCTTGCGCAGGCGACTGGCGTGCGTGTCGACGGTGCGCGTATCGACTTCGTTGTCGCGTACCCAGACGCTGGAAAGCAGCTCTTCACGCGGCAGGACACGACCGATATTGCGCAGCAGGACGACAGCCAGATCGAATTCGCGCTGCGTCAGATCCACTTCGACACCGGCCAGGGTGACACGCCGCCCTTCGAGATCCATTTCGATACCACCGATGCGCAGCGGCCCCGGCCGGGCCGACTTGCGCCGGCGCAGCAGCCCCTGGACACGGGCCATGAATTCCATGTAACGGATCGGCTTGGGAATGAAGTCATCGGCGCCGAGACGCAGAATGTCGGCTGCGCTTTCTTCTTCGGTGCGCGCCGTGCAGAAGACGACCGGCACATCCCAGCCACACTTCTCGCGGATATGTTTCAGGACCTCATCACCGCCGATATCCGGCAAGGTCCAGTCGACGACGAAAAAATCGAAGGAGCGGGTCTTCATGGCCTCAATGCAGGCCAGCCCTTCGCTGAACACCTCGACCTGGTGTCCTTCGCTCTTGAGCAGGGCTTTCAGCACTTCAGCCTGACTACGGCTGTCTTCAATGACGGCAAAATTCATGGTATCCCCTTTAAAGGCGGATTTTGCCGCCTTGCATGCGCATCGGCAATACGCAGACTGACTAATTTTACCAAGCCAACACAATCGTTTACCTTTCTGACACAAGTCCGGAAATTGGGGGCGCATGCGTTAAACGGCCGGGAAAGTGACGCATCGCGGTAAAATCGCGTTTTATTCATTCGCCTTCCGCCTCCCATGTCGCGCAAAATCCTCGTCACCTCTGCCCTGCCTTACGCCAACGGCGCCATTCACCTCGGCCACCTGGTCGAGTACATCCAGACCGACATCTGGGTCCGCTATCAGAAGATGGCCGGCAACGAATGCTGGTACGTCTGCGCCGACGACACGCACGGCACGCCTATCATGCTGCGCGCCGAGAAGGAAGGCATCACGCCGGAGCAACTGATCGCCCGCGTGCATGGCGAGCACTCGCGCGACTTCGCCGGCTTCCATGTCGGCTTCGACAATTTCTACAGCACGCACTCGCCGGAAACCCGCGAATGCGCCAACGACATCTACGCCAAGCTGAAAGCCAGCGGCCTGATCGAGACGCGCACCATCGAGCAGTATTACGACCCGCAGAAACAACTCTTCCTGCCCGACCGTTTCATCAAGGGCGAATGCCCGAAGTGTCACGCCAAGGACCAGTACGGCGACAACTGCGAAGTCTGCGGCGCCGCCTATGCGCCGACCGACCTGATCGAGCCGTACTCGGCCATTTCCGGCGCCAAGCCGGAGCTGCGCAACTCGGAACACTATTTCTTCAAGCTCTCCGACCCGCGCTGCGAAGCTTTCCTGCGCCAGTACACCAGCAAGGCCAACGGCACGCTGCAGGCCGAAGCCGCCAACAAGATGCAGGAATGGCTGGGCGCGCCGGGCGAAAACAAGCTGACCGACTGGGACATCTCGCGCGATGCGCCCTACTTCGGCTTCGAAATTCCCGATGCGCCGGGCAAGTATTTCTACGTCTGGCTCGACGCGCCGATTGGCTACATGGGCTCGTTCAAGAACCTGTGCGCACAAAAGGGCCTCGACTTCAACGAGTGGTTCAAGCCGGACTCGACGACCGAGCTCTACCATTTCATCGGCAAGGACATCCTCTACTTCCACGCGCTGTTCTGGCCGGCCGAACTGGCCCACGCCGGCTACCGCACGCCGAGCAAGATCTTCGCGCATGGTTTCCTGACGGTCGACGGCGCCAAAATGTCGAAATCGCGCGGCACTTTCATTACCGCCGAGAGCTTCCTCAAGACCGGCCTCAATCCGGAATGGTTGCGTTATTACTTTGCCGCCAAGCTGTCGAACACCATGGAAGACATCGACCTCAACTTCGACGACTTCTGCGCCCGCGTCAATTCCGACCTGGTCGGCAAGTACGTCAATATCGCCAGCCGCTCGGCCGGCTTCATCAGCAAGCGCTTCAACGGTCAACTGGCGCCAGCCGATGAAAACCTGCCCGCCATCAAGGCGATCCAGGAAGCGGCCGGACGCATTGCCGATCTTTACGAAGCCCGCGAATTCGGCAAGGCGATGCGCGAAGTCATGGCCCTGACCGACGGTGCCAACCAGTACGTCGATAGCGTCAAGCCCTGGGAACTCGCCAAGCAGGAAGGCAAGGAGGCCGAACTGCACGCCGCCTGCTCGAACGCGCTCAACCTGTTCCGCCTGCTCACCGTGTTGCTCAAGCCCATCCTGCCGATCATCGCCGGCAAGGTCGAAGCCTTCCTCAACATTGCGCCGCTGACCTGGACCGACACGCAAGGCCTGCTTGCCGCCGGGCACGGCATCAACACCTACGAGCACCTGATGACGCGCGTCGATCCCAAGCTGATCGAGAAGCTGGTCGAGGCCAACAAGGAGTCTCTGGCCCCGGCCGCCGAAGTCGCAGCGGTCGACGTCAAGAAAACGGCAAAAACCGAAGCGGCCGCCGGCAAGAAGGAAGCCGCGCCGGTCGCCGATGGCCTGTGCAGCATCGATGACTTCATGAAGATCGACCTGCGCATCGCGCGCATTGCCAACGCCGAACATGTCGAAGGCGCCGACAAGCTGATCCGCCTGTCGCTGGATATCGGCGAAGAGCAGCCGCGCCAGGTCTTCGCCGGCATCAAGGCCGCCTACGACCCGGCAACGCTGATCGGCCGCCTGACCGTGATGGTCGCCAACCTGGCACCACGCAAGATGAAGTTCGGCATGTCGGAAGGCATGGTCATGGCCGCCTCCGATCCGGATGGCAAGACGCCGGGCATCTACCTGTTGTCTCCCGACTCGGGGGCGCAACCGGGCATGCGAGTCAAATAATCCGGAACCGAAAAAAGGGCCTGAATTTCAGGCCCTTTTTTTATTGCAGCGCAGCAAACCCCGGCCCAAACCTCAAGTAACACTTTAAGTTAGCAAGCCAATCCAGCCTCCAGTTTTGTCCTTTTCAAACTATCCACAAAAACTGTGGATAAGTCTGTGAATGAATCGTGGGTGAATGCGCTAAGTCACCGTCCCACAAGGCTTTTCCTTACCCTGCCTCAAACTTGAGCTAAACACTAAGCCATTGATTTAATTGAATATATTAAATCGATATGTAATTTAACAAATCCGTCATCGTCAAGGGGTTGGCGCAAAAAAATATTGTGCCCACTGTGTATAAGTCGAGGCTTGACTTCATGGTTGTCAAGCGATTTCACAACATTTTTTTACAGTGTCAGGCAAAAAAAAGCCCGCAGCGCACCGACATCATCGGGCACCGCGGGCGGCAGCAAGCGCGCTGCGCTGCGTCAGATCAATCCTTGAGCAACACCCACTTGCCACCCTTGACGGTCATCATCACGCGCGAACGCTGATCCATGCCATTGTGATTCTGGGCCGTCATGTTGAACACGCCCTGCGCACCAACCACCTCCTTCGACTGTTCGAGCACATCGCGCAGCGCGATCCGGAACTCCGGCGTGCCCGGCTTGGCCTTTTTGAGCGCCAGGGGAATCGCCTTCTGCAGCAGCAGACCGGCATCCCAGGTATTGGCGCCGAAGGTGGACATCGTCCCGACCCCGTAGCGACCTTCGTAAGCCTTGATGTAGCCGAGCGCCACCGCCTTGATCGGGTTGCTGTTCGGCAGATCGTCGGCGGCGAGCAAGGGCCCGCCCGCCATCAGCGTGCCTTCGACCACCTTGCCGCCGAGGCGGATGAAGTCGTTGGTTGCGACGCCGTGCGTCTGGTAGATGCGGCCCTTGTAGCCCTTTTCCTGCAAACCGGCCTGCGGCAGCACGGCCGGGCCGCCGGTCGCGGCGATGAACACGGCATCCGGACGCGCCGCAATCACTTTCAGCACCTGGCCGGTCACCGACTGGTCGGTGCGGCTGAAGCGTTCGTTGGCAATGATGCTCAGACCGGCCTTTTCAGCCAGGCCGCCGAAGACCTTGAACCAGTTTTCGCCGTAGGGATCGTTGAAACCGATGAAGCCCAGCGTCTTGACGCCATTGGCCGTCATGTGGGCGATCACCGCCTCGGCGATCAGATCGTCGTTCTGCGTCGTCTTGAACACCCACTTCTTCTTGTCGTCCATCGGCAGCACCACCGACGAAGAACCGACCGTGGTCAGCAGCGGCGTCTTCGACTCGGCGACGAAATCGAGGATGGCCAGCGCGGCCGGCGTCGTCGTCGGGCCAATCAGCGCATCGACCTTGTGTTCGGCGAGCAGTTTCTTGACACCGGTCACCGCATTGGTCGGATCGGAGGCATCGTCGAGCACGATGTACTCGATCTTCTGGCCGGCGATCTCATTCGGCAGCAGGGCGACGGTGTTCTTTTGGGGAATGCCGACCACGGCGGTCGGACCGGTCGACGAAGCGACAACGCCGATTTTGATGTCGGCCTGGGCGACACCGGCCAGAACGAGCAGCGCGGCAAGCAGGGAAAACCTTGAAAGCATGGAAACACCTCTTGAGGCAGAATGAGCGATTCCGCATTATAGCGACCACAAATGTTCAATTCGCCAATTCGCCCGCCCCGCCCGAGCCTGACCGGGCCGATTTTTCTCTACGCCCTGGCCGATGTGTTCGGGCTTTCCTGCGTTGCCATCGGCGGCAGCTGGTTTGCCGGCGGCAAGGGCGCGATTTTTACCGGTTTTCCGACGTCGACCGCTGAGGCCGTGGCCTGCACGCTGGGCGGCGCGGCCGTGATGTTCTGGGCAATGGGCAAGATCCTGCGCGAGATTGCCAAACAGACACCGGCGATGCAGGCCCGCTACGACGCCTATATCGCCGCGCACCATCCGGACAAGGTGCGCCCGAAGGCGCCCGAGTCAAGCGCCGACTGACTATTCGCCGGCCTTGCCGGCCGGCTTCAGCCAGACCGGCAGCTCGCGTTCGCCGGCATTGTCGAGGATGTACTGCCGGATCAGCCGGCGCACGACCTGCGACGGCGTCAGGTCCTGGCTCGCACATATTTCTTCGAAAATCTGCTTCTTTTGCGGGTCGATCAACAGGGTCAGGCGGGCGGTGCGCTTTTCCATCGCAGCCTCCAGGGAATCAGATTGCATCATGTTAACATATGATTAACATTGACGAATAACCGGCTGCTCATATAATCACCGGCTCACTCCCCGAGCGCGCGCCATGAAAATCGCCTTCCATCCCAAGTTGCTGGATTGCCTGCCCGGCTACAACCGCGCCCAGTTTGCCAAGGACCTGGCCTCGGGAATCACCGTCGGCGTCCTCGCCCTGCCGCTCGCCATGGCCTTCGCGATCGCCTCGGGCTGCTCGCCGGCGGCCGGCATCTGGACGGCGATCATCGCCGGTTTCATCACTGCCGCCCTGGGCGGTTCGCGCGTCCAGATCGGCGGACCGACCGGCGCCTTCATTCCCATCGTTTATGGCATCGTCGCCCTGCATGGCTACGCCAACCTGATGGGCGCCACCATCCTCGCCGGCATTTTCCTGCTCGCCATGGGCCTGGCACGCATGGGACAGCTGATCCGCTTCATCCCGGTCAGCGTCGTCATCGGCTTCACCAACGGCATCGCGGTGGTGATCTTCCTCGCCCAGATCAAGGATTTCTTCGGCCTGAAGATCGACAACCTGCCCGCCGAATTCTTCCACCGCATCAAGGCCCTGGCCGCCAACGCCCACAGCGTAGACCTGCCGACCCTGGGCCTGGCCAGCGCCTGCTTCATCTTCCTGATTTCCTACAACCGCCTGGCGCAGCACGTCGCTTTGCTGCGCCGGGCGCCCGGCCCGCTCGCCGTGCTCATCGTCGGCACGCTGGTTTCCTTCCTGTTCGACCTGCCGGTGGAAACCATCGGCAGCCGCTTCCATGGCATCCCGCAGGAACTGCCGGCGCTCGGCTTCCCCGACCTGTCGATCCACGATTTCGGCAAGCTGATCTCGCCGGCGATCACCATCGCGCTGCTTGGCGCCATCGAATCGCTGCTCTCGGCGCGCGTCGCCGACGGCCTGATCGACGACCGCCATGATCCCAACCAGGAACTCGTCGCGCAGGGACTTTCCAACATCGCCGCCCCCTTCTTCGGCGGCTTCGCGGCGACCGGCGCCATCGCGCGCACCTCGACCAACGTCAAGACCGGCGGCCGCACACCGATTGCCGGCATCATCCACGCCCTCGTCCTGCTCGGCATCGTGCTGATCGCCGCACCGCTCGCCTCCTACGTACCACTCGCCACGCTGTCGGCGATCGTTATGGTCGTCGCGGTCAACATGGGCGAATGGCACGAATTCATGGAGTTGCGCCGCTACACCAATAATTACCGGGTGATCCTGCTCGCCACCTTCCTGGTCACCGTGATCTTCGACCTGACCATTGCCGTCGAGCTTGGCATGGTGCTGGCCTGCCTGTTCTTCATCTACCGCATGTCGGAATTGACCCGTATCGAGCGTCGACCGCTGCGCGAGGAAGCCGATGATCCGCATCTGCTCTATCCGGACGGCACGATGCGCGTCGCCGCCTGGCAGATGTTCGGCTCGCTGTTCTTCGGCGCGGTGAACAAGCTGGAAGTCCTGCTCGACCCCGCGGCCGGCCACCCGGAAGTCGTCATCCTCGACATGACGCAACTGATCCAGCTCGACACCACCGGCCTCGAAGGTCTGGAAAGCCTGCTCGACAAGCTGAAGAAGCGCGGCTGCACGCTGCTCGTCTGCGGCATGAACTCGCAACCGGGCTCGCTGCTCCAGCGCTCAGGCTTCATCGATCAACTCGGCGACAACAACGTCTGCGCCGATCTCTCCGCCGCCCTCAAGCGCGCCTACATCCTGCTGCCCGATCTGATGGGCGGCAACGAAGAAAATTACTGAAAAGGAAAAACCGATGTCCCTGCCCAACTGCCCGCAATGCAAGTCCGAATTCACCTACGAAGACGGCGCCATGTACGTCTGCCCGGAATGCGCCCATGAATGGAGCAAGGACGCCGCAGCCGACGCCGGCGAACAGGCCAAGGTCTGGAAGGACGCCAACGGCAACGTCCTGCAGGACGGCGACACCGTCACCGTGATCAAGGATCTCAAGATCAAGGGCTCGTCGTCGGTCGTCAAGGTCGGCACCAAGGTCAAGAACATCCGCCTGATCGACGGCGACCACGACATCGACTGCAAGATCGACGGCATCGGCGCCATGCAATTGAAGACCGAGTTCGTCAAGAAGGTCTAAGATCCGGAATCAAACCAGGCAAGGAGAACGGCCATGACCGCAGACCAACTGAAGGAAGCTTTCACTTCACCCTGGCCGTTCTTTGGCGTCAGCCCGCACGGCGACGTGCTGGCGCGCTACGTGCCGTTCGGCCCGGTCTTTCGCTGGAGCCGCAACCAGATGATCCCGATGCCTGTCCAGGGCAGCGACCTGTGCTGGCTGCTCCAGGCCGCGGCCGAAGAAGGCCACTCGATCACCGACACCGAAGCGCCCCGCAAGAAATAGGCGCTCAGCGCCCGAGCCCGGCCGCCCAGGCTTCCGCCGCCGGGCGGACAATCTCTATCCAGGGTCCGGGATAGATGCCGATCCCGGCCACCATCGCAATCAAGGCCACCAGCACCAGCCATTCGCGCGGCCGCAGGTCTTCGGCCTGCGCCACTTCCGGCCGCGTCAGCGGCCCGAAGAAAGCCTTGCGGTAAAGCGACAAAAAGCCGCCGGCCGCGATCGACAGCGCGAACAAGGCAGCCAGCCCGGCACCGGTATGGCTGTGCAGGGTCGCGATGATCAGCATGAATTCCCCGGGAAAGCTGCTCGTTCCCGGCATGCCGACCCCGGCCAGACCGCAGATCAGGAAACCGCTGGCCAACAGCGGCATCGTCTTCGCCGCGCCACCCAAACTATTGATATCGGTCGACCCGGTGCGCTGGCGCAAAAACTCGAGCAGGATGAAAGCGCCGCCGGTCGCCACGGCAAAGCTGAGCAGCAGCGAAATCGCGCCCTGCGCCGCCTGCGCGGTGAACGCCGACAGACCGAGCACGGCAAGGCCGACGTGGCAGATGCTGGCATAGGCCAGACCGACGCGCAGGTTGCTCTGCGCCAGCATGCCGACCGCGCCGTAGAGCAGCGCCAGCGTGCCGAGACCGGCAAGCAGCCAGTGCAGATCCTGCGCCGCCAGCGGTGCGAGCGGAATGGCGAAGCGCACCAGGCCGAAGGCGCCGATTTTCAGGCCGACCAGCAGTGCGGTCAGCGAGCCCGGCGCGGCGAGCGCGAACTGCGGCAGCCAGGTATGCAGCGGCACGAAGGGCACCTTGAGGCCGAAGCCGAGCAGCAGGAGCAGGAAGACCGCGTACTGGGTCGAGCGTGGCAGGTCGGCGGCGAGCAGCAGGCTCAGATCGAAGGTCGGCACTGGCTGGCTGGCGGCAAGCAGGATGAAGGCAAGCAGCAGCGGAATACCGCCGGCCAGCATGATCAGGAAATAGCGCGCCGCAACGCGGCCGGCATCGACTGTCGCGCCCCAGCGCCCGAGCAGGAAATAGATAGGCAACAGCGTTGCTTCCCAGAAGACGAAGAAGAGCAGCGTGTCGAGGGCGCAGAAAATGCCCAGCGTCGCGCTCTGCAACAGCAGCAACAGGCTGTAATGCAGGCGGCGATTTTCTTCGATGCTGTTCCAGCAGGCGACCAGCGAGCCGAGGAAGAGCAGCGCCGTAGCCGGCAAAAAGAGCACGGAAAGACCGTCGACCGCTACGAAATACTGCACATTCAGTCCGGCGATCCATACCGCCCGCTCGACGAACTGGAAAGGCTCGCCGGTCGGCACGAAAACGAACAGGATCCAGGTCGCGAGCAGCAGGCTCAGCGTCATGCCGGCCGCCACCAGATGCCGGGTCAGGCGCGCCGGCAGCAGCCAGAGCAGCGCTGCCGTTGCCAACGGCAGGAAAATGAGCAGGGAAAGCAGCGGCAGCTTCATCGCACAAACCTCGTGGCGATCGCCTGACTGGCGGCTTCCGTCAGATGCAGCCAGGGTTCGGCAAAGAAGCCGATAACCAGCAGGGCAAGCAGCGCAATGCCGCAAACGACGTACTCCATCAGCTGCGTATGTTCGACCTCGACCGCCCCCGTCTGCCGCTGGCTGAGGAAGGCGCGCTGGAAAGCCCAGAGCAGGAAGCCGGCGGCAGCGACGTTGCCGAGCGCAGCGGCGACTGTGGGCAGGGCGCCGAAATTGTCGATGGCTGCTTCGAGCACCAGGTGGGCGGCATCGAAACCGGGCGTGCCGGGCATGCCGACGATGGCCAGACCGCAGCCGAGGAAGGCAATGGCGAGGAAGGGAATGCGCTCGAACAGGCCGGACAGCTCATGCAGCTCGGTGGTGCCAGTGCGCCGGAAAACAAAGCCGACGATGAACCACATGCCGGTCACCGCCAGCCCGAAATTGGCGGCGAGCAGCACGGCACCCTGAATGCCGGATTCGTGCAGGCTAAACACACCGATCACCAGCAGGCTGGTATGGCTGACCACGGCAAAGGCAAGCAGCCGGCGCAGGTCGGACTGCTGGAAGGCGAGCGCCGCGGTGAAGAAGATCCCGGCCATCGCGAAGCCGACGACGTAGGGCTGCCAGTAGGCGACCGCCGTTGGCGTCAGCGGCAGCACGAAGCGCAGCATGCCGTAGATGCCGACCTTGACGCCGACCATCAGCGCCGGCGCGACGGCGATCAGCCCGTGCTGCGCCATGTTGGGCAGCCAGCCGTGCAGCGGAAAGAGCGGCGTGCGCACGGCAAGGCCGTAGAACAGCAGGTAGAAGGCGGCGGTCTGGAACTTCCCGACCGGCAGCGTCTGCTGCAGGTCGAACAGGTCGAAGCTCCAGCGCCCGGCATGCGCCTCGGCATGCCCCCAGCCGAGCACGACGCAACCGGCGGCAAAGAGCGCCCAGCCGAACGCCTGATACTGGACGAAGCGCGCCAGCGCCTGCGTCTCGACGCGTGAGGCCGCCCAGTGCCGGAGCAGGAAAACGACCGCCCACAACTCGAGCGCCGAGAAAGCGGCAAACCAGGCCAGGTTCAGGGTCAGCAGCATGCCGACCAAGCCGCCTTCGGCGAGCAGCAGCACACTGAACAGCAGACCCGGCGAGATGCGGCTGCGGCTCATGCCGTACAAGGTCATCAACAGCGTCAGCAAGGCGGCGAGCAGCAAAAAGACCAGACTGATGCCGTCGACCGCCACATGCCAGGCAAGCGGCGCGAAACGCTCGGCCAGTTGCAGCGCCGGCGAAGTCGGATCGATGCGCCCGACGACGTAGACGAGCAGCAGCAATTCGGCCAGCGCCAGGCATTTTGCCGCCAGCGCAGCGGTCGACCGCTGGCGCAGGGCCAAAACCAGCGCCGCGCCGAACAGCGGCAGCAGTTGCACGAGCAACAGCAGCGGCAGGCTGCCCTGCTGCGTCCAGAAAATTTCAGTCAGCACCGTATTCACAGGATCACCACGAAAGTCGCCATCACCGCCATCATCAAATAGCGCGGTTGTTCAAGCAGGTTTTCCAGCGTCCGCAGGTAGCTGCCCAGATGCTGCAACAGGCGTTCGGCCGTGCCGCCGCGACCGCGCAGCAGCAGGCGGTTCTCGATCCGTTGCAGGAGGTCGGAAACGCCCGCCAGGGCCCGGCCGGGCAGGCCATCGACGCGCACCAGCGGGCGCTCCGGCTGCACCGCGTGGCCGGCGCCGGGCTGGCCGATGGCGCGGTCGATGAAATGTTCCTCGAGGCCGCGCACGTCGCGTGCGAAGGATTCGGTCGGCTGCACAAACAGCTTGTCGGCCAGCGTATCCAGCCAGAAACGCTGTAGCGCGGCGGTGTACAGCCATTGCCGGCGCTGCAGCCAGGCCGGTGGCGGCGCCGGGCGGGCGCGCGTCAGGTCCAGCCAGGACGGCGCCAGCAGGAAGTGCCAGACGCGCCAGCCGGCATGCAGGCAGAGATGAATCAGCGCCAGCGTCGTCCAGCCGAGGCCGATCTCGACGAACATCAGGCCGACCTGGAAGACAGTGGCGAAGATCAGCGCCGACTTGACGTCGCTCTGCACCAGGCCGCACAGCCAGGCGTAGATGGCCGTCGCGGCGCCGGCCACGACCAGCCCGAGCATGACGTCGGGCACTTCGACGAGGAGCGGTTCGAGGCGCAGCATCAGGTAGACGCCGGCATGCACCATGACCGCGCCGTAGAAGATCGCCGAGGACGGCGTCGGGCCTTCCAGCGCGCGCGTGATCCACGGCGTGAAGGGCAGTTGCGCCGACTTGGCGAGGGCGGCGATAACGAAACCGATGATCAGCAGGCGGGCATTGACGACGCTGATCTGGTGCGCCTTCGACAAGGCCGTCCACTCGAAACCGCCGAGCCAGGCCGCGGCAAGCGCCAGCGCCAGCAGGAAACCGGCATCGCCGCCGCGATTGGTGACGAAGGCGAACAGCGCATTGCCGGTCGCCACCGGCCGGTGCCAGGCGTAACCGATGAGCAGGAAGGACGAGACGCCGCACATTTCCCAGCCGACGAAGGCGAGCAGGCCGTTGCCGGCGAGCAGCACGAGCTGGATGCCGGCCAGGAAGAAGGACAGCGCGATGAAGAAACGATGGAAGCCGGCCTCGCGATGCAGGTAATTGGCCGAGAAGCGCGTCACCAGCCAGCCGATCAGCGCGGTCAGCGTGCCGAGCGTCAGCGACAGCGGGTCAAGCATGAAGGAGAAGGTCGCCTCCCAGTTGCCGGTGCCGAACCAGTGGCCGAGCCGGTGATGGCCGGGCGCGCCGTGCAGCAGCGCATGCAGGTCGATGGCGAGGAGCAGCAGCAGGCCGGCGAAAGCGGCCAGCGACGCCAGATTGGCGGTCAGCGGCTCGCTGGCATCGCCTTTGGCGAGACCGAGCAGGACGCGCGCCGCGTTGACGGCGACAGCGAGCAGCGGCAGGGCCGGCACCAGCCAGATCCAGTCGTGCAGGGCGGCAAGCATTTCCAGCATCAGGCAGCTCCGAGAATGATGGCCGGGGCCAGCGGCTCTGATTCGCCGGCAAACCAGTCGGCCGAACGCGCCACCTGCGGCAGCGCGCTACCGCCGTCCCAGGGCAACCAGCCACGGCGCGGGCAATATTGTTCGAGCGCACCGGTCAACGGGTCGCAGGCGGCCAAAACGACCCAGGCATTGCCGATCAGTTCCTGCAGCGCCGGCTGGCGGTACAGGATGGCGGTCAGCACGGCCGGCGTCTGTTCGACGACGACGAGCAGGCGCATCGGCTCGTGGATTTCGACCATTTGCAGCGGTAGGCCGGTACGCAGGTCGGAATCGGCACCTTCCATGACACCGAACAGGCCGGTGATGTTGTGGGTGATCTTCGAGCCGCAGCCGAAGACATCGTTATTCACCGTCGAGAAGTAATATTCGAGCGAAATCCCGGCCCCGACCGGACCGGCCGCAAGCAGGATGCCTTCGACGATTTTTCCTTCGTCGTCGCCGACCGGATCATAGGAAATCAGGAAGACGCGACGATCGAGGAAGAGGCCGCGGCTCATCGTGCGGCGGCCGATGAAGGCGGCGGCATTGGTCGCATGGCCGAGTTCCGGCCGCGCCTGCGAGATGTCGTTGGCGCGGCCGCGCATGTGGCGCAGCGCCAGCCAGGGATTCGGCCGCTCCGGTGCCGAGGCGAGCCGGCGGCAGCGCTCGGCGGCATGCGCCCGGCAGGCCTCGCCGACTTGCCGGACCAGGGTTTCCAGCGCCCCCTGAAAGACGGTCGGCACGGTGTCGAGGTCGTACCATTCGACGCCGTCGTCGCAGGTGTTGTGCTCGGCGGCGACGAACCAGCAAGAGTCGGGAATGCTCAGGCCGCGCGCCGCCAGCCCGGCGCGCACTGCCGGCCGGTTGGCCATGCTGGCGAAAACGCGGGCATTGGCGCCGCCATGCTTGCCGGAACAGGCGCCGCAGGCGTAGGCCGAGTAATGGGGATTGTTGCGGCTGCCCGAGCCATGGCCGAACATCAGAACCAGCGGCGCAAAATTGTCGGTCAGGCCGATCATGCGCAGGAAGGCTTCCACCCGGTCGACCTGCTCCAGATCGGTAAAACCGGCCTGCGGTTGTGCCGGGGTACCGGGACTCGCCTCTTCGGCGGTCAGCGCCAGTTGCGTCGGCAGGCGCCCTTCGAACCATGTTCGCCAGCGCTTGACGGCAGCGCCGAACCAGCCCGGCGCCAGCGTCGTTGCGGTCAGCGCGGCGAGTGCCGGCACGCCGGCCAATGCCGTCAGCAGCGGCCCGCCCAAAGCCCGCCGGCGGGTTGCCTGGTAGAGGCGTTCGCGCCAGCGCAGGCGGCTTTCACGCTGCGCGACATGCCGGGCCAGCCCGGCCACCGCGGCGGGCCGGACGGTCTCGCGCACGAGGTGGGTCGGTTGCACGACGACCGGGCAGAGCGCACTCTTCTCCGGATCGTCGAGGCCCTGCCACCACATCGGCACGCCGAAGAAACCGGCAGCGCCATAGGTCATGATGTCCGGCGCGATTTCCTCGAGATGACGGCGCGTCCCCTCCTCGCGGTCGTCCATGCACATCACGACCTGGGCGGCCGGTGCCGCAATGGGGAAGTGGCGATACTGGTTGGCACGCAGGCCGGCGAACAACTGCTCGCGATAATGCCGCTCGTAGGCGAGCAGCCAGAGCTGGCCGCGCTCTGCATCAGAGAGTTCGGCGGCAACGGCGAGCAGACGCTGCGCCGCAGCCGGCGTCAGCGCGTCGAGCACCGCGGGCGGCAAGGCCAGGTGACGCAGCAGGCCCGCCAGGCGCGAGGCGGATGAGACTTCGACCGGGCGAGCCGCGGCGATCTGCGCCGCCATTTCTGCCCATTTCTTCTCGTCGACCGCCTGCTGCTCATCGGCCAGCAACAAACGTCCGGCAGCATGCTGCAAGGCCTCGTCCAGACCGCCACGGCGAATGGCATCGCGCACGTAGAACTCGGCCGCCTCGGCCAGGTAATAGCCCTGCAGTTCGTCGAATTCCATGGCCGAGCCGGTCAGCCGGCGCAGCAGGTCTTCGCAGAGCAGGCGCTCAAGCAGCACACGCACCGCCAGGTAATCGACCATCGCGATGCGGCTGCCGTCACCGAAGCCGGGATGCCGGTCGCGCCACAGGAACATGCCGGACCAGCCCGGCTGCTCCAGCGCCAGGCGTTCGAGATAGACCGGCCAGTGCGCCTCGTCCGGCAGCAGGCGGGCCAGTTCGGCGAGCAGCACCTCGCCGGGGTCGTCCGGCAGCTGCGCGATCTCGTCGCGGATACTGTGCAGGTCGCCAATTTCCCAGAAGGCATCCGACGCCGCCGAGGCGCGCCAGGCGGCATAGAAGCCCTGTTCGCGCGCCGGGTTGCGCCAGGCCGCGACGCCGAGGTCGAGATGCGCGGCGAGCTGTCGCTGCAGCATGCTGCGCACCGTTTCCAGCACATCCTCGCCACTCAGGTGTTGCAGCAGACTGCGCAGCGTCCACTCCTTGCCGACCCGGGCACACAGCGCCAGCCAGCGCTGTCTGGCAACGGCAGGCCAGTCCTCGCCAGACGCCGTGTCGGCTGCGCCTGCGGTCAACGCCGTGGCGCGGGCAAAAAACGGATCGTCGCGCATGCCTTCCCGCGCCAGCCAGCCCTGGCGACTTGCCGTCGGTGCGTCACCCGGCGTCAGCAAACTGGCGAGCAGCACGTCGCGCCGCGTACAGCCGGCAGCGATCAATTCGTCCAGACCGCTCAGGCCGAGCTCAGCGAACGCGGCCTGCAGATCGCCGGCGTCGATCCGCCCGGCCGCATATGCCGCCCGAAAACGCTCTTCCGGCCAGTACATGCGGGCGCCAGTCAGTTCATTGACACTGGCCAACGCTTCGGCAAAAGGCAGATGCTGGAATCCGTGCAGCGTGTTGTGATGGACGAAATCGCGGATCGGCGCCTGCGCCGGCAGGATGTGCGTCAGGTGCTCGATCCAGTGCTGCAAACGTTCGCGGATGGGCAGTTCGGCAGCGACGTGCATCTCAGGCTCCGAACAGGCGGGCAAGCTGGCCGACGCTGCCGGCGACCAGTTCGAGCAGCGGGGCCGGCCACAGGCCAAGCCCGACGATGGCAAAAGCCAGGATGCCGGCCGCGCTCATCTCGGTGCGCGTCATGTCGGCCAGTTGCATCGGTTCGCCCTTGAGGCAGAGGCGGCCGATCACGCGCAGGCTGTAGGCGGCGCCGATCAGCATGGCGATGCCAAGCAGCAGCACCCAGCCCTGCCAGCGTGCGAAACCGCCGATCAGCGCATGCAGTTCGGCGATGAAGCCGGCGCTGCCCGGCAAGCCCAGCGCGGCAAGCAGCGCGAAGGCGATGAAGAAGGCGAAGCGCGGCGCCTGCCCGGTCAACGCGCCGTAATCGGCCAGATCGCGACTGTGCGTGCGCTGGTACAGCAGGCCGACAAGCAGGAAGAGCAGGCCGGCGGTCAGGCCGTGCGCCACCATCTGCATCACCGCGCCGGTCAGGCCGGTGACGTTGAGCGTTGCGATGCCGAGCAGCACGATCCCCATGTGCGAGATCGACGAATAGGCGACCATCGCCTTGAGATCCTGCTGCCGCCAGGCAAGAATGCCGCCGTAGAGCAGGCTGACGCAGGCGAGCAGGGCCAGCCAGTCCTGCGTCGCGAGCAAGGCGGCAGGCAGCGTTTCGGCAGCGCGGATCAGGCCGTAGGCGCCCATCTTGAGCAGCACGCCGGAGAGCAGGATGGACACCGGACTCGGCGCCTCGACGTGGGCCAGCGGCAGCCAGCCGTGCAGCGGAAAGACCGGCATCTTGACGCCGAAACCGATGAACAGGCCGGCGAAGATCAGCAATTGCATGTTGAGCGGCAAGCCGCGCCCGCCGGCCGCCATGTCGGCCATCGCGAAACTGTGGCCGGGTGCCGCGTCGTACAAAAAGAGCAGCGCGACCAGCATGAATACCGAGCCGCCCAAGGTGTACAGGAAGAAATTGAGCGCCGCCTTTTGCCGGTTCGGCCCGCCCAGGCGGTCGATCAGGAAGAACAGCGGCAGCAGCGTCGCTTCCCAGAACACGTAGAACAGCGACCAGTCACGCGCGGTGAATACGCCGAACATCGCCGATTCGAGGAGCAGGACGAGCATGAAATAGAGGCGGGCGCCCTCTTCCATACGGCGCGAGACAAGCACCGCGATCAGGGTCAGCAGGGCGGTCAACAGCACCATGGCGAGCGAAATGCCATCGACGCCGAGCGCAAAATAAGAGCCCAGACGCTTGTTCCAGGCCTGGCTTTCGAACATCTGGATGGCGGCACCGGCCGGCTCGAATTGCGCGGCCAACCAACCCGAATAGGCCAGCGCGGCCAGCGCGAAGAGCATGGCCGTCTGCCAAAGCGGCAGGGCGCGCCGGGCCGGCAGCAAGGCAACGGCTGCCGCCCCGAGCACTGGCATGAAAACCAGCACCTTCAACACTCCCAGATTCCCCCGGCGGTTTGTGTAACCGTCATTTTTTGCATTCCATAATTATGCCAGCGCCCCCACGGCAAAAGGCAAACAGAAAGTGGTTTGACAGCCCCTGCCCGCTTCGCTAAATTGGTTGTTTCCCCCAACCCCCAGATCACATCTTAATAAGGAGATCACCATGGCCGTTCTCGTCGGCAAGCAAGCCCCGGATTTCACCGCCACCGCCGTCTTTGGCAACAATGAAATCAAGGACCTGAAACTCTCCGATTTCAAGGGCAAGCCGGTTGTCCTGTTCTTCTACCCGCTCGACTTTACCTTCGTCTGCCCGTCCGAGCTGATCGCCTTCGATCACCGCCTGGAAGAGTTCAAGCAGCGTGGCGTTGAAGTGATCGGCGTCTCGATCGACTCCCAGTTCACCCACCTGGCCTGGAAAAACACCGCAATCAAGGACGGCGGCATCGGCCAGGTCGGCTACCCGCTGGTTGCCGACGTCAAGCATGACATCTGCCGCGCCTACGACGTCGAACTCGAAAGCGACGGCGTCGCCCTGCGCGGTTCCTTCCTGATCGACAAGACCGGTGTCGTCATGCACCAGGTCGTCAACATGCTGCCGCTCGGCCGCAACATCGACGAAATGCTGCGCATGGTCGATGCCCTGCAGTTCTTCGAAGAACACGGCGAAGTCTGCCCGGCCGGCTGGAACAAGGGCAAACCGGGCATGACCGCCTCGACTGAAGGCGTTGCCGCCTACCTCGCGAAGAACGCCAAGAAGCTGTAATTCGCCGCTGTCCCCCTGACGGGACGGAACAAAAAGCCCCGAATGCCGCACCAATGGCAGGCGGGGCTTTTTTTATCCTGACAAAAAATCCCGGAAGGGACTAAAATTTGACACTTTTGCAAGTTCTGGATCAAAAGCAATCATGGCAGACACGGAATTTCTCAGCACCCGCCAAGCAGCGCTACGCCTTGGCGTATCCCTCGGCACCGTACAGAACATGGTGGAAAGCGGCGCCCTTGACGCCTGGAAGACGGCCGGCGGGCATCGCCGCATTCCCGCCACCTCGGTCGAGGCCATGCTGGCCAGGCGCAAGAGTCAGAGCGCCTCACCGGAAACAGTCGCCAGCCTCGACATCCTGATTGCCGAAGACGACCCCATCCTGCAAAAGCTTTACCAGGCAACCTTCGAGCGCTGGAACCTGCCGCTCCAGCTGCGCATCGTCGACAACGGTTTTGAAGGTCTGGTCCAGGTCGGCCAGCGCATGCCCGATGTCCTGATCGCCGACCTGATGATGCCCGGCATGGACGGTTTCGAGATGATTCGTCGCCTTCGCGCCAACCCGGATCTCGCCGCCATGGACATCGTCGTGATCAGTGCCATCGACAGCGCCGAGATCGCCCAGCAGGGTCTGCCGGAAGACGTCACGGTATTTGCCAAGCCGATTCCCTTCCACGAAATCAAGGGCTTCATGCTCGGTCGCCTGGCCTCGCGCCAGCGCCCCGTGCGCTGATCCCGCAGCACAGTGACAGACCGCCAAACGGCGGCGTATTATCGGGCGCAACGCTGCCGCCCTATCCCGGTCGCAGCAACACATAATAAGCAGGAGACGAAAATGGGATTTTTTGGCAACAATGGCGCGCTCGACAAGATCGACCGCGATATTTCGGCAATTGCCGATGGCAGCGCCGATCTCTCGCTGGCGGTCGGCAACTCCGGCAACGATGCCACCGGGCGCATCTCCGGCAACATCAACCGCTTTTTCAGCCGCGTCCGCGATCTGATTTCCCATGCGCGAGTCCGCAGCGTCAGCATTGCCGCCGACGCTGCCCGCATGAATCACCTCGTGCAACAGACCGACGATGCCGTGCGCCGCCAGGAATCCCTGGCCGGCGCTGTTTTCGAGTCGAGCAACCGGGTCAACCAGGCGGTCAGCGAGGTAGCGACCAACGCCGACGCCATCCAGGCCTCGACCCAGAACAATCTCGATCTCGCGCAACGTTCCCTCGAACAGATGGAAACCGTGGCAAGCACGATGCGCTCGACCAACGAACACATCGAACACTTTTCCTCGACGGTCAGCGAACTGCATACCAGCTCGATGAAGATCAACGAGATCGTCTCGCTGATCAACGACATTTCCGACCAGACCAATCTGCTCGCGCTCAATGCGGCGATCGAAGCCGCACGCGCCGGCGAAGCCGGGCGCGGCTTCGCGGTGGTTGCCGACGAAGTGCGCAAGCTGGCCGAGAAGGTCAAGACCGCCACCCAGGTGATCGGCCAGAACACCCAGTCGATGATCAACCTGGTTGCCGACACCTCGAGCAAGACGCAAACCATAGTCGGCGAGGTCACGCGCGCCAACGAATACATCGAAACTTCGGCCGCCGACCTGACCACCATGGTCGGTGACTTCAAGCGCACCACCGAACAGCTGACGACGATTGCCGGCGCCATCTACAACCTGCGCGAAAGCAACCAGAGCATCCACGGCGAAGTCGAGGAAATCCGCAACCACTCACTGGACATTTCCGGCCGCATGAAACAGTGCCTGGGTTCGGCCAAGACCTTGCGCGAATCGACCGAAGACCTGCAATGCACGCTGGCCGACTTCCGTACCGGCAACAGCATGTTCGACACCCTGCACGACAAGTGCACCGGCTTCCGCGATCAGGTGACAGCAGTCCTGCAGCGCCTGAGCGACCGTGGCGTCAATGTCTTCGACCAGGCCTACAAGGACATTCCCGGCTCCAACCCGAAACGCTTCACGACCGCCTATGATGGCCAGTGTGACAGCGAGCTGACCCGGATGTACGACGATCTGCTGCGTGACATGCAAGGCCTGACCTATTCGCTGGCGGTTGATACCAACGGCTACGCGCCGGCCCACAACGGCGTGTTCTCGAACCCGCCCAGCGGCGACCCGGCAATCGACCTGACCAAGTGCCGCCACAAGCGCATCTTCAACGATCCGGTCGGCCTGAAACTGGCCAAGAACCAGAAGTCTTCGCTGTTCCAGACCTACGTCCGCGACACCGGCGAAATCCTCAACGACCTGTCGATGCCCATCATCATCAACGGCCGCCACTGGGGCGCCGTGCGCATCGGCTTCAAGACCGATCTGGTAGTTTAGGATCGAGTTGCCCAGGATCGAGGGGTTTGAGCTAACAGCTCGATCCTCGATCCTAGGCAACTAATAAACGATCTCGACGTTTTCCGGCTGCAGCCAGCCCCTGAGTGCTTCGAGCAGCATGTCGTCGAGGCGCACGCGGTAGTTGTCGCCGAGCATGATGTCGCACTCGGCCTGACCGTTGTTGTAGTGGATGCGCACCGGCGCCGGCCCCGGCGCAAAAGGTTGCAGCAGCGACTTCAGCTTGCGCGCATCGGCCGTATCCTTCATCTGCAACAGCAGATACTTCGAAAAACGGGCGCGCGCTTCGCCTATGGTCATCAGCTTGTCGGCAGTCACGCTGTTGCCGCCGGAAAACTCGTCGTAGCGGACGCGGCCTTCGATGATCAGCACTTCGTCGGTGACGATCTTGCTGCGTTCGGCCTCGAACAATTCATTGAAGACCGTCACCTCGATCATGCCGGTGCCGTCGTCGAGCTGCACGAAGAGCATCTTGCCGCGCCGCGTCATCTGCGTGCGCACGCCCACCACAACCCCGGCCAGTGCCGTCGTTTCCTTGGACGGCTCGAGGCGGTTCAGCGGTCGCCGGATGAAACGCGACAATTCCTTCTTGCAGGTGTTGTACGGGTGGCCCGAGAAGAAGAAACCAAGCGCCGTCTTTTCCTGCATCAGCAGTTCTTTTTCATCCCACGGCTTGACCGTCAGGTACTGCGGCGCATGTTCCTCGGCGACCGAACCGATGTCGAACAGGCTGGTCTGCATCGCATTGCGCTCGGACTGCTCGGCGAACTCCATGGCAATGCCGACCGAAGCCAGCAACTTGTGGCGATCCGTATCGATGCAGTCGAAAGCGCCGGCCTTGATCAGCGCCTCGGTGGTGCGCCGATTGACCATGCGCTTGTCGCAGCGCTTGCAGAAGTCGAACAGGTCCTTGAACGGCCCGCCGGCATCGCGGGCGCGCAGGATGTCATTGACCGCCTGCTCGCCGGTACCCTTGACGGCGCCCAGACCGTAACGGATGGTCTGGCGGTCGACCGGCTCAAAACGGTAATTTGAGGCGTTGACGTCCGGCCCGAGCATCTTGAGCTTGTTGGCCGGCCCCACGGCATCTTCGTAGAAGATTTTCACCGAGTCGGTGTTGTCCATGTCGGACGACATGGTTGCCGCCATGAAGGCGGCGCAGTGGTGCGCCTTTAGCCAGGCAGTGTGATAGGTGACAACGGCGTAGGCGGCGGTGTGCGACTTGTTGAAGCCGTATTCCGCGAACTTGGTCATCAGGTCGAACAGCTGCTCGGCGAGCGCCGGGTCGTAGCCCTTTTCCTTGGCACCGGCGGCGATCGTCTCGCGGTGCTTGGCCATTTCCTCGGGCTTCTTCTTGCCCATCGCCCGGCGCAGCATGTCGGCACCACCCAGCGTGTAGCCGCCGATGATCTGCGAGATCTGCATCACCTGTTCCTGGTACACGATGACGCCGTAGGTCGGCGACAGGCAGGCGGTCAGGTCGGGGTGGAAATAATCAATCTTCTGCTGGCCCTTTTTCCGCAAAATGAAGTCGTCGACCATCCCGGAACCCAGCGGGCCGGGACGATAAAGCGCGAGCACAGCGATGATGTCTTCGAAACGGTCGGGGGCCAGCTTCTTGAGCAGCTTCTTCATGCCCTCCGATTCGACCTGGAAGATCGCCGTCGTATTGGCGTCTTTCAGGATCTGGTAAGCGGCCGGGTCGGTGAAGCCGAGGCTCATCAGGTCGAGCTTCTCGCCGGTCATGCGGCGGATGTACTCGACGGCGAGCTCGATAATGGTCAGATTTCGCAGACCCAGAAAGTCGAACTTGACCAGACCGACCTTCTCGACATCGTCCTTGTCGAACTGCGACACCGTGGACGCATCGCTGCCGGTCGCCTGGTAGATCGGGCAGAACTCGGTAATCTTGCCCGGTGCGATCAGCACGCCGCCGGCGTGCATGCCGACATTTCGCGTCAAATCCTCGAGTCGACCGGCGAGGTCGAACAGCTCGCGGATGGTTTCGCCGTCGCCGTCGCCTTCCATCATTTCCTTGAGCTGCGGCTCCTGCTCCAGCGCCTCGGCCAGCGATACCGGCTTGTTCTGGACGATGGGGATGAGCTTGGAAATGCGGTCGCACATCGAGTACGGCAGGCCGAATACCCGGCCGACGTCGCGGATCACCGCCTTCGAGGACATGGTACCGAAGGTGGCGATCTGGCTGACCGCATCCTCGCCGTAGTGTTGACGCACGTATTCGATGACGCGCCAGCGGTTGTCCTGGCAGAAGTCGACGTCGAAGTCGGGCATCGAGACCCGCTCCGGGTTCAGGAAGCGTTCGAAGAGCAGTGCGTAGGCGAGCGGATCAAGGTCGGTAATGAGCAGGCTGTAGGCGACCAGCGAACCGGCACCGGAACCCCGGCCCGGCCCGACCGGCACGCCGTTTTCCTTGGCCCACTTGATGAAGTCCGCCACGATCAGGAAGTAGCCGGGGAAGCCCATCTGCAGGATGGTGTTGCATTCGAACACCAGACGCTCGTCGTACTCCGGACGGCGCTTCAGGCGCTCCTCCGGGTCCGGATAAAGCTGTTCGAGACGGAACTCCAAACCCTTCTTGGCTTCTGCGACGAGGAATTCGTCGATGGTCATGCCTTCCGGAATCGGGAAGTTGGGCAGGAAGTTCTTGCCCAGGGTCAGCTCGATATTGCAGCGCTTGGCGATTTCCAGCGTGTTTTCCAGGGCTTCCGGCAGATCGGCGAAGAGTTCGGCCATCTCGGCCTGGGTCTTGAAATACTGTTCTTCCGTGTAAATCTTGGGCCGCCGGTGATCGCCCAGCACGTAGCCTTCGGCGATGCAGACGCGTGCCTCATGCGCCCGGAAGTCATCGCGGTTCATGAACTGGATGGGGTGCGTCGCGACCAGCGGAATGCCGGTCTCGCCGGCCAGATCGGCCGTCTGCTGGACGATGGCTTCCTGCTGCGGCTGACCGTAGCGCTGCACTTCGAGATAGAAGGCGCCGGGGAAAATCGCTTCCCAGGCCTTGGCGCGCTCACCGGCCAGATCGAAATTGCCGTTGATCAGCGCTTCGCCAACATCGCCGAGATGCGCACCGGACAGCGCGATCAGGCCATCGCAGCCGATTTCCGCAAACCACTCGCGGCGGATTTCGGCGCGGTCGCGCCGGCCTTCGACGAGGTAGGCCTTGCTGAGCAGTTCGCACAGTTGCTGGTAACCGGCACGGGTCCGCACCAGCAGCAGCAAGCGATAGGCATCCTCGGGCGATTCCGGGTTGGCGATCCAGACATCGGCGCCGGCCACCGGCTTGACGCCCTTGCCGCGCGCGCCGCTGTAGAACTTGACGAGACCGAACAGGTTGGCGAGATCGGTCAGCGCCATGGCCGGCATGCCATCGCCGGCGGCGCGCTTGACGGCGTCGCCGATGCGGACGATGCCGTCGGTCACGGAGTATTCGGAATGGAGGCGGAGGTGGACGTAGCGCGGCGAATTCATGGGCGCAATTTTACCGCGCCGGGCAGCCTCCTCCGGTCTGCCAATTACATTTTCTCCGGGCATCGGCTAGATTAGCGAACCCGAATAAAAACCATGGAGACCCAGATGACCGCTGCAGAACCCCTCGTCCTCCGGCACGACCGCGCCGACGGCCTGACCACGCTGACCCTGAACCGTCCGGGCCAGTTCAATTCGCTGTCAAAAGAGATGTTGACCGCCCTGCAGGCCGAGCTCGACAGCATTGCCGCCAACGACGCCGTGCGTGTCGTCGTGCTCGCCGGTGCCGGCAAGGCCTTTTGTGCCGGCCACGATCTCAAGGAAATGCGCGCCAATCACAGCAAGGAATTCATGCAGGCGCTATTCAAGCAGTGCGGCGACCTGATGCTCAGCATCACGCGCATGCCGCAACCGGTGATCGCGCGCATTCACGGCATCGCCACCGCCGCCGGCTGCCAGCTGGTGTCGATGTGCGACCTGGCGGTCGCCGCCGATGTCGCCCGCTTTGCCGTCTCCGGCATCAATGTCGGGCTGTTCTGCTCGACGCCGGCAGTCGGCCTGGCGCGCAATCTCGGGCGCAAAAATGCCCTCGAAATGCTGTTGACCGGTGAGTTCATCGACGCGCTGGAAGCCAGGGCCAAGGGCCTGGTCAATCGCGTCGTCCCGGCCGACGCGCTGGATACGGAAATCGAGCGCCTGGCCGGCAGCATCATTGCCAAGAGTGCCGTCGCCGTACGCATGGGCAAGGGGATGTTCTACCAGCAACTGGAAATGGGCCTGGACGAAGCCTATGCCTATGCCGGCGAAGTCATGGCCTGCAACATGATGAGCGCCGACGCCGGTGAAGGCATCGACGCGTTCATGCAGAAACGCCAGCCGGTCTATACCGGCGCTTAAGCCGGCCGCTGCCAGTCCACCGGCAGCAAGTCGCGGGCCGGACGGCCGATGTAGTAACCCTGGGCGCACTGGATTTCAAGCTTGACCAGTTCGTCCAGGACCTCGGCCGACTCGACGTACTCGGCCACCACCGTGATGCCCATCTCGCGCGCCAGCGAGCGGATGCTGGTGACGAAGGTACGGTCCTTCTCGCTGTTCAGCATGTTGGCGATGAAGTCACCCTCGATCTTCAGGTAGTCGATCGGGAAGCGGCGCAGGTAGTGGAAGGACGAGAAGCCTGAACCGAAATCGTCGATCGCCAGCTTGAAGCCGTCGGCCTTCAGGTCGTTCAGGAAGCGTTCGAGCACGGCCAGGCTCTTCACGGTATCGCGCTCGGTAATCTCGAAAACGATGTTGTGCGGCGCAATGCCGCTCGCCTCGATCAGGCGGCGCAGGTCGCGGGCAAATTCCTTGAGCACCAGCGCGCGCGGCGACAGGTTGATGAAGATTTCGCCGGCATGGCCGCGGGCGGCCAGCGTGGTCAGCGCCTGTTCGATGACCAGCATGTCGAGGCGATGGATGACCCCCATCTTCTCGGCAATCTCGACGAATTCGTCGGCCCGGATGACATCACCGTTGAGCTCGATGCGCGACAGCACCTCGTAGGCCACGATGCGGTTTTCCGCCACCGCAAGAATCGGCTGGAAGAAGGGCACGACGCGGCGCGCCTCGATCGCTTCGAGCACCATGACGCTCTTCAACGAAATGTCGCGGAAGATATCGACGACGTCTTCCTGGGTCGGAATCGCGACCTGATCCTTGCCCGCCGCCTTGGCGCGATACATCATGTTGTCGGCAAAAAGCAGCAGGTCCTTGGCGCTGTCGGCATGATCCGGATAGACGGCCAGGCCGATCGAGGCCGTGCCGCGCAAGCGGATGCCATCCGGCGTCATCACCTCGATTGCCTCGATCGCCATGCGCACGCGCTCGGCCACCATCGCCACGGAGTCGGCCGCCGCTTCCGGCAGCAGGGCGACGAATTCGTCGCCGCCATAACGCGCCAGGATGTCGCCATCACGTAGCGCCGCCTGCACCTGGCGGGCAAAGTGCTGCAGATAGGTATCGCCGACCGCGTGGCCGTAGTTGTCATTGACCAGCTTGAAGTTGTCGAGGTCGATCAAAAGCAGGCCGAAGCTGTAGCCGTGGCGCTGGGCACGGCCGATTTCGTAGGTACTCAGTTCCCAGAATACGCGCTGGTTGAAGAGATCGGTCAGCGGATCGCGCGTCGCGTAATACTCGAGATCGCGCGTGTATTTGTAGATGGCCTTGACCGAGCCGACAACGTTGAGCAGCGTGGACAGGATGCTTTCCATGACCAGGTAGCGGGTCTCGTCCTCGAGCATGCCGGCATGCACGCCGATACCGACGATGCCGCCGATCTTCGGCCGGTCGACAAAGAAGGATTTGACGCGCACGGCCACCTCGGCCTCGCTCAACTCGACCACCGGCGCCGTCGGATCGGCGACGTGATGGTGGATATTGCAGGCGCCGATATCGGCAAAAGTCGGGACGTTCTTCAGCTCGCGGCGGATATGGCGCTCCATCATCGCCCGCGTCTCCGGCGAGGTCGGGCCGCGCCAGAAGATTTCCAGGTCGAACAGCTCGTCGTCGATCTTGAATACCGAGAACAGCGTATGCGCCGTAATCACGCCATTGATCTCGGTGAGCAGGCGGCCGACGTAATCGCGCCAGTCGCGCACCACTTCGGAGGTGATGACGAATTTCTCGAGCAGGCCGATCTCGAAGGTCAGGATGTCCTTGTCGACGGCAATCGCGCGCAGCTTTTCGAGCAGGCGGCCGAGGGCGGCAACGACACGATTGAGTTCGACGAAGCCGAGATCGGTCTTGTCGAGCGCGATATGGCGCAGGTCGCCAACCGCATTGACCTGCTCGAAGCCGGCCAGCAGCCGCCCGACCGAGCCTTCGATGCGACGCCCGACCCACCACACGGCGGCCAGCGCAAGCAGACCGACGATGGGCAGCAGCACCGCGAAAGCGAGCATCAACTGGTGCCGCGCATCGGCCAGCAGGCCGGCGTATTCCTGGCGCACTTCGACGGCTCCGAGCACCGAACCGACCTCGGCATTGGTATGACACCCCAGGCAGCGCGTTTCGGCGACCAGCGGGTAAACGTGGCGGGCATAATCGAGGGTATCGCGCCGCAAGGGCTGACCATTGGCGAAGACGCTGCGCAATTCGTCGTCGAGCGGCGGCTGCTCGATCTCTTTGTAAAGGGCCTCGACCACCGGGCCGCGATAGATCTGCACGGTCAGGCCGCTGTCCTTGCCCGATTCGGCCATCGCCGAGAGGAAGGCCGTCGCCTGGCTGCGCTGCCAGCCCTGGCTCATCAACTGGTACATCGAGGCAAAGGCAATCCGGCTGGTTGCCTCCGAGGTACGCGCCGCGTTGGCCCGCACCAGACTGTCGAAAACCCGCTCCAGCGACCAGTAGGCGCCACCGAAAAACAAGGCGGCGACAACCGCCGACGCCGCGAACAGAAAATGTTTGATCCGCATGATCCATGCCTTGTGTTGATAGCGTGATTATCCCGGAATTGATAGCGTCACAAATTCGCAATAACCCGTAATTCCACCGGCAATAACCGGTAATTCACACTAGCCGCTAGAATCGGGCAATCCTGTTCGGCCTCTTTCCGATGACGCAGCCCCAACACCTCGTACTGCCTAGCCCGTGAGCCCTGCGCAACCCATGCTCCGCTGGCTGGCTGGCGCCCTCTTTCTCGGCGCGCTGGGCGCTGCCGCCTGGCGCATGCCGCAGCCCGCGGCGCTGACTTTTGCGCCGCCGCCCGAGGCCCGGCAGCAGCAACTGCCCACCCTGTTTTTGGCACAAAATCTGCCGTCGACCGCCGAGACCCCGCGCCACGCCAGCCTGACCGAGCTCCCCGGCGGCCGCCTCGCCGCCGCCTGGCTGACCGGCGACGACGACAATACCGGCATCTGGTTCAGCACCTTTGGCCGCGACGGCTGGCGAGCCGCGCGCCGCATCGCCAGCCGCGAAAGCACGGCGGGCGGCACTTTTGCCTGGAGCAGCCAGGTCGGTCGGCCGCTGCTCCACGCCGAGGGCAGCTGGCTGCATCTCTGGTACGCCAGCCACAACCCGCTCGGCGGCATTTTGCTCAATCACAGCCAGTCGACCGATGGCGGCGCCACCTGGTACAAGCCGAGCCGCCGGCCGACCTCGCCGCTCGCCGGCAGCGGCGGCGAGCCGGGCGGACCGCCGCTATTGCTCGCCGATGGCGGGCTGCTCCTGCCGCTGGCGCGTGAATTCATGACGGCCCGCGGCGAATGGCTGCGTCTGGCGGCGACCGGCGAGGTGATCGGCAAACAACGTCTGCCGGCGGCAGCACCGGCCAGCATCGCCCTTGATGCGCAACAGGCCCTCGCCGTGCTGCGCGCCGCCGGGCAGGACCAACTGGCCGGCAGCCAGGATGGCGGCCAGACCTGGCAGAACGTCGCCGCGCTGCCCGGGCTCGCCCCCGCCGCACCGCTCGCGCTGCTCCGCCTGCACAGTGGCAAGCTGCTGCTCGCCGGCCAGACGCCGTCGGGCACGCTGATGCTCTGGCTGTCGGACGACACCGGGCTGACCTGGCGGGTGAGTCGCACGCTGGAACAGGCGACCGACGCTACTGCCGATCTTGCCGAACCGGCCCTGCTGCAGGCGCGCGATGCGCGGATTCATCTGCTTTATCGCGGGCCGGCGCAGCACCTGCACCATGCCGTCTTCAGCGAAGCCTGGCTGAACGGGGGTAAGCCATGAATCTGCCGGCCGCTTACGGTCTACTCGCCCACGCCGTCATTTTTGCCGCGCTGTTCGCGCTCATCCCGTTTGGCGAATTCCGCACCCGCGCCGTGCTGACCGCCAGCATCACGGCGCTGCTCGCCGGCATCGCGCCCTTCCTGCATGGTGTCTTCGGGCCGCCTTCGCTGACCCTGTTGCAACTGGCCATCCTGCAGATTGCCGGGCGCACACCATCGCCGCTCTCGCATCGAGCGGCACTCGGTCTACTGGTTTTTGCCCTGTGTTTTTATCCGCTGGCGCTGGGCTGGGGGCCGTTCGACCCCTACGCCCTCGGCTACCAGCCGCTCGCCCTGCTCGCCGCACTGCTGCCGCTGGGCGGCCTGCTCTTCTGGCGCCGCCAGAGCCTCTGGCTGTTCATCCTCGCAGTCGACCTCGCCGGCTATGCCGGCGGCCTGTTCGCCAACCTCTGGGACGCCCTGCTCGACCCCTTGCTGCTCCTGCTCGCGCTGGCCGTCGTGGTGCGCCGCTGGCGCGCTAGCGGGTCAGCGAATCGCTGATCAGCTTGCGGATATTGCCCGCCTCGAAGGGCTTGTCGCAGATCGCCGAAACACCGGCGCGCTCGACCGCCGCCAGGCGACCCATATTCTGCTCGCTGGTCACCATCAGGATGGGCACGGTGTTCTGCCAACTCTGCGTGCGGATGTACTCGGTCAGCTCGCGGCCGTCCATCTCCGGCATGTTGTAGTCGGTGATCACCAGATCGACCATGGTTTCCTGCAGCAAATCGACCGCCTGCTTGCCGTCGACCGCCTCGGTAATGCGCTGAATGCCCAGTTCTTCAAGCAGCCGGCGCAGGTGGTGGCGCGAAGCCATGCTGTCATCGACAAGCAGCACGCGCAGGCTCTCGACTTCGGCGATATCCATGTCTTCCGGCGGATTCAGGTAGTCGGCGGCGGCATACAGGGCGCGCGACAACTGCTGCTCGTTGAAGGGCTTGGCGACGATGCTGCAGGCGCCCGACTGGCGCACCGGCTCAAGCACCTGCGGCCGCGTCTCGCTGGAGACGAGGATGAAAGGGATGGTTTCCAGATCGGGATCGCCGCGCATCGCGCAGACCAGTTCGGTACCCGCCATGTCCGGCAGGTAGAGGCTGCTGATCACGACCCGGCCGACCGCAGCATTTTCGGTCAGTGCAGCGAGCGCCGCGGCAGCGCTGTCGACGACCTTGATCTCGATGACGCCCTGATGTTCGAGCATGCGCGTGACCAGATTGGCCTGCATGTGGGAAGGCTCGACGAGCAGGACGGACAGGTCAGCCAGCGAGGTAGTCATTGCCATGCGCACACTCCGGAAAGCGGGGTAATGCACGCACTATAGCAGCCGGCGGGCGGCAAGGCGCTCGCCTGGTTTCTCGAAGAATTGGCGAAAAAGGACGAAATCGAGGCGTTGACCGCCCGGCTGTGAAGGAACTTGCGCCAGAAAGCATTGAAGCAGCGCGATCGCGGGAGGAAAATGGCGCATTGCCTTTTCCCCCACCCGCTGTCCATAACAAAGAGACAACCATGATCCCGATCGAACTTTTCTCGCACAAATCCGAAACCGTCCATGTCGCCGCCGGCGAAGCGCTTTTTCGCGAAGGCGATGAAGGCAGCCTGATGTACGTATTGAACACGGGCAGCGCCGAGGTCTTCATCAAGAGCCGTCTGGTCGAGACACTCGAGCATGGCAGCATCGTCGGCGAGGTCGGGCTGGTTTCACCGGGGCCGCATTCGGCCAGCGTCATCGCCAAGACCGACTGCGAGTTTGTCGCCGTCGATGAAAAGCGCTTCCAGTTCCTCGTCCAGCAGACGCCCTTCTTCGCGACCCGGGTCATGCGCATCATGGCCGAACGCCTGCGCGCCACCGACAGGTTGCTCGACGCGGCAAACGCCTGAACGGCGAATGCCGGCGGCGCATCAAAACTCGATCTTGCCCCGCCCCTGCTTGATCGCGCCGCGCTTCACCTTGCTTTCCAGACGCCGTTTCTGCGAGCCGTAGGTCGGTTTGGTGGCGCGGCGCGGGCGCTGCACGGTGGCGGCGGCTTCGACCAGTTCCTGCAGGCGGGCCAGGGCGGCAGCGCGGTTCTTTTCCTGGGTGCGGAATTCCTGCGCCTTGATGACCAGCACGCCGTCCTTGGTCAGGCGCTGGTCGCCGAGGGCGAGCAGGCGGGCCTTGACGGCGTCGGGCAGCGACGAGGCGGCAATGTCGAAGCGCAGGTGCACGGCACTCGACACCTTGTTGACGTTCTGGCCGCCGGCGCCCTGGGCGCGCATGGCGCTGAATTCGATTTCGCCGAGCGGGATGTCGATCATGTTTTTGCTTTCCGCCACCGGTCGACCGGTGAAAAATGGCCTTTTTGCGGCGTTGACCGGCTGGCGCCCTAGTCGGCCTCGACCCAGTCGATGATCGCCCGCCACTGCTCGAGATCGCGCTCGGCGCGCGACGGCGGCAGATCGAAGATGGTCATGCCGGCCGCCGTGGCCTGGACGTAGGTCTGCGTGTCGCGCAGGTAGGCGAGCACCGGCAGGTCGAAGGTGGCGAAGAATTTTTCCAGCTCGCCGGCGGCGCGGGTGCGGGCATCGACGCGCATGCCGATCACGGCGACATCAGCCTTGCCCTTGCGCACGGCCTTTTCCGAGAGCAGCTCGGTGAGGAAATGGCGCGTCGCCAGCATGTCGAACATCGACGGCTGCACCGGCACGATGACGCGCGTCGACAGCTTGAGCACCTTTTCCAACAGCTTGCCGTGCAGGCCGGCCGGCGTGTCGAGCACGACATGGCTGGTGCCCTTGGGCGGGCGCGCAATGTTGTCATGACCGATGTCCCAGGTATCGATGCTGGGCAGCTCGAAGGGGCGGATCGCCAGCCATTCGCGCGAGGATTGCTGGCGGTCGATGTCGCCGAGCATCACGTCATGGCGTTTCGAGGCGAAATAGCCGGCCAGGTTGGTAGCCAGCGTGCTCTTGCCGGAACCGCCCTTGGGATTGGCGACGAGAAAGGCTTTCATGCGGTCTTTTCCAGTTTGTGCAGGGCCTGGCGCACCAGGTTGACGTGTTCGCGCAGGGTGTAGACGAGGTCGGTGAAGCCGAGCGGCACGTGCAACTGGCTGGCTTCGTCTTCCAGCGTATCGAGGCGCAGGCGGTATTCGCCGGCTCGCTCGATATCGGAATGCTGCTTGATGTCTTCCTCGAGGAATTTCAGCTCGCCGTAGATGCGGAAGATCTTCGAACGCACGCGCCAGGTGTAGATCGCCGGGGCGATCTTGAGCAGCGGGATGAGCAGGGCGATGATCGGCACCAGCAGCACGATCAGGCGGTCGATCAGCACCGCCAGCCAGAACGGCAGGTAGCGCTGCAGGAAGGGCGAACCGGACTTGAAATAGCGCGCCGCGTCGGGCGACAGCGGCAGCATCTGGTCCATGTAGGACGGGAACTCGCCGGCATCCTGGAAGAAGCCGGACTTGCCATGCACGTCGCTGAGCGCCTGCAGGAGCAGGGTTTGCAGCGCCGGATGCAGGTCGTCGCGGATGATCAGGTTGGCAGTCGGCGCCAGCACCTTGATGTCTTCCGGCGGATAGTCGCGCACCAGGTCGGCAACGCCCTGCGGCAGCGTCAGCCGGGTCAGGAAGGGAAAGCGGCGCTGGTAGGCGTTGGCCTGGGCGAAACTCATCAGGCGCACGCCGGGCGAGCGCAGCAGCACCTGCACCACCGGCGCGCTTTCGGCGGCAATGATGAAGGCGGCGTCGATGCGGCCCTGCTGCAGTTCTTCGGCGGCCTTCAGGCCGGCGACCGGCACCAGGTTGCGGCCGAGCGGAATTTCGTTGGCGACCAGCAGTTGCTGCGCCAGCTGGCGCACGCCGGAGCCTTCCTGGCCGATCGCAATGCGTTTGCCGCGCAGGTCGGTCAGGCGGTCGAGCTTTTTCTCGCCGCGATAGAACACCCAGACCGGCTCGTAGAACAGGCTGCCCAGCGAGAGCAGGCCGGAATCGTCTTCGGCATCCGGATCTTCCTTGGGCGGCACGACACCGCCCTGGACGAAACCGATCTGCGCCTCGTCATTCTTGAGACGTTCGAGATTTTCCAGCGAGCCGGCCGAGGTCTTCACTTCCAGCGTGATGCCGTTCTTGGCGAGGATCGCGGCGTAACGGTTGGCGAACTGGTAGTAGGCGCCGGACTCGCTGCCGGTGGTGATCACGATGTGTTTGGGCGGAGCCGGCTCGACGAACTGGTAGGCGACGACGAAACCGATGCCGACGATCAGGAAGATCCACCAGGCGGTGGCAAACAGGTCGCGCAGCGACAGCAGACTGGCTTTGATCCTGGCCATCATGGAAGCAGTATGGTGGAGCCGGTAGTGCGGCGGGCTTCCAGGTCGCGATGTGCCAGTTCGGCGTCTTTCAGCGCATAGCGCTGGTTGACTTCGATGCGCACGCGGCCGGAACCGACCATCGCGAACAGCTCGGCGCCCAGCGCCTCGAGATCAGCCCGCTTGGCGGTGTAGTTCATCAGCGTCGGCCGGGTCACGAATAGCGAGCCCTTCTGCGACAACAGCAGCAGATCGAGCGGCGGCACCGGACCGGAGGCATTGCCGTAGGCGACCATCATGCCCATAGTCCGCAGGCTGTCGAGCGAGCCGATGAAGGTGTCCTTGCCGACGCCGTCATAAACCACCGCGACACCTTCGCCGCCGGTGATCTCACGCACGCGCTGGCTGAAATTCTCGCTGCTGTAGTCGATGACGTGGCCGCAACCGTGCGCCTTCGCGAGTTCGCCTTTGGCGGCGGAGCCCACTGTGCCGATCACCGTCGCACCGAGCGCCTTCGCCCACTGGCAGGCGATCAGGCCGACGCCGCCGGCGGCGGCGTGAATCAGCACGGCATCGCCGGGCTGCACGCGGTAAGTCTTGCGCAGCAGGTAGGCGGCGGTCAGGCCCTGCAGCATCATCGCGGCGGCCGTTTCGAAGGAAATCGTGTCGGGCAGCTTGAGCAGGCGATGCGCCGGGATGTTGCGCACTTCGGCATAGGCGCCGACCGGGCCGCCGGCATAGGCGACGCGATCGCCGACCCGGAGATCCGTCACGCCGTCGCCGAGCGCCTCGACCACACCGGCGCCTTCCAGGCCAAGCCCGGCCGGCATGATCTGCGGATAGAGGCCGGTGCGGTGATAGACGTCGATGAAATTGAGGCCGACCGCGGCATGGCGGATGGTCGCTTCGCCCGCGGCGGGCGCCGGGACAAGGACTTCCTCCCAGCGCAGGACTTCCGGACCTCCGGCCTGATGGATGCGTATGGCGTGGGGCATGGGGATCTCCGCGTTATCTTTTTTCAAGACAGCGAGATTATCACCCTGCCGATCTGCGATCTAGCGCGGTCGACGCCTGAAAACAGGCATTTTTCCGGCGTCGACCGGGTAAAAATCAAACCGGCGTCAGCTTGGCGTACTCCAGGGCCAGCCATTTCATGCCGGCACCGCCGAAATTGACCTGGACGCGCGCATCGGCGCCGCGCCCTTCGGTCGATACGATGACGCCGAGACCGAACTTGGCGTGCTCGACGCTCATGCCGATGCGCAGGCCGCCGCTGACCGGCTCGGCATAGCCGCCGCCGAACTGGCCGAAGGCCGGTACCGATGACGCCGGCTCGGCCTTCTTGTTGAGCTTCTTGAGCAGGTTTTCCGGGATTTCGTCGAGGAAGCTGGACGGCACGCAGTAGCGCGTCTGGCCGTGCAGCATGCGGGTCTGGGCGCAGGTCAGGTAGAGACGCTGGCGGGCGCGGGTCACCGCGACGTACATCAGGCGACGCTCTTCCTCCAGCCCGTCGCGCCCCTGGTTCACCGAATTCTCGTGCGGGAACAGGCCCTGCTCGAGACCGGTGATGAAGACGACGTCGAATTCCAGGCCCTTGGCGGCGTGCACCGACATCAGCTGGACAGCCTCCTGGCCTTCGCCCGCCTGATGCTCGCCAGCTTCGAGCGAAGCCAGGGTGAGGAAGGAGACCAGCGCGCCGCCCTCGCCGATCGCGCCTTCGTCATCGACGAAGGTGGCGGCGGCATTGATCAGTTCGTCCAGATTCTCCAGCCGGTCCTGGCCTTCCTTCTCGGTGCGGTAATGCTGTGCCAGACCGGACTTCTCGATGACATGCTCGACCACTTCCGGCAACGGCAGGCCTTCCGTCTCGACACGCAGTTGCTCGACCAGGCGGATGAAGGCACCGACTGTCTGGCCGGCCTTGCCGGTCAGCGAAGCGGCCGCGTTGTAGAGGCTGGAATTCATCTGGTGCGCCGTGGCCTGCAGGTTTTCCAGCGAACGGGCACCGATGCCGCGCGTCGGGAAATTGACGACGCGCAGGAAGGCGGTGTCGTCGTCCGGGTTGCCGAGCAGGCGCAGGTAGGCCAGCGCGTGCTTGATTTCCTGGCGCTCGAAGAAGCGCAGGCCGCCATAGACCTTGTACGGCACGTTCTTCGTGAACAACTCGTTTTCGAGCACGCGCGACTGGGCGTTGGAGCGGTAGAGCAGCGCGATCTGGGTCGGCGAAATGCCGTCGCGCACCAGTTCGCGGATTTCCTCGACGACGAAGCGCGCCTCGTCGAGGTCGGAATAGCCCTCGAAACAGCGAATCGGTTCGCCCTCGCCGGCGTCGGTCCACAGGTTCTTGCCGAGGCGCTCGCGGTTGTTCTTGATCAGCGCATTGGCGGCGGCCAGGATGTTGCCGTGCGAGCGGTAGTTCTGCTCGAGGCGGATGATGTTGTCGCCGGCGTATTCGCGCTCGAAATCGCGCATGTTGCCGACCTCGGCGCCACGGAAGGCGTAGATGCTCTGGTCGTCGTCGCCGACCGCGAAAACCTTGGCGCCGCCACCGGCCAGGAGTTGCAGCCAGGCGTATTGCAGCTTGTTGGTATCCTGGAACTCGTCGACCAGGATGTAGCGGAAACGCTCCTGGTAATGCCGGCGCAGCGGCTCGTTGCGCTGCAGCAATTCATAACAGCGCAGCAGCAGTTCGGCGAAATCGACGACCCCCTCGCGGTTGCACTGGTTTTCGTACTCGGTGTACAGCTCGACGCGCTTCTGCGTGAAATTGTCGTAAGCCTCGGCCTGCGCGGCACGGATGCCCTGCTCCTTGTGCGCATTGATGAAATGCACCAGTTCGCGCGGCGGATATTTCTCGTCATCAATATTGAGGTTCTTCAGCAGGCGCTTGACCATCGCCAGCTGGTCGGCCGTATCGAGAATCTGGAAGGTCTGCGGCAGGCCGGCTTCGCGGTAGTGCGCACGCAGCAGGCGGTTGCACAGGCCGTGGAAGGTACCGATCCACATGCCGCGCGTGTTGATCGGCACCAGCGCTGCCAGGCGCGCCGTCATTTCCTTGGCCGCCTTGTTGGTGAAGGTCACGGCCAGCAGACCGTGCGGTCCGACCTGGTTGGTGGACATCAGCCAGGCGATGCGCGTGGTCAGCACGCGCGTCTTGCCGCTGCCGGCGCCGGCCAGGATCAGGGCATGCACGGGGGGCAGCGTAACGGCCTGCAGCTGCGGGGAATTCAGGTTGGCGAGGAGATCGGACATGACTCGATTTTCAGTCGGAACTACAGGCGCTTCAAGCGCCACGAAATACCACTTGGATAATTGGTATTACCAATTTGTTGCAATTGTGCAACGCAGCAATTCTCACCTAACGTTTTTTTACGCACGATGAAAACCGCGCAAGTATACTTGGCAAAAAATATATTGCAGTGCACAAAACTTTTTGCCCACAAGGCAATCGAAGCAACTAGTGGTCACCCCCCACGAGAATGTAATAAAAGGAGTAACAGCATGAAAGCACCAAAAATACTGCCCTGGATCGCCCGCAAGGCCGGCATCAGCGACGAGCTCGCACTCAAGCTGTGGCGTCGCGCCGTCTCGGAAGCAGAACACATCACCGGCAAGACCGAAGGCTCGGAATACTGGGGCCTGACCGTCGAACGCTTCCTCTCCATCGTCGAGAACGAAGTCGGTGGCACACCGCAATACGCCCTGACCCCGGCGCCGCAACTGTCGTGGATGTGGCACCACCAGACCCGCATGTCGCTGCTCTCGCTGGCCGCGGCCGAGAATGCCTACCGCTTCTGGCAGACATCCTGGGAAACGGTGTACCCGCAAAAAAAAGCGGCCTGACCGGACGCCGCTGAAACCGGTCGCCGGTTGGCGGGAGCGTGCAGGCTCCGGCTGACTGCGGCGGTTTCTGTAGTGGTTGTTCGGTCTTGATGGACGCCGGCGTCCGGGGGAAGAGTCTTGATGACCGCCCCCGGAGGCTGGGAGTTCATGGGTTGATGGCTTATTCCTGGGCGGTCGACCTTGGTTTTATAGCGATTTTTCCGGGCCTTGACGCTGTTCGTCTCGGCTACGGGAGATGTTGTCCTTGTTTGGCGGCTGGGTTCCGCCTTGCGGGCGGGCATACTTTCTTTTGCTTCGCCAAAAGAAAGTAGCCAAAGAAAAGGCGACCCCAGGCTACGCGGTCGGCTGCGCCGACTCCCCTGCGCTACTCGAAGTGCCGGGCGGCTGCGGAACTCGGCCCTGCGGGCCTCAGACAGTCCTCGCCGACTTCCCCCGGCCCTTCTCCGTTGCTCGGCGCTCCACATGGGGACCCGGAAAGACGTCGCCGCCGAACCGGTGAAAATGGTTTTGGCCTGTTTCAAGCGGTCGACCGCTAAAAAACACCCTTTTTGCTTTTCCAGGGCAGAGCCGTTGTTCCGAGACACCTTTCGGGTCCCCCTGAGAGGCGCTGAGCAACGCAGGACGGCCGGGGGCCTTCGGCTTGCGTCTGTCTGAGCCGCAGGCGAGTTTAGCAAGCCGCCCGGACGGCCGAGTAGCGCAAGGAACCGGGCAAAGCCCGGCGCCGACCCGGGGGTCGCCTTTTCTTTGGCTACTTTCTTTTGGCGAAGCAAAAGAAAGTACGCCCGCGCCGCAGCGCGGAAAGCAGCGGTTAAGCGCGCAACGCTGCCCGCCCGCAAGGCGGAACACAGCCGCAAAACAAGGGCAACTTCTTCCGGAAGCGAGACACAACGGCAGCCCCCAACAGCCAAACAAGCCCCCTCCCCCCAAGCGCCCCCCGCCCCCAACCGGTATAATCCCGCCCTTATTCAACGATTTTCAGCGGAACCCCATGCAGGACAAATACACCCCGGCCGATATCGAACGTGCAGCCCAGAGCCACTGGAACAAAACCGGTGCCGCCCGCGCCGTCGAGGACGCCACCAAGCCCAAGTACTACTGCCTTTCGATGTTCCCGTATCCGTCGGGCAAGCTGCACATGGGGCATGTCCGCAACTACACGATCGGCGACGTGCTGTCGCGCTTCCACAAGATGCAGGGCTTCAACGTGCTGCAACCGATGGGCTGGGACGCCTTCGGCATGCCGGCCGAGAATGCCGCGCTGCAGAACAACGTGCCGCCGGCCGGGTGGACCTATTCCAACATCGACTACATGCGCAAACAGCTGCAGTCGCTCGGTTTCGCCATCGACTGGGAACGCGAATTCGCGACCTGCACGCCGGAGTATTACCGCTGGGAACAATGGCTGTTCACCCGCCTTTATGAAAAGGGCCTGGTGTACAAGAAGCTCGGTACCGTGAACTGGGACCCGGTCGATCACACCGTGCTCGCCAACGAACAGGTCATCGACGGCCGCGGCTGGCGTTCCGGCGCGCTGATCGAGAAGCGCGAGATCCCCATGTACTACATGAAGATCACCGCCTACGCCGAAGAACTGCTGGCCGAGCTCGACAACCTGCAAGGCTGGCCCGAGCAGGTGCGCCTGATGCAGAAGAACTGGATCGGCAAGAGCACCGGCGTGCGCTTCGCCTTTCCGGTCGTGGCCTCCGGCGCAGCCGCACCAACCTCCCCGCCCCTTCAAGGGGAGGGGTCGGGGGTGGGGATGGGTTCTGCTGACGACGCCAACGAAAAGCTGTGGGTATTCACCACCCGCGCCGACACCATCATGGGCGTCACCTTCGTTGCCGTCGCCGCCGAGCATCCGCTGGCGCAGCGCGCAGCGGTGAACAACCCGGAACTGGCCAATTTCATTGAAGAATGCAAGAAGGGCGGCGTTGCCGAGGCCGACATCGCGACGATGGAAAAGAAGGGCATGCCGACCGGCATTTTCGTCACGCATCCGCTGACCGGCGAGCAGGTCGAAGTCTGGGTCGGCAACTACGTGCTGATGAGCTACGGCGACGGTGCGGTGATGGCCGTGCCGGCGCACGACGAGCGCGATTTCGCGTTTGCGCTGAAGTACAACTTGCCGATCAAGCAGGTCGTCGCCGTCGAAGGTGAAACCTTCAGCGACCAGGCCTGGGCCGAGTCCTACGCCGACAAGGTCAAGGGCAAGCTGGTCAATTCCGGCAAATACGACGGTCTCGGCTACGAAGCCGCCGTCGACGCCATCGCCGCCGACCTCGCCGCCAAGGATCTCGGCGACAAGAAGGTGCAGTTCCGCCTGCGCGACTGGGGCATTTCCCGCCAGCGTTACTGGGGCTGCCCGATCCCGATCATCCATTGCAAGACCTGTGGCGACGTGCCGGTGCCGGACGAGCAATTGCCCGTCGTCCTGCCCGAGAACGTCGAGATCACCGGCGCCGGTTCGCCGCTCGCCAGGATGCCCGAGTTCTACGAGTGCAAGTGTCCGAAGTGCGGCGGCGACGCCCGCCGTGAAACCGACACCATGGACACCTTCTTCGAGTCGTCCTGGTACTTCCTGCGCTACGCCTGCCCGGACAACACCACGGCCATGGTCGACGAGCGCGTCGCCTACTGGTGCAAGGGCGGCATCGACCAGTACATCGGCGGTATCGAGCACGCCATCCTGCATTTGCTGTACTCGCGCTTCTTCACCAAGCTGATGCGCGATGTCGGCCTGATCGGCGACTTGGGCGAGCCCTTCGCCAACCTGCTGACGCAGGGCATGGTCGTCGCCCCGACCTTCTACCGCGAACTCGACGGCGGCAAGAAGCAATGGATCAACCCGGCCGACGTCGATGTCGTCACCGACGAGAAAGGTCGCCCGACCGGCGCCACCTTGCGCGCCGACAGCCTGCCGGTGGTCATCGGCGGCACCGAGAAGATGTCCAAGTCGAAGAACAACGGCGTCGATCCGCAGGCACTGATCGACCAGTACGGCGCCGACACGGCGCGTCTGTTCATCATGTTCGCCTCGCCGCCCGATCAGTCGCTGGAATGGTCCGACGCCGGCGTCGAAGGCGCCTACCGCTTCCTGCGCCGTTTGTGGAAGACGACTTACGACCACGTCCAGGCCGGTCTGGTCGACGCGAAAATCGAGCAAAATTCGTTGTCGACCGCCCAGGCCGACCTGCGCCGCAAGCTGCACCAGACCATGGGCAAGGTGGCCGACGATTACGGCCGCCGCAAGCAGTTCAACACGGCGATTGCCGCGGTCATGGAACTGTTGAACGCCTACGACAAGTGCGAGCTGTCCGACGCCACCGGCCGCAAGCTCGCCCAGGAAACCCTGGAAAGCATCGCGCTGCTGCTCTTCCCCATCGTGCCGCACATCGGCCAGGCGCTCTATGCCGAGCTGAAGCCGGGCCAGGATGCCGGCAACCAGGCCTTCCCGAAAGCCGATCCGGCCGCGCTCAAGCAGGATGAAATCGAGCTCATGGTGCAGGTCAACGGCAAGCTGCGCGGCTCCATCCGCGTTGCCGCCGAGGCCGACAAGGCGAGCATCGAAGCCGCCGCGCTGGCTTCCGAAGGCGCCGTCAAGTTCATGGAAGGCAAGCCGGCCAAGAAGGTTGTCGTCGTGCCCGGCCGCCTGGTCAACATCGTCGTTTAAGGAAAAACCGCCATGCGCGTCCCGTTCAGGCTACTGCTCGCAGTGATCATCGCCGCCGTCCTCACCGGCTGCGGCTTCCACCTGCGCGGGACGGTCAGCGGCAATCTGCCCTACAAGACCTTTTACATCGCGCTGCCGGACACCTCCGAAATCAACGTCTGGCTGCAGCGCTACATCAAGGCGAGCGGCAATACCGAAATCGTCAGCGATGCGCAGAACGCCGAAGCCATCTTCCAGCAGGTCAGCGACGGCCGCCAGAAGACCATTCTCAGCGTCAATGCCCAGGGCCGCGTGCGCGAATACCGCCTGCAGATGAATTACACCTTCCGCGTCGTCAATGCCAAAGGGCAGATTCTCGTTGCCCCGAGCGAGATCAACCTGATCCGCGACATTACCTACAACGACTCCGCGGTGCTCGCCAAGGATCTCGAAGAAGCCATGCTGTGGCGTGACATGAACACCGACCTGGTCAACCAGATCATGCGCCGGCTGTCGCTGATCAAGCCGAAGAACCCGGACCAGGAAGAAGACGAGTAATGCTGCTGCGCGGCGAACAGCTCGCGGCGCACCTCGAACGCGAGTTGCGCCCGCTCTACGTGCTTTATGGCGACGAGCCGCTGCTCGTCATCGAGGCGGCCGACGCCATCCGCGCCCGCTCGCGCCAGATGGGCTACAGCGAACGCGAAGTGCTGACCGTGCTGCCGCAATTCGACTGGGGCCAGTTGCTCGCCGCCGGCGGCAACATGTCATTGTTCGGCGACAAGAAACTGATCGACCTGCGCATTCCCACCGGCAAGCCGGGCAAGGAAGGCAGCGCGGCGCTGCAGCAGTGGTGCCAGAACCTGTCGATGGACAACCTCCTGCTGATCACCCTGCCCGAACTCGACTGGCGCGAGGAAAAGGCGGTCTGGTTCACGGCCCTGGTCAATGCCGGCGTCGCGATCAAGCTGATGGCGCCGCCGCTCGCCGAACTGCCGGGCTGGATTGCCGGTCGCCTGCGCCGGCAGCAGCAGAGCGCCGATGGCGAGAGTCTCAAATTCATCGCCGAGCGCGTCGAAGGCAATCTGCTCGCCGCGCACCAGGAAATCCAGAAACTCGGCCTGCTCTATCCGGCCGGGCAGTTGAGCGCCGCACAGATTCGCGATGCCGTGCTCAATGTCGCCCGCTATGACATCGAAGGCCTGCGCGAGGCGCTGCTCGCCGGCGACATCGCCCGCCTGACGCGGACGCTGGACGGCCTGATGCAGGAAGGCGAAGCGCCGCCGCTGGTGTTGTGGGCGATGAGCGAGGAAATCCGGGCGCTGACGATTATTCGTGCCGGCATGGATGCCGGCCGGCCGGTCGATCAACTGCTCAAGGATGCGAAAGTCTGGGGACCGCGCGCCAACCCGGTGAAAAAGGCCTTGCAGCGCCTGTCGACCGCTGGCCTCGAAGCCGCACTGCGCCACGCCGGCCAGATCGACCGTCTGGCCAAGGGCATCGGCCAGGGCAACATCTGGGAAGAATTCTTGCGACTGGGCCTGCGCCTGAGCACCGGCCGCTAGTCGTTCATTACTTGCCGGCGGCCTGTTTCGCCACCTCGGCCACGTCGGCCGGCTCGTCGGGATCCAGGTCTTCCCAGATACAGGTGTGCTCGCCGCGCACGTCGTGCAAGCCCGGTTTGGGCGTTTCCTGCACCAGGCATTCGCCCCGGCACTCGTCGGAAACCACCACCACTTTCATCTCAGCATCGACCTGGCGTTCGCCATCCCAATAGCTGCATGTTGCGCAAACCTTGACCTCGTTTGGCAATATCAATTTTTCTGCCATCTTGTCCTCGATGGAAACCTCGTTGTCGTAGCGAATAAGAGTTTACCCGGTTCCGGAAGTTCCCTGTTGTTTGTCTGGCTATAATGTTTCTTTGCGCTGAAATCCCGGAACATCATGGACATCAAGGAATACATGCAGACCGTGGGCCGCCAGGCCCGCACCGCTTCCCGCCGGCTGGCCGGTGCGACGACGGCTGAAAAGAATGCCGCCCTGCTCCACATTGCCGCCGCCATCCGTCGCGAAAGTGCCGCACTGGTCGCCGCCAATGCCGAAGATCTTGCCGCGGCGCGTGCCGCCGGCCTCGAAACCGCCATGCTCGACCGCCTGACGCTGTCGGCCAAGGGCGTAGAAAGCATGGCCGAAGGCGTCGAGCAGGTCGCCAAGCTGCCCGACCCGATCGGCGAGATGACCGACATCAAGTACCGTCCGTCCGGCATTCAGGTTGGCAAGATGCGCGTGCCGCTCGGCGTCATCGGCATCATCTACGAAGCCCGCCCGAACGTCACCGCCGACGCCGCTGCGCTGTGCCTTAAGTCCGGCAATGCCGCCATCCTGCGCGGCGGCTCGGAAGCCATCCGCTCCAACCGCGCCATTGCCGCGCTGGTCCAGGAAGGCCTGCAAGCGGCCGGGCTGCCGGCGGAATCGGTGCAGGTCATCGACACCACCGACCGCGCCGCGGTCGGTGAGCTGATCACCATGCGCGAGTTTGTCGATGTCATCGTGCCGCGTGGCGGCAAGGGCCTGATCGCCCGCCTGCTCGCCGAAGCGCGCGTACCGATGATCCAGCACCTCGACGGTAACTGCCACGTCTATCTGGAAGAAGAAGCCGACCCGAACAAGGCCCTGCGCATCGTCGAAAACGCCAAGACGCAGCGCTACGGCACCTGCAACACCACCGAGTCGCTGCTCGTCGACCGTTCGGTCGCCGCCATGCTGCTGCCGCCGATTGCCCACATGCTGACCGGCAAGGGCGTCGAAATCCGCGGCTGCGCCGAAACCCTGGCGATCGTGCCGAATGCCGTCGCCGCGACGGAAGAGGATTACTACACCGAGTACCTGGCACCGATCATTTCGGTCAAGGTGGTGGCCGGCATCGACGAAGCAATCGCTCACATCAACCAGTATTCGTCGCATCACACCGAAGCCATCGTCACCGACAACCATCCGAAGGCGATGCGCTTCCTGCGCGAAGTCGATTCGGCCTCGGTCATGATCAATGCCTCGACGCGCTTTGCCGACGGTTTCGAATACGGCCTGGGCGCCGAGATCGGCATCTCGACCGACAAGATCCACGCGCGCGGCCCGGTCGGCCTCGACGGCCTGACCAGCCAGAAGTGGGTCGTCCTCGGCGACGGTCACGTTCGCGCCTGAATAATCCACAAAAACAATATTCTGGAGAAAGCAGCATGACCATCACCTGGACGCCCGACCTGAACACGGGCATCGACATCATCGACCACCAGCATCGCCGCATCGTCGACTTCATCAACGATCTCGAAGCCGCGCAGGTTCTTGGCGACAAGAAGCAGATCCGGCAGGTGATCTACGACTGCGTCGATTACACCCTGTCGCATTTCGCCTTCGAGGAAAGCATGCAGGAAGAGGCGGGCTACCAGTACTGCAAGCCGCACAAGAAGGTGCATGAACTGTTCACGCGCAAAGTCACCGAGTACCAGGAACGCATGGAGCTGGGCGACGATGTGGCCGAGGAGTTGCATGCCATGCTCGCCCGCTGGCTGGTCAACCACATCAAGCGCGACGATGCCGACTACGTCAGCGTGGTCAAGGCCAACATGAAGACCGAAACCCCGCCGACCGAAGCAAAGAAGCAAACCGGCTGGTTCCGCAAGCTGTTCGGTTAAATGAGCCAGGCCGCCTTCAGCTGGGAAGATCCTTTCCGCCTCGACAGCCAGCTCGCCGCCGACGAGCGCCAGGTGCGCAATGCGGCGCAGAGCTTCGCCCGCAAGGCGCTGGCGCCGCGCATCCGCGATGCTTTCCGGCACGAGACGGTCGACCCGGCGATTTTCCGCGAAATGGGCGCCATGGGCCTGCTCGGCTCAACCTTGCCGCCGCAGTACGGCGGCGCCGGGCTGAACTACGTTTCCTACGGCCTGATCGCGCGCGAAATCGAATACATCGACTCGGGCTACCGCACCATGCTCAGCGTGCAGTCCTCGCTGGTCATGCTACCCATCTTCGCCTTCGGCAGCGACGAGCAGAAAGAGAAATACCTGCCCCGCCTCGGCCAGGGCGAGTTGATCGGCTGCTTCGGCCTGACCGAGCCGGACTCCGGCTCCGACCCCGGCAGCCTGAACACGCGCGCCCGCGCCGTGCCCGGCGGCTGGAAGCTGTCCGGCAGCAAGAACTGGATTTCCAATGCGCCGATTGCCGACGTCTTCATCGTCTGGGCCAAGGACGATGCCGGCAAGATCCGCGGCTTCATCCTGGAAAAAGGCATGGCGGGGCTGTCGGCGCCGGTCATTCACGGCAAGGTCGGGCTGCGCGCCGCGATCACCGGCGAGATCGTCATGGACGAAGTCTTCGTCCCGAACGAGAACCTGCTACCCGGCGTCAGCGGCCTGAAAGGGCCGTTTACCTGCCTCAACTCGGCGCGCTACGGCATCGCCTGGGGTGCCCTGGGTGCCGCCGAAGCCTGCTGGCACACGGCGCGGCAATACACGCTGGAGCGCAAGCAATTCGACAAGCCGCTCGCCGCCAACCAGCTGATCCAGAAAAAGCTGGCCGACATGCAGACCGAAATCGCCCTCGGCATCCAGAGCGTGCTGCGCCTCGGCCGGATGATGGATGACGGCAGCGCCGCGCCGGAAAACGTCTCGATGCTGAAACGCAACTCCTGCGGCAAAGCCCTCGACATCGCCCGCACGGCGCGCGACATGCTGGGCGGTAACGGCATTTCCGACGACTTCGGCGTCATCCGCCACCTGGTCAATCTGGAAGTGGTCAATACCTATGAAGGCACGCACGACGTGCACGCCCTCATCCTCGGCCGGGCCCAGACGGGAATTTCGGCCTTTTGAGCACGTAGACCGCCAGGCAAAAGCCTGCCGCCAGCAGCAGGGCGGCAGGCAGTTCAAACCGGACCGGCTGCAGTAGCGGCAAATACTGCGTCGCCAGGGCAATGCGGGCAAAACTGCTGATCGCCAGCACGGCAAAAAAGCTGCCCATGAACAAGCCCTCCGCCCCCCGCCTGCCATCTACGCCAGCCTGCTCCATCAGTCCGCCGAAGACCATGGCCCACCCCGCTCCGGTCAGCAACTGCAGGCCAATCAGCCCGGCCAGCCCGCCGCTCAAGCCGGCACCATAGCTGGCCAGCGCGGTCAGCAACAAACCGGCCGCAACCACGGACCAGGCGGCAAAACGCTTGACCAGCGCGGACACGGCCAGCAGCGTCGCAAAGAATCCCAGCCAGAGCAGCGGCATCAACCAGGGCAGGCTGTCCTTGCCGACATGCAGCAAGTACAAGGGCGCGGCATTGACGAAGGCATGCACCTGGAAACCGAAGGCAGCCAGCCCGAGAACCGCCAGCAGGGGCAGGTAGCTCGCAAACGCAACGGGCTGCTGCCCATCATCTGCCTCGAGATCAGGGGGAACAGGCGCAAGCCGCAGCAGGACCAGCACCGCCCCCAGCAGGGCCAAGCCGGACAGGGCAAAAACCAGTTGCGGATCAACCCCTTTAAGCCACAACCCGAGGAAAGGCGAAAGCGCCGAAGCCAGCGCCATGCCGCCGGCGTAGCACAAGACCAGTTGCCCCTGCTGCGCCGCCTTGGCCCGCTTGGCCAGCAACACCATCGTCGGCGCGCGCACGACCGAAGCCGAAATGACCCAGATGGCGAGCACCAGCAGCAACAAGCCCGGCGACACAGGCGCCAGCGAGGGCAACAGGAGAAAGGCCACGGCCGACAGCGAGGTCAGCCACAGAAGCAGGCGGGCCAAGCGGCGATAAGTATCGGCCATGCGGTCCGCCGCAATGCCGAAGGCAATGTCCATCGCCGCAAAAATCAACTGGTCGACCATCAGCAACCAGGGCAGCCAGCTCGCCGCGAGCCCCGCCCCTTTGAGCAAATCCGGCAAATAGAGGGCGTAAACCGTCCAGCCCAGCGTGAAGAAAAACTGCACGCCCGCCAGGGCCAGGCCGCGGCTCAAACTGTTTTTCCCTGTGGCTACGCTCATGGCTTTCTCATTTCAAGGTCGCTACCGGCGCATGATAATCTAGGCGCCCACGCTGCCAAGGGGCTGCCATGAGTTCCGTTCATTATCAAGCCATCGTCGCCGCCCCCGGTTTCTGCCTCGGGGTGCAATGTGATGCCGACGAAATCACCGGCATCGATTTTCTCGAACCCTGCCCGGCGCAGGAAGCAGGCAGCGCCCTGGCCGCCGAAGCGGTGCGCCAGCTGGAAGCCTATCTGGCCGATCCGGCGTACACCTTCAACCTGCCGCTGCGGCCGGCCGGCACCAGTTTCCAGCGTCGCGTCTGGCAACAGATCGCGGCGATTCCCGGCGGCCGGACCCAGACTTACGGTCAACTGGCAAAAAACATCAAAAATGCGCCGCGTGCCGTCGGCCAGGCCTGTGGTGCCAATCCCTACCCGGTCGTTGTGCCCTGCCACCGCGTCATTGCGACCGGCGGCGGCCTCGGCGGTTTTGCGCGTGAGCGCGGCGGCTTTCTGCTCGACGTCAAACGCTGGCTACTGCAGCATGAACACAGCCTCCCCGGCTGATCTCGCCGAGATCGACAATTTCTGCGACGCCCTGTGGCTGGAAGACGGGCTGGCCAGAACGACGCTCGACAGCTACCGTTCCGACCTCGGCCGCCTGGCGCTGTGGCTGGCCACGCACAGCCACGAGGCCCTGCTCGATTGCCGCGACACGACGCTCACCGGCTTCATCGCCGACCTGTCGCGGACAACGCGCGCTACCTCGCAGGCACGCTACCTGTCCACGCTGCGCCGCTTCTTTCGCTGGCAACTCGGGCGCGGCCGCATCTTTGCCGATCCGACCCTGAAGCTGGCCAACCCGGCCCGACCGTCGCGCCTGCCCAAGGTGATGTCGGAAAAGCAGGTCGACCACCTGCTTGCCGCGCCCGACCTCGATACGCCGCTCGGCCTGCGTGACCGCGCCATGCTGGAAACGCTCTACGCGACCGGCCTGCGCGTTTCCGAACTGGTCAATCTGAAAATCCATGAAGTCGGCTTCAACGAAGGCGTCATCCGCGTCCTCGGCAAGGGCAGCAAGGAAAGGCTGGTACCGCTCGGCGAAGTCGCCATCGACTGGCTGCAGCGCTATCTCGACGAGGCGCGCAACGACATCCTGAAGAACCAGCAAAGCGAAGCCCTGTTCGTCACCGGCCGCGGCGGCGCCATGACGCGTCAGGCCTTCTGGCAGTTGATCAAGCGCTATGCGCTGCAGGCCGGCATCGACCCGGCCAAACTGTCACCGCACGTACTGCGCCACGCCTTCGCCACCCATTTGCTCAACCATGGCGCCGACCTGCGCGTCGTCCAGCTGCTGCTCGGCCATGCCGACATCACGACAACACAGATCTACACCCACGTCGCGCGCGAACGGCTGAAGAGCCTGCACACGCTGCATCATCCGCGCAGCTGAACGTTCTCAGGCATAAACGTCGACTTCAGTGCCAAGTTTGTCATCGGCCGACCTGGCCGGTGCCGCGGCAGGCGACTGCTCGCTGCTTGCTGCTGCCTTGTCCGCCTCCTGCTTCTGCAATTGCGCAATCCGCGCCTGCAAGACCTCGATCTGTTGCTGGATCAGTTCGGCCTGCTTGGCAGCGTCTTCCGAGTCGCTCTCCTGCAATTTGGCCAATTTCTTTTGCAATGCGGCAATCTGCTTTTCCAGCGCGGCTATGCTGTTCGCCGAACTGCTGCCACCCGCACTGACAGGACTGCTGCCACCACTCCCGCTATTGGTAGGAACGCTGATATTGCTCATGCTGTTTCTCCTGATTGATGGATCTGCTCCTGTTATCGGCCGGCACCGCGAAAAACTTGGCAGCTGAAACGGTAAATCCACGTAAAGACAGGTAAAGATGGCCGCTCAGCGGTCGACCTTGTCCGACGCGGTAAAATCAGCCGTCGCCCGCATCCACCGAACTCGCCATGAGCAAAACCGAACACGCCCCCGAAACCCAGGCCACCAAGTTCCTGAAAGCGCACAAAGTCGCCTTCTCCAGCCACCTCTATGCCTACGAGGAGCATGGCGGCACCAAGGTTTCGGCGCGCGAACTCAACGTCGACGAGCACGCCGTGGTCAAGACCCTGATTTTCGAGGACGAGAACGCCAAGCCGCTGATCGTGCTGATGCACGGCGACTGCAAGGTGTCGACCAAGGAGCTGGCACGCCAGGTTGGCTGCAAGAAGATCGAGCCGTGCAAGCCGGAAGTCGCCAACCGGCACAGCGGCTTCCTGGTCGGCGGTACCAGCCCGTTCGGCACCAAGAAGGCGATGCCGGTCTTCATCGAGAAAACGATCCTTGACCTGCCGCTGATTTACATCAATGGCGGCCGCCGCGGCTACCTGGTCGGCATTCATCCGCACGACATCCTGCGCACGCTGGCGGCCAAGGCAGTGGACGCGGCGCTGCCGGGCTGATTTGCTTTGGCAATGACTGCCATTTAATCAATCAACTGGAGCTATGGCGACGCAACCCATAAAGTGACACTCATCGAACCAGGAGTGCCAGCATGAGCCAGATCGTCATCCAGCATTACGCCCGCCCCGCCGCCCGCCGCCATTTGTGGGTCGGCCTCGCCATGGCCGGCATCGCCGTCGCTTTCGGCATCGAGCAGATCGCTTTCTGGCTGGCCGCCCACCCGATGGCCGCCAAGGGCCTCGAAGCCAGCCTGTTTGCCGGCCTCGCCACCGGGCTCGGGGCAATTCCGGTGCTTTTCTTGCGTCGACCGTCCGAGCGACTGATGGCGCCGATGCTCGGCCTGGCCGGCGGCATGATGCTCGCCGCCAGTCTTTTTTCCTTGCTCGTGCCGGCCGTGCAAAGCGTCGCAGCCAGCCCGGCTGCATGGCCGCTCGGCGTCGTCACCGCGCTGGCCTTCATGGCCGGGGTCGCGCTCATGCAGCAGATGGACCGCCGCACCCAGCACGCCCACGTCGAGAGCATAGACAGCAACAGCGCCTTGCCGCGGGTCGGCCTCGTGGTTGCCGCGATCGCCTTGCATAACGTGCCGGAAGGGCTTGCCGTCGGCGTCTCGGCCGCCGCCGGCGCCGATCACGGGATGACGCTGGGCATCGCCATCCAGAATGTACCGGAAGGCTGGATCGTCGCCAGTGCGATGCTGGTGCTTGGTGCGACACCCTTGCGCGCCGCCGCAATTGCGCTCGCCACCGGCCTCGTCGAGCCGCTCGGCGGCTTGCTCGGTGTCGTCGCCAGCAGCCTGGCCGGCGAAGCCTTGCCGCTCGCCCTCGCCGCCGCAGCCGGGGCGATGCTCTGGGTGGTCAGCCACGAATTGATCCCGGCCTCGCACAAGCCGGGTCGCGAAGCCGCCGGCACCGCCGGGCTGGCCGCCGGTTTCGCGATCATGACCGTACTCGCCGCGGCATTCTGAGCGCGACAAAAAAGGCCCAGCGGTCGACGTCGACCGCTGGGCCTTTTTGCTTGCTGTCTTTTAGAGCGAGCGCTCGATGATCACGCCGACGCGCTTGACGCCCGGCATCATGCCGAGCTTGGCAATCGAGACGCGCACCCAGTGCACGGCGAAGGTTTCCAGGATGTAGCTGGCGACATGTTCGGCCAGCGCCTCGATCAGGTTGAAATGGCTGCCCGCCAGATCGCTGCGCAGGCGCTCGACGACCACGGCGTAGTCCACGGTATCGCGGATGTCGTCGCTGGCGCCGGCCGAGACGGTCGACACGCCGATTTGCAGAGAAATCTCGACCGTCTGCGACATGGCCTTTTCGCGCGGATAGATGCCTATCCACGTCTCGGCGCGCAGTTCTTCGATGAAAATGATGTCCATACGGGAGTCGAAATGCCTTGGCAGTGTAAAATCCGCCGCGATTGTACTCCAGCCGGGATATCACCTCATGCAAACCGCACTCGCCATCCTTGCCGCTTATCTGCTCGGCTCCGTTCCCTTCGCGATGATTTCCTCCAAGCTGTTCGGCCTCGCCGACCCGCGCACCTACGGTTCGGGCAATCCCGGCGCCACCAACGTGCTGCGCAGCGGCAACAAGAAGGCGGCACTGTTCACGCTGCTCGGCGATGCGCTCAAGGGCTGGGCCGCCGTCTTCGTCGCGCAGCAATACGGCCTGAGCGACAACATGATCGGCCTCGTTGCGCTGGCCGTCTTCCTCGGCCACCTTTACCCGGTCTTCCTCAAGTTCAAGGGCGGCAAGGGTGTCGCCACCGCCGCCGGCGTACTGATTGCGCTCGATCCCGCGCTCGGCCTGGCCGTACTTGGCACCTGGCTGTTCGTCGCCTTCGCTTCCCGCTATTCGTCGCTCGCCGCCGTCCTGGCCGCCGCCCTGGCGCCGGTCTATGCGGCGCTGCTGCATGGCGCTGCGCACCCGAGCATCGTCGTCGGCATCATCGCCATGGCCCTGATCGGCAAGCACTGGCAGAACATTCAGCGCCTGCTCGCCGGCCAGGAGTCCAAAATCGGCAGCAAGAAGAAGGCATGAAACCCAAGCGCTTCCGCCCAAAAGCAATGCCGGTTCGCCGGCATTTTTTTTCGCCCACAACAATAGCTATAGGACATCGATAGCATTCGATCTATTGACTGGATGAATCAACGACCGCCATCTAGACTGCAGGCATCAGGTCAGAACGACCTGCTTTCAGCCAAGGAGGCCACCATGATTACCCGTTTCATTGATCGCTGGTTCGACGAACTTGTCGCCTGGGAACCCTGCATCGACGTGCTCGCCACGCTGCCCGACAATTTCTGAACCGTTTCGACACCTCGCGCCGGATGGCGCGCCACACCATTTCTGGAGAAATCTGATGGGCCGCAAATGCTGCAAGTCCAACCCGCCGTGCAGCAATTGCCCGAAACGCCACAAGAAAAAGGGGAAAAAGGCGGGCGCAGCGGTCGACACCGCGGCATGGCCGATTTTCTACTGCGCCGTCGCCGACATTTCCATCAGCGGCCAGCGCGGCTGCACGGCAAAGCTGCCGGCTTCCTTGGCCGGTGTGCCGGACTGCAGGCGCAGGCAACCGGCCAGCGCGATCATCGCGCCGTTGTCGGTACAGAATTCCAGCTCCGGGTAATAGACGCGGAACTGTTTGCGTTTTGCCTCGCGGTCGAGCGTCGCCCGCAACTGCTTGTTGGCACCGACACCACCGGCCACCACCAGCTGTTTGAGGCCGGTCTGCTTCATCGCCTTCAGCGACTTCTTGACCAGCACCTCGACGATGGCTTCCTGGAAGGCACGCGCCGCGTCGGCCTTGAAGGATTCGGTGAGCGACTCGCCCTGCTCGCGGACCAGTGTCAGCACCGCCGTCTTCAGGCCGGAAAAGCTGAAACTCAGGTCGCCCGAATGCAGCATCGGGCGCGGCAGGCTGTATTTCTCCGGATCGCCCTGTTCGGCCAGCTTCGAGAGCAGCGCACCGCCCGGATACGGCAGACCAAGCATCTTGGCACTCTTGTCGAAAGCCTCGCCGGCCGCATCGTCCAGGGTTTCGCCGAGCAATTCGTATTCGCCAACGCCAGTGACACGCATCAATTGCGTATGACCGCCGGAAACCAGCAGCGCGACAAACGGGAAGCTCGGCGGCGTGCTCGATAACAAGGGCGACAGCAGATGCCCTTCAAGGTGATGTACCGGGATCGTCGGCTTGCCGATGGAGAGCGCCAGGGCTTCGGCAAAGGCGCAGCCGACCAGCAGCGCGCCCGACAAGCCGGGACCGCGCGTGTAAGCCACGGCATCGACCTCGGCCAGTTGCCGGCCGGAGCGCACCAGGGCCTCGCGCAGCAGGGGCACGACGCGCCGGATGTGATCGCGCGACGCCAGTTCCGGCACGACACCGCCGTACTCGGCGTGCATCGCCACCTGCGAATGCAGGGCATGCGACAAAAGGCCGGCTTCGCTGTCGTAGAGGGCGATTCCGGTTTCGTCGCAGGAGGATTCAATACCGAGGACTAGCATGGGTGCGCATTTTAACACTTGGAACTCAAAGGTCTTTTGCAATATACTGCTCGGCTACCCGCAAACCAGCGGAAAAATTTTGCGCGCACTGCCTTCTACTTGACCTGGCAGGCGCCTAACGGAAGGGGGTGATTTATATGCCAAACATTCGTGTCAAGGAAAATGAGCCGTTCGAAGTTGCCATCCGCCGCTTCAAGCGCACGGTTGAAAAAACTGGTCTCCTGACCGAGCTGCGTGCCCGTGAGTTTTACGAAAAGCCCACCGCCGAACGCAAGCGCAAGTTGGCTGCTGCCGTCAAACGCCACCACAAGCGTATTCGCAGCCAGACCCTGCCGCCGAAACTGTACTGATCCAGTACGGTGAATGCCGCACCAAAGAGCCGCCAGCCTCAACAGCCGGCGGCTTTTTTATTTAAATTCAGGATCCAGGATCCAGTCATTAGGATCGAGCAAAGGCAAAACCTCGCGCTTTTACTCGATCCTCGATCCTCATAACTAGCAGCTAAAAAAAATGAGCCTCAAAGCACGCATCACCGAAGACATGAAATCGGCCATGAAGGCCAAGGAAACCGCCAAGCTGGCCGCCATTCGCCTGCTGCTCGCCGCCCTCAAGCAGAAGGAAGTCGACGAGCGCGTCGAACTTGATGACAACGCTGTCATCGCCGTCATCGAAAAGCTGGTCAAGCAGCGCAAGGACAGCGTCAGCCAGTACGAAGCTGCCGCCCGCCAGGATCTGGCCGATGCCGAAAAGGCCGAAATCGCCATCCTCGGCGCCTACCTGCCGGAAAAGATGAGCAGCGAAGACACCGCTGCCGCCGTGGCCGCTGCCGTCGCCGCAACCGGCGCCAAGGGCCCGGCCGACATGGGCAAGCTGATGGCTGTCCTGAAGCCGCAACTGGCTGGCAAGGCCGACATGGCGGAAGTCTCGAAACTGGTAAAAGCCGCACTTGCCGGTTAAAGCGCGATGATCCCGGATTCGTTTATCCAGGATCTGCTGGCCCGGATCGACATCGTCGATCTGGTGGACGGCTATGTGCCACTCAAGAAGGCCGGCGCCAATTACGCCGCCTGCTGCCCCTTCCACAACGAAAAATCGCCGTCCTTCACGGTCAGCCCGACCAAGCAGTTCTACCATTGCTTCGGCTGCGGTGCGCACGGCACGGCGATCAGTTTCGTCATGGAATACCAGGGCATGGGCTTCGTCGATGCCGTCAAGGAACTGGCCAGCCGCGCCGGCATGCAGATGCCGGAAAGCGAAGGACGCGGCTTCAATGATGAAAAGCCCGGCCAGACCCGCGCCCTGATCGAAATCATGGCGCGCGCCGCGCAGTACTACAAGGATCAGCTCAAGGCTACACCGCGCGCCATCGAATACTGCAAGAAGCGCGGCCTGTCCGGCGAAATCGCCGCCCGCTTCGGCATCGGCTACGCGCCGGACGGCTGGCAGAACCTGCAAGCCGTCTTCCCGAACTACAACGCCGACGAACTGAAGACTGCCGGCCTGATTATCGAGAACGAAGCCGGCCGCCGCTACGACCGCTTCCGCGACCGCCTGATGATTCCGATCATCAACCAGAAGGGCGACATCATCGCCTTCGGCGGGCGCATCATCGACCAGGGCGAGCCGAAATACCTGAACTCGCCGGAAACGCCGCTCTTCGAGAAGGGCCGCGAACTGTTCGGCCTGCCGCAGGCCCGTCAGGCATTGCGCGATACCGACACCGCCATCGTCACCGAAGGCTACATGGATGTCATCGCGCTTGCCCAGAACGGCGTCGGCAATGCCGTCGCCGCGCTCGGCACAGCAACCACGGCGACGCACGTAAACAAGCTTCTGCGCCAGGTCGACCGTATCGTCTTCTGCTTCGACGGCGACAACGCCGGCCGCAAGGCCGCCTGGCGTGCCCTCGAAAACTCGCTCGAAGCCCTCGCCGACAACAAGCGCCTCGGCTTCGTCTTCCTGCCCCAGGACGAAGACCCGGACAGCTACATCCGCACCCACGGCAAGGAAGAATTCGACCGCCTGGTCATCCAGGCCATGCCGCTTTCCGACTTCCTGCTGCGCGAACTCGCCCAGCGCTGCGACCTGACCAGTTCGGAAGGCAAGGCACAGCTGATCTACGAAGCCAAACCGCTGCTCCTCAAACTGCCGACGCCGCTGTTGCGCCTGCAACTGGTCAAGCGCCTGGCCGAGGCAAGCGGTTTTGCCCAGAGCGAAGTCGAGCGCCTGTGCGACCTCAAATCCTACACGCCCGCTGCGCCGGCCAAGGCCCGTCGCACCGCGCCGTCGCTGACCCGCAACCTGCTCCGCCTCGTGCTGCACAAGCCGCAACTGGCCTCGCAACTGCAGGTCGATTTGCTGCCCGACACACCGGAACGCCCGGCGCTGATCCGCCTGCGCGAACTGGTCAGCGGCGCCAGCCAAGAGGCCAGCAGCTACGCCGCACTGCGCGAACGCCTGCGCGGCATGCCCGAAGAAGCGCTGATCGAAAATGCTGCAGCGGAACTTCTCGGCCAGCCCTTTGACGAAGCGGAGTCGGAAACGGAATTTCGCGACACCCTGGAGAAACTGCAGGAAGGCGGCCAGAAAAAGGCCTTTGCCGAATTGCAGATCAAGGCACAGCAGTTTGGCGTCGCCGGACTGAGCGCCGCCGAGAAACTGGCTTACATCCAGTTCCTCAGCAACCGGGGAAAATGAAGCTAAGTTATGGTAAAATCGGCGGTTTTCCGCATTTTAAGGGATCGTGTTCATGGCCAAGGCAAAAGATACTGCTAAGGAAGCCCCCAAGGCTCGCGTCAGCAAAGCCAAGGAGAAAGCAGCCGAAAAGGCGCTGCTCGACGGTGCAATAGCAGAAACTCCGGAACCCCTTGACGCCGAAGCGCGCAAGACACGTCTCAAGGCCCTGATCAAGCTCGGCAAGGAACGTGGTTACCTGACCTACGCCGAAATCAACGACCACCTGCCGGACGACGTGGTCGACGCGGAAAGTATCGAAGCCATCATTTCGACTTTCAGCGAAATGAGCATCCAGGTGTTCGACGAAGCCCCGGCTGCCGAAGACCTGCTGATGTCCGACACGGCTGCAGCCGCGACCGACGACGAAGAAGTCGAAGCGCAGGCCGAACAGGCACTGTCTACCGTCGACTCCGAATTCGGCCGCACGACTGACCCGGTCCGCATGTACATGCGCGAAATGGGCTCGGTCGAACTGCTCACCCGCGAAGGCGAAATCGAAATCGCCAAGCGCATCGAAGAAGGCCTCAAGCACATGGTCCAGGCGATTTCCGCCTGTCCGACCACGATTGACGACATCCTCGAAATGGCCGCCAAGGTTGAAACCGAGGAAATGCGCATCGACGAACTGGTCGACGGCCTGATCGACCCGAATGCCGTTGAAGCCGCGCCGGCCGCCCCTGAAGTTGCCGAAGAAATCGAAGAAGACGAAGAAGATGCCGGCGATGACGAAGAAGGTGGTGGCGCAGCCGCTGCCGTTTCCGCCTCGCTGCTGCAGCTGAAGGTCGACGCCCTCGAGCGTTTCGACATCATCAAGGGTCTGCACACCAAGATGCAGAAGCTGTTGCACAGCAAGGGCCCGCAGGACAAGGCCTACCTCAAGCTGCAACAGCAGATTTCCGACGAGCTGATGAACATCCGCTTCACCTCGCGCTCGATCGAGCGCCTGTGTGACAGCGTGCGCGGCATGGTCGAGCAGGTGCGCGGCTGCGAGCGCAAGATCCAGCAAATCTGCGTGGACCGCGTCAAGATGCCGCGCCCGCACTTCATCCAGTCCTTCCCGGGCAACGAAGTCAATCTCGACTGGGCCGACGGCGAAATCGCTGCCGCCCCCAAGACCTACGTCGCCGTCCTGACCCGCAACGGCCCGGCCATCAAGGAAGAACAAAAAAAGCTGCTCGCCCTGCAGGACCGCATCGGCATTCCGCTCAAGGACCTGAAAGACATCAACAAACAGATGTCGACCGGTGAAGCCAAGGCCCGTCGCGCCAAGCGCGAAATGACCGAGGCCAACCTGCGCCTGGTCATCTCGATCGCCAAGAAATACACCAATCGCGGCCTGCAGTTCCTCGACCTGATCCAGGAAGGCAACATCGGCCTGATGAAGGCGGTGGACAAGTTCGAATACCGCCGCGGCTACAAGTTCTCGACGTATGCCACGTGGTGGATCCGCCAGGCTATCACCCGCTCCATCGCCGACCAGGCACGGACCATCCGCATCCCGGTGCACATGATCGAAACGATCAACAAGATGAACCGGATCAGCCGCCAGATCCTGCAGGAAACGGGTGCCGAACCCGATCCCGCCACGCTGGCCAAGAAGATGGACATGCCGGAAGAGAAGATCCGCAAGATCATGAAGATTTCCAAGGAGCCCATCTCCATGGAAACCCCGATCGGCGACGACGACGACTCGCATCTCGGCGACTTCATCGAAGACTCCGGCACTCTGGCTCCGGCCGATGCGGCGATGTACTCCAGCCTGCGTGGCGTCACCAAGGAAATCCTGGACACGCTGACGACGAGGGAAGCTAAGGTCCTGCGCATGCGTTTCGGTATCGAAATGAACACCGACCACACGCTGGAAGAAGTCGGCAAGCAATTCGACGTCACCCGCGAACGCATCCGCCAGATCGAAGCCAAGGCCCTGCGTAAGCTGCGCCACCCGAGCCGCTCCGACAAGCTGCGCAGCTTCGTCGACACCAACGGCAACTAAAGCTTTCCGGGCCCGTAGCTCAGTTGGTTAGAGCAGAGGACTCATAATCCTTTGGTCCACGGTTCAAGTCCGTGCGGGCCCACCAAACAAAAAGCCATCCTTGCGGATGGCTTTTTTCTTTCCGGCAATCGCCGGGAAAATGTCAGATCAGCACGCAGGCGTGTGTCAGTTGCGTGGTTATGCCGATCAGTTGCACTTCAAAATCAGCCTTGGCGTCGCCGTTGGTATCGGCCATCAGGACGCCGGATTTGAAGCACAGGTCACCGGCAACGCCGGTGAAGCCGGCATCGGCCCAGTGCAGGCTTTGGTTGTTGGGCAGGGTGACGCCGGTGAGCAACTGGGTGAGGTCGATGCGGTCGCCCTGGGCGACGCTGAAGTCATAGACGATGTCGCGTGTCGCACCAGCCGAGGAATCAGTCACGCCAAGGAACCTGAAGATATCGGCACCGATGCCGCCGGTCAGCTTGTCGGCTCCCTGACCGCCAATCAGGATGTCGTTGCCGGCACCACCGTTCAGGATATTGCTGGCTGCATTGCCAACCAGGATGTTGACCAGATCGTTGCCGGTGCCGGTGCTGGCGACCAGACCGGTCAGCGTCAGATTCTCGACATTGGCAGACAGGGTGCAACTCACCGACGAGAACACGTTGTCCACGCCCTGATTCAGCAGTTCAACGATCTTGTCGTTTGGATTGTCGAGCAGATAGGTATCGTTGCCCAGCCCGCCAATCAGCGTGTCCGCACCATCTCCGCCATCAAGTACATTGTTGGCGGCATTCCCGGTCAGCGTATTGTTGAGCGCATTGCCCGCACCGTTGACCGCTGCCGTTCCGGTCAGCGTCAGATTTTCGATATTGGCCCCCAGAGTCTGGCCGAATGCCGACAGGACTGTATCCATACCTTGCCCGACCAACTCGACAACAACATCGCGGGTGCTGTCGAGAAGGTAGGTGTCGTTACCGATACCGCCGGCCATGGTGTCGTTACCGGCACCACCATCCAGCAGATTGTTGCCACTGTTGCCGATCAGCGTATTGTCCAACGCGTTGCCGGTGCCATTGATCGAGGCCGTGCCGGCCAGGGCAAGCTTTTCCACGTTGCCGGTCAGGGTATAGCTGACTGCCGACTGCACCAGGTCAGTACCCTGCCCGACCTGCTCGATGACGACATCCAGCGCATTATCGACGACATAGATGTCGTTACCCAGGCCGCCGGCCATGATGTCGGCGCCCGCCAGACCATTCAGGATATTGTCGCCGGCATTGCCGAGCAGACTGTTGGCGACGGCGCTCCCGGTCGCATTGATATTGGCCGAGCCACTCAGCACCAGATTTTCGAGATTCGCCCCCAGGGTCAGCGAAAGCGAAGCAATCACGGTGTCGTTGCCCTGTCCGGCCAGCTCGATGGCCTTGTCCTGCAGATTATCGACAACATAAGTGTCATTGCCCAGGCCACCGGTCATGCTGTCGACGCCAGCGCCGCCATTGAGGATGTTGTCGGCCGCATTGCCGATCAGGATGTCATTGCCGGCACCGCCAACGGCATTTTCGATCACGACATTGCGGGCGATCGAGATGTTGTTGGTCATTGCATCGCAGTTGGAAAAACTGCCGGCAACCAGCGAAATGCGTGAAGCACCGGCAAAGCCGGAGAGGTCGAGCGTGTCGTTGCCGGCCGCATCATAGATGCAGAGTACCGGATGGGCGTTGGCGGCAAAGTCGAAAACCGTACCGGTCAACGTGCTGTTAAAGCCATAAACGGTATTGCCACTGCGCGTCGAGGTATCGACGCCGTAAAGCGCCTGCAGCGCCATGATGTCGTTCATCATCGGCGTTTGCGCGTAGTGCACCTTGTTGTCGCCGGCAATCCAGTCGGAGCCGGTCTTGGCTGCGGTGAAGTAAGACATGATGGTGTATTGCTGGCTGTCCTGCATGTACACCGCGCTCATCTCGTAAGTCGGTGAGCCACCGTTGTAGGCACCGGGATGCGACAGCCCGAGGGCATGGCCGATTTCATGGCCGATCGCCATGCCGCCCCAGTCGCCCAGCGTCGGATTGACCAGGTTGTTGGTGCCCGAGTTGCTACCGTAAGCCGGATTCAGATAAACGCCGGCACCATAGCTGCTGGGGTAATACGAATAGGCGTAAGACGGGGCAGAACTGTTGGCCAGCGTGATGTTGGCCTTCGCACCATCGGCAATGCGCACGATGGAAGCACCGACCACATCATCCCAGGCACGCATCCAGTAATCGGTCATCGCCTGCTGGCTGGCCGTGGCATGCGAAAAGCCGGCGCTCTCGGGTGCGGCAGCCGAAATGCTGGTCGGAAAATTGTAGGTGATGACGCTGCTGTGCCATGCGGCACCACCCGTATTGGTCAGCGAAGTGACAACCTGGGCATCGTTGTAAACCGGTTTGGCGGCCATCGTGAATCCTCAAGGCAAGGAAGACGAATGGCGCAAAGCGAGCAGGAGAAGCATCCATCCTGGCAACCCGGCGAACCTGACATCTCGCGATGCGGTAGTCCCGTGGCTTTGCGTCACCGCCTTTCGAACGGTTTTGCATTTAACTGATATATGCGACAACTTTAGCACTTTTTACATTATTAAAGCAAGCCCGGACAGATCCCCCCCCATATGGTCACCTGGACTTGTAAAATCCACTTTTACCGCACGGGGCAAACCCATGTTCTACGGCATCACCGATCTCGCCACCTTCGTCCTGGGAACCATCGCCATCGTGCTGCTGCCCGGGCCGAACTCACTGTACGTGATGACAATCGCCTCGCGCCTGGGCATTGCGAAAGGCTACCAAGGTGCCTGCGGCATCTTTGTCGGCGATACGGTGCTGATGATTCTCTCGGTGACCGGGATTTCGTCGCTGTTGCAAACCACGCCGGCCCTGTTCATGGCGCTCAAGTACGCTGGAGCCGCCTATCTTGCCTGGCTGGGCATCAACCTGCTGCGGGCGGCCCGGCGCACCTGGCGCGGCGCCGGCAAGGCGCAGCTGGAAACGACAACGCTGGAAACCGCGCGGCCATTTCGCACGGCCTTGCTGATCAGCCTGACCAATCCCAAGGCCATCCTCTTTTTCGTGTCCTTCTTCATCCAGTTCGTCGCCCACGACTATCCGCACCCGGCCTTGTCCTTCCTGATTCTCGGGGTGATTGTGCAGATCCTCAGCGCGCTTTACCTGACCGGACTGATTTTCGGCGGTACGCACCTGGCGCGGCATTTCCGCGAACGGCAACGCCTGGCGGCAGTCGGCAACCTGGCGGTTGGCGGCCTGTTCATCGGCTTCGGCATCAAGCTGGCGAGCGCGACGCTGGGCTAAGGCTGCCGGCACCATCGCCGGAGCGGACTATGCGCCCGCCAGCCCGAGTCGCCACAAGGAGGTGACCTCGGCGGCGCGCGCCGCGTGCAGCGGGTCGCTCGCGTCGCGCGTCTTCGGGTGTTGCGGGCGGGTGTCAAGGCGATCGATGACGCGCAGGCCGCCGGCGGCAATCCAGCCCTGCAGTTCTTCGCGCGAGCGCAGGCCGAGGTGTTCGGCGAGATCGGAAAGAATCAGCCAGCCCTCGCCGCCCGGCGTCAGATGCGCCGCCAGGCCGCCGAGGAAGCCGCGCAGCATGCGCGAATCGGGGTCGTAGACGGCGTATTCGATCGGCGAACTGGGCTGCGCCGGCACCCAGGGCGGGTTGCAGACGACGAGCGGGGCGCGGCCTTCGGGGAAGAGATCGGCTTTCTGCAACTGCACCGCAGCGGCCAAGCCGAGTTTTTGCACGTTTTCCGTGGCGCAGGCCAGTGCCCGGTCGTCCATGTCGGTCGCCACGACCTGCGCGACACCACGGCGGGCGAGGATGGCGGCGATGATGCCGGAGCCGGTGCCGATGTCGAAGGCGAGCGCGCAATCGGCCGGCAACGGCGCGCGCGCGACCAAGTCGACATATTCGCCGCGCACCGGCGAGAAAACGCCGTAATGCGGGTAGATGCGGCCTTCGACGGCAGGCACCGGGATGCCCTTCTTGCGCCATTCGTAAGCGCTGATCACGGCCAGCAGTTCGCGCAGCGCGACGACGCTCGCCGCGCCGTCCGGTTCGCCCCAGGCGGCGCGACAGGCGTCTGCAGTTTCCTGGGCGCGGCGCAGCGGCACGCTGAAATCGCCGGCCACCGGCACGAGCAGGCGCGCCAGCAAGGCAGCGCGTTCGCCCTGCGTCTGGCGATGCCGGGCGAAGGCTTCGGCCGCGGTTTTTGCCGGTTTGCCGCGCCCCGCGCCGAAACGACGGTCGGCGCGCTTGCTCAGCGCTTCCATGAGATGCCGGGCATTGACCCAGTCGCCGCGCCAGAGCAGCGCCGTGCCGGCCTCCATCTGGCGGTAGGCGGCATCGGCCGAGGTGCGATCATCGGCAATGGCAACGGTGGACGGCGCCGCCAGAGCGGCTTCGGAGCGCCAGACGGCGCGCTGGGTTTGGCCGGCTTCCGACCATACAAGAGTGGCATTCATGGCGGCATTGTAAGCCCAGGGCCGGAAACGGCTTTGCCCGTTTCCGTACGGTCGACCGCTGCGGCCGGGCATTTTTCACCGCAACGATCAAGAAAGAAGTTGGAAAGCCGGCCGATAAGCCGGGTTCTGTTCCCCCCTTGCGGGGTTCGGCAATCATTCCTCTAGGCCTGCCATTGCTGACAGGCTCAAGCAACCTACCCGGAAGCAGCGCGGGCCACGCCTAGTGCTTCCCTATTTGGTCTTGCTCCGGATGGGGTTTGCCATGCCGTCCGCCGTTACCGTGGACGCGGTGAGCTCTTACCTCGCCGTTTCACCCTTACCTGATCTCCTTGCGGAGCCATCGGCGGTTTGTTTTCTGTTGCACTTTCCGTTGCCTTGGGTCTTGCGACTTATAGCACCCAGTCGTTAACTGGCATCCTGCCCTGCGGAGCCCGGACTTTCCTCCCGGCAGCGAAGTTGCCCCCGCCGCCCAGCGATTGCCTGGCCGACTTTCCAGGCGCGGATTATACGCACCCCGGCGTCGGCCCGGCCGACTATCGCGCCGCCGGGCGGTCGACCGCAAAAAACAGTGCATTTTCATCTTGCGCAGCAAGCCCGCATCACTCAACTGCTCAGCGCATCGCCGACCCGGTCGACGCGGCGAAAACGCAGGAAATGCCCCTTGTAGGCTTCGCCGTCGGCAAAGATGCAATCGGCGCTGCTTTCGCTGTAGAGATAGCCCTGACCGGCCATGGCTCGGCGAAAGGCCGGCCGGTTGCCGCGGTTCGGGTCGACGATCAGCACTTCCGCCCCCGCTGCTGCGTGGCGCTCGATGAAGGCGGCGAGCACGGCCGGCTGGTCGCGCTCGTAGAGCAGGTCGCTGCCGATGATCAGATCGAATTTGCCGAGCCCGGGATTGGCCGCCGCCCAGTTGCCGTCCTCGTACTTGAGCGGCCCGAGATGGTTGAGCAGCCGGTTCTCCTCGAGAAAGAGGCGGCTCAGCGGATGGCAGTCGCTGGCCGTCATGTCGCCCTGGCGACGATGCACGACCAGGCTGGCCAGGCCGAGGCCGGCGCCGATTTCGAGAATGCGCTTGCCGGTCAGCGCGTAACTGTCCATGACCCCGGCCAGCACCCGCGCCGAGGGCCAGACCTGCCCGAACAGGGACCAGCTGGCCGAGGAGATGCCGAGCCCGGCGGCCTCGCCGAGCGGATCGTCGAATTGCTGACTGTCGAGCAGCGAGCGGATCAGGTAATCCGTGCTGCCGACGCTGATCGTCTGGTAGCGGACCTGGTAGTCGGCCATGGGCATTCCTCCCGGAACAAGGCGTGGTGGCGAATCAGAAAATGTTCTGATCGAACGGGCACGACGCTTGGGGAAGTGGAATGCGGGCCGAAGAGGCAGTCGCTGGGACGGGCCGGCAAGCGGCCTGACGTCAGGGTAACACTTTGCCGGGCCGAATCACTCGGCAGGCAAGGGCAGCGCCGTACGGTCGACGACCTTTCTGAGCACAAAACTGGAATGCACGCCGGTGACACCCTGGATGCGGGTGATCTTGTTGAGCAGCAGATCCTGGTAGGCATCCATGTCGCGGATTACCACCTTGAGCTGGTAATCCGACTGCTGGCCGGTGATCAGCAGGCACTCCAGCACTTCCGGGATTTCTGCAATCGTCGCCTCCAGGTTGGCGAAGCGCTCCGGCGTGTGCTGGTCCATCGAGATGCCGATCAGCGCCATCAGCGACAGGCCGAGCTTCTTGGCGTCGAGCAGCGCGCGGTAGCCGGTGATCAGGCCGGCCTCTTCCAGCGTGCGCACCCGGCGCAGACAGGGCGACGGCGACAGGCCGATGCGGTCGGCCAGATCCTGGTTGCTGATCCGGCCGTCCTGCTGCAACAGGGCGAGAATCTGGCGGTCGTAGCGGTCGAGTTGCATGATATTTCCGGCTTTTTCAACAAGTAGAAATATTAATTCAATAACTAAAAATATAGCGCAATTAAATTGCCAATTACATGCAAAACAAGGCAAACAACGCAAGCACCTGCCGCGCCTTTTTCCGTAACATGACGTCCATCGAATCAATGCTTGCCGCTACAGGAGCTGTCATCATGTTGCCCAACCCCGCCGCCAAATACACCGCTTTTGCCCCCATCCAGCTCGTCGACCGCCAGTGGCCGAGCCGCGTCATCACGACGCCGCCGATCTGGATGAGTACCGATTTGCGCGACGGCAACCAGGCCTTGTTCGAGCCGATGAACGCCGACAAGAAGATGCAGATGTTCAAGACGCTCTGCGCCATCGGCTTCAAGGAAATCGAGATCGCCTTCCCGTCGGCTTCCGAAACCGAATTCGGCTTCGTGCGCCGCCTCATCGAGGAAAAGCACATTCCCGACGACGTCACCATCGAAGTGCTCACCCAGGCCCGCGAACACCTCATCCGCCGCACCTTCGAGTCGCTCAAGGGGGCCAGGCAGGCCATCGTCCACGTCTATAACGCGACCTGCAAGACCTTCCGCGACAACGTGTTCGGCATGAGCAAGGATGAAGTCGTGGCCATGGCGGTCGACGCCGTCAAATTGATCAAAATGCTCGCCGACGAACTCGAGCGTACCGACGGCACGAAGATCACCCTCGAATACAGCCCGGAACTCTTCACCGCGACCGAACTCGATTTCGCCAAGGAAGTCTGCGACGCGGTGACCGCCGCCTGGGGCGCGACGCCGGAGCGCAAGGTCATCCTCAATCTCCCGACCACGGTCGAGATCGCGACACCCAACATCTACGCCGACCAGATCGAGTGGATGCACCGCAACCTCGCCCGCCGCGACAGCGTCATCATCAGCCTCCACCCGCACAACGATCGCGGCACCGCCGTCGCCGCCGCCGAACTCGGCCTCATGGCCGGTGCCGACCGCGTCGAGGGCTGCCTTTTCGGCAACGGCGAGCGCACCGGCAATGTCGACCTGGTCACCGTCGCGCTCAACATGTACACCCAGGGCGTGCATCCCGGCCTCGATTTTTCCGACATCAACGCCGTCGCCCGTACTTTCGAACACTGCACCCAGCTCCCGATCCATCCGCGCCACCCGTACGTCGGGGATCTCGTATTCACGGCCTTCTCCGGCTCCCACCAGGACGCCATCAAGAAGGGGTTTACTGCTCAAGAGGCAGTCGAGCAATGGGCGGTGCCCTATCTCCCGATCGATCCGGCCGACGTCGGCCGTTCCTACGATTCGGTGATCCGGGTGAATAGCCAGTCGGGCAAGGGCGGCATCGCCTACCTCATGGAAACCGAGCACGGCGTGGTCATGCCGCGCCGCCTCCAGGTCGAGTTCTCGGGCGTCGTGCAGCAGCACACCGACACGCATGGCGGCGAAGTCAGCGCCGACGACATCTGGAACCTCTTCGCGAAAAACTACCTCGACAGCGTGGCGCCGGTGCGTTACCTCGGCCACCATCTCTTCGAGCACGGCAGCGCCCAGGGCATCCGCCTCAATGTCGAAATCGACGGCACGCCGCACTTGCTCACCGGCGAAGGCAACGGCCCGATCAACGCGACGGTGCACGCCTTGCAGAGCGCCGGCATCCGGATCCAGGTGCGCAGCTACGAAGAGCGTTCGATGGTGCCGATGGGCGAGGACGGCAATGCCCGCGCCTGCGCCTTCATGGAAATTGCCGGCAACGGTAGCGGCGACTGCTACGGCGTCGGCATGGATGCCAACATCGTCACCGCCTCGATCAAGGCCTTGCTCAGCGGCATCAACCGGATCGGCGTCGCCCGCAACGAACAGGCCGCCTGATCGGGTCAGACAAAAAAGGCGGGGCGGTCGACATGACCGCCCCGCCTTTTTTCACGAGCATCGTGCCGAGGTAGCGTCAGCCAGCCCGACAGCCCAGATTGGACAGGCAGAGGAGTTGTACCTGCTGGCCTTCCTTGCATTCGAACAGGAATTTCTCCTTGCCGCTATTCAGGCCTTCGACCGCCGGCCGGCCGAGCGGTGTACAGCGCAATTCGGGCAGTTTCTGCCGCGCCGTGTAATCATTTTTCGAAACCGGATAAGCACGGGTTTTCTCGACGATGGCCGTTTCGCGCTCCATTGCCACCAGATCCTCACCGGTTGGCTCCAGCTCGGCTTCGATCTCGCGCGGCAGCAGGTTGTACATTGCGCCGGTCAGCGGATCGACAATCACCATGCCGACAAAGCCGCCGAGCAGCAGGTTGCCGAAATACCAGCCGTTCAGCGAAGGATTCACTTCCAGCGTCTTGTTCTGGTAGCCCGGCTTGGTGAACTTCACCTTGTAGGCGTGCGGACTGAAATAGCCGGCACCACGCACCAGGTTGACCGTCCCCTCGGTTTCGCCGCTTGCCACCTTGCGACCGTAGGTGTCGGTAACCACGAACTTGGCGCCCGGCGTGGCACGAATCGCCACATCCTGGGTCGATCCGGAAAAAATCGATGCACATCCCGACAGCGCCAGCGCGGCGAGGACTATCGTTGCCCGCATTTTCATGAAACTCCCCTGTCTGCATATTGGAAAAACCGCATTATCGGCATTTCCAACGTCATCAACAAATGACTTTTGCTTAATTCCTCATCATGCAAAGGCCAGGGCGTGCAGCACGTCGGCCTCGCTGGCGACAATCTCGAAGGCCGCACGCAGGATTTCGGGAATCGGCAAGGGGCGACCGCTCTTCAGATCGACATAGCTCCAGCGGGTTTCGGCGCGCGCCAGGATGCTGCGATCGGCGTCGCGCAGGAACAGCGTGCGGCGCAAGGAATTGCGCTTTTCCAGGTCGGCGACCCAGGTGCAGATGCGGATTTCGTCATCGAGCAGCGCCGGCCGCAGGTATTCGATGAAATGCGAACGCACGTACCAGGAAGCGCCGGCTTCGAGATAACGCGGTAACGGCCAGCCCTGCAGCGTCGAGTGCTCGATCGCCACTTCCTGCATCCAGCGCAGGTATTCCTGGTTATTGACGTGGCCATGTACATCAATGGCATCGTTGCCGATCTGCATGGACTTAACGTGGATGGCCGGCATCGGTAGCCTCCTGATTTTGGCTGTTTTTGCGGCGTCGACCGGGGCGGAATTGCCAGGTGTCGGCGTAATAGGTCGGGTCTTCGCTGGCCGGGGTGAGGCCGGGAATACCGAGCAGCGGCAGCGGCTGGAAATCGCCGGGACGGGCATAACGCCCGCTCGCCAGATCGTTGGCCAGGCGGGCATCGAGGGCGGCCAGCAGCGGCTCCAGCGGCTGCGCCAGGAAGTCCGGCGCGACGTCGTAGAGAATCGCCTTGGCGGTCAGGCCGCGATAGGGATCAAGCAGGGCCTCGTAAGTCGCATGCCCGAAGACAATGAAACGCATGGACGCGATGACGGCGGCACGCTGCTCGACGAACAATTCCTGCCACTGGAAATTGCGCAGCAATTCGAGCAATTCCGGCCGGCTCGACAGCACGGCGATGCCGCATTCATCGAAATGGGTCAGCGCATCGCGCACCGTGCCGCGCGCCGCTCCGGCCGGCGTCATCGCGCCGACATGGCGGGCGCTGACGGCGATCTTGGTCAGCGGAAAGGTCAGCCAGACCAGCGCGTTGAAGAAGTCATGCCAGTTGTCGGGCCGCGTCTCGACCTCGCCGTTTTCCCAGATCCGGCATTCGTAGACCAGGCCATCGGCCTGCGGCGGCACAAAGCGCACCGGCCGGCCATTGCCGACAAGAATGGGGAAGCGTTCGGCCAGTTCTGCGACGGCGCCGGTGGCCGGGCCGGGCGGCAACAGGTCCAGCCAGCGACGCAGCGGCTCGAACAGCGCGCCGCTGCAGCTTGAATCGGGGCTCACTGCGTGGCGCTGGCTTCGCCGCTTTCTTCCTTGACGAAGACCAGCTCACCCTTCTTGACCTGGAAAGTGCCTTTCAGCTCGCCCATGCCTTCGGCCGGCTCTTCGCTGAGCTTGGCAAAGCCTTCGCAGGTCTGCGTCTCGGTCACGAACATCCGCTTGCCGACCTTGATGATGAAGGCGCCGGACGGCACCTGGTACACCTCGACCTTGCTCACCGGCGACCCGGTACCCAGGCTATGCCGGCGCATGCAGGACGGCATGCGCGACACGACCAGGAAGAGATCGACCTTGCTGTCCCAGAACAGCGGCTGCTCGCGGATCAGCGACAGCACGTGCTCGCGGGTGTTGTCGATTTCATACGTCGCGCCGTCATTGACACAGGCGGTGAGCAGCGGTGCCGCCAGCAGCGGCAGAATCAGATGACGCAGACGCATGATGTTTTTCCTCAGAGCATTTTCCAGGACAGCGTTTCACCGGCACGCAAGGGCACGATGCGCTCGTCGCCAACATAGGGGTAATCGGCCGGCACCCTCCAGTCCTGCCTGACCAGCGTGATCTTGTCAGCGTTACGCGGCAGGCCGTACCAGTCCGGACCGTTGAAGCTGGCGAAGGCTTCCAGCTTGTCGAGCGCACCGGCCTGTTCGAAGGCCTCGGCATAGAGCTCGATCGCGGCATACGCGGTATAGCAGCCGGCGCAACCGCAGGCAGCTTCCTTGGCGCCCTTGGCATGCGGCGCCGAATCGGTGCCGAGGAAGAACTTCGGACTGCCGGAAACGGCCGCGGCAAGCAGCGCCTGGCGATGCGTTTCGCGCTTCAGCACCGGCAGGCAATACCAGTGCGGCCGCACGCCGCCCAAAAAGATGGCATTGCGGTTGTAGAGCAGGTGATGCGCGGTGATCGTTGCCGCAACGGTAGACGGCGCCGCAGCAACGAATTCCGCCGCATCCTTCGTCGTGATGTGTTCCATGACCACCTTGAGCTTGGGAAAGCGCTGGGTCAGCGGCAACAGCACGGTATCGATGAACACCTTCTCGCGATCGAACAGGTCGATCGCCGGATCGGTGACTTCGCCATGCACCAGCAGCGGCAGGCCGACGCGCTCCATCTCGGCCAGCGTGGCGTAAGCCTTGGCAATGTCGGTCAGGCCGGCGTCGGAATTGGTCGTCGCCCCGGCCGGGTAAAGCTTGACCGCCTTGACGAAACCGGAGGCAGCCGCCCTGGCAATCTCGCTGGCCGGCGTGTTGTCGGTCAGATACAGCGTCAGCAGCGGCTCGAAAACCGCGCCGGCCGGCAGTGCCGCGACGATGCGGTCGCGATAGGCGGCGGCCTGCTCGACGGTGGTGACCGGCGGCTTGAGGTTGGGCATGACGATGGCGCGGCCGAACTGGGCGGCGGTGTGGGCGAGAACGGAAGCCAGGGCTTCGCCATCGCGCAGGTGAAGATGCCAGTCGTCGGGGCGGGTAAGAGTGATTTGCATGCGGGTTCTCGAAATGACTTTTCGCGATTTTAGCAGGCCGCGCGGCTCCAGACCCTTGCCTAGTTCGGGCGCGGGTAACGACGCAGCATTTCCGCGGTCATTTCGCGAAACTGCTCTTCAATTTCGTGGCGCACGATGGTCGCGCCGAACATCCGGGCCAGCACGGAATCGGGCACGGCTTCGGCGTGGTAGCGAATCTCGACGCCATCGGCCACGGCCTTCAACTGCGCTTCGCTCGCCATGCGCTTCATGCTGCCGGACAGGCTTTTCGCGAGAATCCGCTTCTTCGGTTCGAGGCGGATTTCGCGCTCGGACTTGAAGGGCAGCGAAAACGGCCCGTACTCGATGACGCCATCCTGATGCACCCACAGGGTATTTTCCTCTCGGCGCACGACGCTGCTGCCCTTGAGGTTGCCGACAAAGAGCGCCATGTGCTCGAAATCGGTCAGCACTTCCCAGGCCTCAGCCTGGGAGACGGGTGCCGTGATCGTCGCATCGACCACGAAGGCCTCGCCGATCTGGGTCACGGTTGCGACGATCACCGGCTCGATGCCCAGGGCTGCACCACAAGCCAGCGACAAGATGAGCAGAAGGATGCAGGACAAGCGGGAGAACATGGCTTTTCCTCTCAAAAACGGGGTTGACCGCTAGCGGCGCTCAGTCCTTGAGCGCCAGCGCCCTTTCATAAAGTGCGTTCTTGGCGGCGCCGGTGATCGCCGCCGCCAGTTTGGCGGCCTGCTTGACCGGCAAACCATCGGCAAGCAACAACTTGAGCACCCGCTCGCCTTCGCCGTCATCGGCATTGGCCGGGGCGCCGGACACCATCAGCACGAACTCGCCGCGCTGGCGGTTGCTGTCTTCCTTGAGCCAGTCGAGCGCAGCGGTCAACGGGCAGGAATGGATGGATTCGAACATCTTGGTCAGTTCGCGCCCGATCACCAGCGTGCGCTCACCGAGCACCGTCGCCAGATCGGCCACGGTTTCCAGCACGCGGTGCGGCGCTTCGTAGAAGACCAGGGCGCAGGGCTGGTCGCGCAAGTTCTCGATCGCCTGCCGGCGCTGACCTCCCTTGGAAGGCAGGAAACCGTAGAACAGGAAATGCTCGTCGAGCAGGCCGGAGCCGGACAGCGCCGTGGTCGCGGCGCACGGGCCGGGCAGCGGCACGACCGTACAGCCGGCGGCGCGTACGGCGGCGACGACGCGTGCGCCGGGATCGGAAATACCCGGCGTGCCGGCGTCGGAAATCAGCGCCACGGCTTCGCCGGCCTGCAGTTTGGCGACGATCCGTTCGGCCGCTTCGTGTTCGTTGTGCTGGTGGGCCGGCAGGGTGCGCGCCTGCGAACCGAGCTGCTTGAGCAGCGGGCCGCTGTGCCGCGTGTCCTCGGCGGCGACCCAGGGCACCGTGCGCAGGATCTCTTCGGCGCGGCGCGTCAGGTCGGCCATGTTCCCGAGCGGTGTCGGGACGACATACAATACGGCATATTCTTTTGTCATGTTTATTGGCATGCAGGCAAAGACCAACGATACCACCACGACCCGCGGCCGCGAAGCCGAAGCGCTGGCGGCGCAGTATCTGACACGCCATGGCCTGCGCATCATCGCGCGCAATTTCCGCATTCGCGGCGGCGAAATCGACCTGGTCTGCCGCGACGGCCGGACGCTGGTCTTCGTCGAGGTCCGCCTGCGCAGTCGTGGCGATTTCGGTGGTGCGGCCGCCAGCATCACACCCGACAAGCAGCGCCGCATCATTCTCGCCGCCCGCCACTATCTGGTCGGCCAGGGCGACTGCGATTGCCGCTTCGACTGCGTGCTGCTCGACGGTCAACGCCTCGAATGGCTCAAAAATGCGTTTTCTGCTGACGCTTAGCCTGCTCGGCTGGCTCGGCCTCGCCAGCGCCGGCGGCATGCGCCTGTTGCTGCAAAGCTCGCCGCTGGCCGGCAGCCAGTATTACGCCTTCGCCGAATTCTGGCCGCAAATGCGGGTCGGCGATCGCCTCGAGCTGATCCGCGAACCGGACAACCGGCACGATGCCAACGCAATCCGCGTCGAATGGCAGGGTCACATGATCGGCTATGTGCCACGCGCCGGAAATCGCGTCATCGCCGAAGCGCTCGACGCCGGCGAGCGGCTGAGCGCCCGTCTGTCGTCTGTAAGCGACAACAAAAATCCGTGGCGCCGCCTGGCATTCGAAGTCTTCATCGAGCTGTAAGGTAGAATGCTGCGATCAACTGCCCTCATACCGCCGAAAAATATGGATCTGATTGCCCGCGTCACCAAGCATTTCGAAGACAGCGCCCACACCAAGCTGAACGCCATCGAGATGATGGCCGCCCCGATTGCCGCGGCGATTGAAACCCTGACCGGTTGCCTGATCAACGGCGGCAAGATTCTCGCCTGCGGCAACGGCGGCTCGGCCGGCGATGCGCAACACTTTGCCGCCGAACTGATCGGCCGTTTCGAGGCGGAGCGCCAGGAACTCGCGGCGATTGCGCTGACCACCGACAGTTCCATCCTGACTGCAGTCGGTAACGACTACGGCTTCGACTACATCTTTTCCCGCCAGGTGCGCGGTCTCGGCCATGCCGGCGACGTGCTGCTGGCGATTTCGACTTCCGGCAATTCCGCCAACGTCATCGAAGCCATCACGGCCGCCCACGACGCCGACATGCACGTCGTTGCGCTGACCGGCAAGGGCGGCGGCATGATCGGCGAAATGCTGCGCGACGACGATATTCATCTTTGCGTGCCGGCCGACCGGACGGCGCGAATTCAGGAAACCCACCTGCTCGTCATCCATTGCCTGTGCGATGGCATCGACGCGCTCCTTTTGGGAGTTGAATGATGCAAAAAACGAAACTGAGCCTGGCTGCCGCCACCCTGATCATCGCCCTGCCCATGCTGCAGGGCTGTGTGCCCGCCGTCATCGTCGGCGGTGCCGCGGTCGGCGTGATGAGCGCCAGCGACCGCCGTTCGACCGGCACCCAGGCCGACGACGAAACCACCGAGTGGAAGGCGGCCAACCGCATTCCGGTCCAGTTCAAGGACGGCTCGCATGTCAATTTCACGTCCTACAACCGTAACCTGCTGATCACCGGCGAGGTGTACAACGAGGATGGCAAGCAGGCGATCGGCGAAGCCGTGAGCAAGATCGAAGGCGTGCGCCAGGTGTACAACGAGTTGCTGGTCGGCCCGACCACCTCGCTGACCGCGCGCAGCAACGACAGCTTCATCGACTCCAAGGTCAAGGCCCGCCTGGTCGACTCGAACCAGATTTCGGCCAACCACATCAAGGTTGTCACCGAACGCGGCACGACCTACCTGATGGGCATCGTCACCGAGCGTGAAGCCAAGGTTGCGGTCGCCGTTGCCCGCACCACCGATGGCGTGCGCAAGGTGGTCAATGTGCTGGAAGTCCTGTCCGATGACGAGATCCGCCGCATCGACAACAGCGCGCTCGGTTCGCGCAGCCGGCCGCCGGCTTCGGCACCGGTTGAAAATCGCTAAAAACAAGACGTCGACCGGGAGAGGATCATGAATCTGGAAAAAGTCATTTTCGGTTTTTTCATCGTCCTCGCCGCGACGCTCAATTTCGGCTTCTTCATCGGCGACATCGAGCGTCCGGAACTGCACCACGTCTATGAACTGGCCGCGGCGCTGGTCGTCAGCCTGATCGCCACGGCGCTCAAGTTCGGCGACCGCACGCAGATCGGCGCCATCCACCTGTCGACCAGCCTGGTCGCCGACCTGCAACTGGTCGCCGCCGCCATCACCTGGACCATTGCCGTGCATGTCACCGGCGAAGGCATGACCGCCTCGGTCACCTCCAGCGTTGTCTCGCTGTCCGGCGGCGCCCTGTTCGCCAACGTCGTCTCGGTCATCATCCTGATCGTCGAAACCGTGATGTTGCGCCGCTGAAGCGGAGCGCCACGGTGAACAGCGCTTTTTTCCTCGTTTTGCGGCGCATGCGGGCGCCGATCATTGCCCTGATCGTCATCTACGCGATCGCCGTCTTCGGCCTGACCCTGGTCCCCGGCGTCGACGCCGAAGGCCATCGCGCACCGCCGCTCAGCTTCTTCCACGCCTTCTATTTCGTCAGCTACACGGCAACGACCATAGGCTTCGGCGAAATTCCCGGCGCCTTCTCCGATGGCCAGCGGCTGTGGGTCACCTTCTGCATCTACCTGACCGTGCTCGGCTGGTCGTATTCCGTGGTCACGCTGATCGCGCTGCTGCAGGACAAGGGCTTCCAGAACACCCTGACCAGCAACCGCTTCGCGCGCCGCGTAATGCGCCTCAAGGAACCCTTCTACCTGATCTGCGGTTGTGGCGAGACCGGCAACCTGATCTGCCGCACCTTCGACCAGACCGGCCAGGCCTTCGTCGTGCTCGAAAAGGACGAACTGCGTGTCCAGGAACTTGACCTGCAGGATTTCAAGACCGACACCCCCGCCCTGGCGGCCGATGCGCAACACCCCGAAACGCTGTTGCTGGCCGGCCTCAAGCACCCGAAATGCCGCGGCGTGCTGGCCGTCACCAATGACGAGGAAGCCAATCTCGGCATCGCCATCACGGTTCGCCTGCTCAATCCCGGCATTCCGGTCATCGCCCGCGCGCGCAGCGAGTCCACCAGTGCCAACATGGCCTCCTTCGGCACCGACCACATCATCAATCCCTATGTCCGCTTCGCCGAGCATCTGGCGCTGGCCGTTGCCGCGCCGGAGCGTTTCCGCCTCATCGAACTGCTCACCAGCCTGCCCGAATCGCCGCTGCCCGAGCCGCACCGGCCGCCCGGCGGGCACTGGATACTGTGCGGCTACGGCCGTTTCGGCCAGGCCCTGGGCAGCCGCCTGCAGCAAACCGGCATCCACCTGACCATCATCGACCCCAAGGCGGCAGGCGCCGACCGCAGCATCGCCGGCGACGGCACCGAAGCCGCCACCCTGCGCCAGGCCGGCATCGAGCGCGCATCCGGCATCATTGCCGGCAGCGACAACGACATCAACAACCTGTCGATCGCCGTCACCGCCAGTGAACTCAATCCGCAGCTATTCGTCGTGGCACGCCAGAACCACACCGCCAACGGTGCACTGTTCGATGCTTACGCTGCCGACTTCACGATGGTCCCGAGCCGTATCGTCGCCCAGGAAGCCATCGCCATCCTGAGTGCACCGCTGCTCGCCCGTTTTCTTGAACGCCTGCGCAACGCCGATGAAAGCTGGAGCCAGTCGCTGGGCGAGCGCCTGCAGGCACTGTGTGCGCCGCTGACCCCGGCCATCTGGGACATCCGCCTCAACATCAGCGAAGCGCCGGGCGCTTACCGCGCGCTGATGCGCGGCAGGGATTTCCGGCTCGGCGACATCCTGCGCGACGGCAGCGAGCGCGAGCGGGCGCTGCCCATCCTGCCGCTGTTGCTCGAACGCGGCGAAAACATCATCGTGTTGCCCGACGAACGCTACAAGCTACAGGCCGGCGACCAGCTGCTCTTTGCCAGCTCGCTCGCCACCCAGCGCAACCTGACTTGCACGCTGCGCAACGAGAACGAACTGGCCTACGTGCTCGACGGCGAAGAATCGAGCAGCTGGCTGTGGCGCAAACTGCGCCGCAAGGGCGCCGGGCAAGCTTCCTAAATCAGGCCGAACAGGCCGGGCAACCAGATGGCCAGCGCCGGCAGCAGCGAGATGACCAGCGCCCCGCAGAACATCGCCAGCAAGGCCGGCAATACTGCCCGCGCCACCTGGCGCAGGGGCTTGTCGAACATCGCCGAGGCAAAGTAGATATTCATACCGGCCGGCGGGCAGAGAAAACCCATCTCGATGTTGGCCAGGAAGATGATGCCGAAATGCACCGGGTCGATGCCGTAGGCGAGCGCCACCGGCAGCAGCAGCGGCACCAGCACGACGATGGCCGCAAAGATTTCCATCAGCGCCCCGGCGAGCAGCAGGAAGACATTGAGCGCAACAAGGAAGGCCCACTTGTTGGGCAATACCGCCTGCGCCCAGTCGATGGCGCGATCCGGGATACCGGCATCGACCAGGTAATTGGTCAGGCCGAGCGCCATGCCGAGGATCAGCATGATGCCGCCGATCACCTGCACGCATTCGACCAACGCCCGGCCGACGCCGCGCCAATCGAGTTCGCGGTGGAAGAATGTTTGCGTCAGCAGCGCGTAGGCTGCGGTCAAGGCGGCACTTTCGGTCGGCGTGGCGAAGCCGCCGGCCAGCGAACCGATCGCCACCACCGGTGCCAGGATTTCCCAACGCGCCGCCCAGGCGGCCTGGCGGGCAGCGCTGAAATCCGGCCTTTTTACCGCGTCGACCGCTACGCCCTTGAGAAAGCCGCCAACCACGAGCAGGAAGAAAATCATCACCAGCGCCGGCAGTACACCGGCCAGGAACATCGTGTTGATCGGCACGCGGGCGATGATCGCGTACATGATCAGCGGCACCGACGGGGCGAGCAGCACGCCGAGCGCGCTGGCACTGGTCACCAGGCCGATGCCGCGCTGTTCGGGAAAGCCGGCCCGCGTCAGCAGCGGCAGCAGCAAGCCGCCGAGGGCCAGGATGGTGACGCCGCTGCCACCGGTCAACGCGGTAAAACAGGAACAAAGCAGCGCGCCGGCGATCGCCGTGCCGCGCACGCCGCCACCGAACAGCGCGGTGAATAAAGTTCCCAGGCGTGCCGCTGCACCGGTCCGGGCGAACACCAGACCGGCCAGCGTAAACAACGGCAAGGCCGGCAGCGAAGGATTGACCGTGATCTGGTAATGGCTGAGCGGCACCGCGGCGAGCGGCTGGCCTTCGCTCCAGAACAGCGCCAGCGCCAGACCGCCAAGCACGGCAAAGACCGGTGCGCCGCAGAACAGAATGGCGAGCAGCCACACCGCAAACGGCCAGAGCGGCAGCGTTTCGCCATCGAAATGCGCGGCAAACAAGGCGCCCAGCAGCGGCAGCAGCACGGCCGGCAAGAGGCGCAGCCAGCCGGTCGACGCCATGCGCCAGGCCATTTTGCCAGCCAGCAGCAGAAAGCCGACCGGCATCGCAAGCTGGAAGAACCAGCCGGGAATCTCGTAGGCGATGGCATGCGGCACCGCCATTTCGCTGGCCACGAAAGTCCAGCTGGCTTGCGCCAGCATGCCGCCGAGCAGGGCCGAACTGCCCTGGGCAAACCAGCGGGCGGCCCGCCTCAGCGCCGGATTCTTGCTGCCGGCCAGACCGGCGCCGAGCGAAGTCAGATGGCCGCCGCGTTCGGCGACCAGCGCCCCGAACATGGCCAGGACCAGCCCGAGATGCTGGACGAAGAGCGGCGCATTGGCGATGCCCTGACCGAACAGCGGGCGCAGCAGCATTTCGGCCAGCGGCAGGAGCAGCATCAGGCCGAGCGCGCCGGCCGCGAGCAACGCATCGAAGGCGCCGAGCCGGCGCAGCAGCGGCATCATCCTTGAAACCCCAGTTGGACGCGGCTGTTGGTGCGTTTGGGCGGGATGGCCGGCGCGAAGCGACGCCGCGGCAGGCTCATGCCTGCAAGAAGGAGCGACAAAGCCGGGCGCCCGCCCGGACGTGCCAGCGGCCGCGTAGCGCTCTCACCTGTTGGGTGAATCACCTCGAAGGCGCAAAAGTCAGTGCCCATGCAGCTCGCCAGAGATGGATAAGCGGTCAACTGAGGTTTCAAGGATCACTTATTTCTTGCCGGCGCGGAAGGCTTTCAGATGGCCGACCACTTCGTCAAAGGTGGTGGCCGGCACCAGCTTGCCGCGAATCTGCGGGTACAGCTTGTCGGCCAGCTCGTTCCACTCCTGCATTTGTCGGGGATTGGGCTGGTTGACCGTCAAGCCGCGCTTTTTCATCGCCTCGACCGCCTCATCAACCTCTTGGCGCGCCTTGCTGCGGATCTGGGCACCGGCCCTGGCGCCGGCTTCGCGCACCACGGCCTGCGCTTCCGGCGTCATTTCATCCCAGGCCTTGCGGGTGATGACCAGGGCGCCGACGATGGGCGCCCAGTTGAGGTCGAGCATGTTCGGGGCGCTGTTGTAGATCTGCGTCGCCAGCGCGAAATACGGCGTGGACGGCACGGCATCAATCATCCCGGTCTGGATGGAGGGCAGGATGTCGCCGGTTTCCAGCGGCACCGGCGTATAGCCGAGGCGCTTCATGATTTCCTGCTGCTCGACCTCGCCGCCCCAGGCAAAGAACTTCATCGCCTTGTAGTCGTCCGGACGGAAAGCCGGCTTTTTCGAGAAGAAGCGCACCCAGCCGGCATCGCCCCAGGCGAGCACGACAAAGCCCTGGTCGAGGAATTTCTTCTCCATCGCCGGACGCATCTTCTCGCGCACGTAATCGACTTCCTCCCAGTTGCGGAACATCAGCGGCATGTTCTGCAAGGCGGCAATCGACGGCTCGATCTCGCGCAGGCCGACCACCGAGAGCAGCCCGCCCTGCAACTGGCCGATGCGCATGCGGCGCACCATGTCGGTCTCGCCGCCCTGGCTGCCGTCGGGGTAGACCAGATATTTCGCGCTGCCGCCCTGTGCCGTGCGCCAGGCTTCGCCGAGTTCCATCAACTGGCGGTGATACAGCGAATTCTTCGGGGCCAGGGTGCCGATGCGCAACTGCTTGTCGGCGGCAAAGGCGCTTAATGCAAGCAGGCTGGCGAGCAGCAGGGCGGCCAGTTTTCCGGGTGTTTTCATTGTTTTCTCCGTCGCGTTTCAGAACAGGTCGTCGGCTTTTTCCAGCAGCCAGGCTGCGCGCCGGCGCATGACTTCGTTTTGCATGGCCAGCGGGCTGTCGGGCGCATCCTTGATGGCCAGGGCCTGGCGCAGCAATTGTTCGAACAGGGCGCGCTCGCCGGCCGGCTGGGCATGGCCTTCGGCCTTGGCGAGCAGCGCCCCGGCACTGCGCCCGGCCGACTGCGCAATTGCCTGATCAAACAAGGCCAGGGCGCGGGCCGGACTGCCGCCCGGACGCGCCACTTCAAAAGAGGCAAGCAGGCTGGTCAGCGAACCCTGCCCCCAATCCGGATCGCTCGCCCAGGCCAGTTGGGCCAGACGAACGGCGAGCGGCAGATCGGCGACGACTTCGGGATCATCCTTGCTCAGCGAAATCCAGCCGCCCCAGGAGGCCGCCGCCCAGTAGGCGAGACCGACCTCTTCCGGTTTCAGGCGCGGCCAGTCCTCCGGCTGCGAGCTGGCCAGCCGCCGGACAAAACCGGAATTTGCCAATTCCAGGGCGTTGACCGCATGGCGCTGCGCCCGCTGGTAGAGACGGGCCGCGCGCTGGCGCATGCGCTCGGCGCCCTTGCTGTCGACCGACTCCAGGCGATCCGCCTCACTGGCGACAAAGGCATAGGCGTACTGGGTGAAGCCGCCCGCCACCGACTCGGCCAGTGCCAGGTGGCCAGGCTGCTGCTGCAATACCGATTCCGACAGTTTCAGATAGAAAGGCGCCGCATCGCGCGCCAGTTCGAGATCGTTTTCGCTGACCCGCCCCTGCCCGGCCAGCGCATCGGCCATACTGCCGACCACCAATTGGCGCGGCGTACAGCCGGCCAGCAACAGCGACGCCAACACCGCCAGCAGCAGGCCAGCCAAGCGGCGCGCTGGCGCAATCATGGGGATTCGAGGGTAACAGGCCATAGGCGCAGCACCTTAGCCGGCACTTGTTACAACGGGATGACGCACTGCCCTCCGGGCAAGTCGGCAAAGCGCCGGATTCCCTTGTCACTCCAGCCATGCAAGGTGCCAAGCTTTGCTGGCCAACGGGCGCTTTCTGATTAGAATGTCTGTCATGTGTCTTGGCGCACACAACGCTGGCCCGCCACCTGGAGACTTGTCGTCTTGAGTCAAACACCCCGCATTGAAGCGGCCCTGTTCCGCCACTTGCTCGATAACGCCGCCATCCCGCTGATCGGCAGCGGCATCGGCAGCCTGCTGGTGGCCTGGGCCCAGTACGGCATGCTCCCGGGCAAGCTGGCGCTGGCCTGGCTGGCGGCTGTCTATCTGACCATCGGCCTGCGCCTGCTGATCATCCGGCATTACCGGGCGCGTCAGGCCAAGACCGAGCCGAGCCCGGCTGAAGCAATGCGCTTTGCGCTCAGCGTCGGTCTGTCAGGAATCGTCTGGGGACTGGCCGGCCTGTTCCTGATCGACACTTCGCCGATCGGCATGGTGGTGACGATCACTGCCATCCAGGCCATGGTGATGGGCGCTGCGCTGACCCTGAGCGCCTTCCTCCCGGCTTTCTACGCCTTTACCGTGCCGGCGATGCTGCCGCTGATCGTCGTCCTGGCCAGCCGCGGCGGTACGGCCGACATGGCACTGGCGCTTTACAGCGCGATCTTTCTGATCCTGATCATCGGCAATGCCCGGCACTTCAACAACACCTTGCGGCAAACCTGGCAACTCAGCTTCGACAAGGAAGACCTGGTCAGCGCCCTGACCAAGGCGCACGACCTGCAATCAACGCTGGCCCAGACCGACGGGCTGACCGGCATTGCCAACCGGCGCCGCTTCGATGCCGCCCTGCAGCAGGAAATCTCGCGTCACCAGCGCTCAGGCGGACAACTGGCACTGCTCATTCTCGACGTCGACCATTTCAAGAATTACAACGACACCTACGGCCATCTGGCCGGCGATGCCTGCCTGCAACGCATCGCCCAGGTGCTCGGCAAGCACCTGCACCGCGGCACCGACCTCGCGGCGCGTTACGGTGGCGAGGAATTCGCCGGCATCCTGCCGGCCACCGAACTGGCCGGCGCTCTCTGGCTGGCGGAACAGATCCGCAGCGATGTCGAGAAGCTCAATATCGAGCACGCCGCCTCGGCCAATGCCGACCACATCACCGTCAGCATCGGCGTTGCCAGCCTGCCCGGCCGCCAGCTCGGCGCACCGGGCGAACTGATCGATCTCGCCGACCAGGCGCTGTACGCCGCCAAGCAGGACGGGCGCAACCGGGTAGTCAGCGCACCGGAAAAGCCGGCTTAGGCCGCCAGCATCCGGCGCAAGCCACGCATCAAGGTGCCGATGGCTGGTAACTTCATGTACAACTCCTCGGCCGTGTCCCAGTAATCGCGGTGATAACAGACCTTGCCGGCGGCGTCGAATTTGAGATGCGACACACCGCGCATGAGCTGGGTTTCGCCCTTGCCCCAGCGCTTCACCCGGAAGCAGAACTCCCAGACCAGCATGGCGCCGTTCGCGTCGACGACTTTTTCGGTAACGCTGAAACGCGGTGCGTCGACCTGCGTGAACATGTGCATGAAAATATGCTGGATCGCTGCAATGCCGCGCACCTCGTTGAACGGGTCCTTGAACCAGGCATCGTCACTGTAGAACTCGGGAAAGCGCGCCACACTGGCTGGCGAAAAATCGTTGTAGAACTGGATCAGTGCATCGAGTTGCATCTCAGCCTCCGGTCAGGCGGCGCATCAGCGGGAAATACCAGGCGTAGGGCAGGCTGGCGAAAAATTTCATCAGGCGGGTAAAACGTTTCGGATAGTGGATTTCGAAATTGCCCGTTTTGAACCCGTCGACCGTGGCGCGCGCCGCCTGTTCGGGCGTTTGCAGGGCCGGCATGCTGAAATCGTTCCTGGCGGTGAGCGGCGTCGCGACGAAGCCGGGATTGATCAGCCAGACACCGATCCCCTTGGGCAGCAGGTCGAGATGCAGCACTTCGGCAAAATGGATCAGCGCCGCCTTGCCCGGCCCGTAGCAAAGCGCCTTGGGCAGGCCGCGATAGCCGGCGACGCTGGCCACGAAGGCGATGCCGCCGCCCGGCTGGAGATCGGCCAGAACGGTCGCCGCCAGACGCATCGCGCCATTGAAATTGACCTCGACGACACGCTCGGCGACCGCCAGATCAAAGCTGTCGGCACGCATCGGCACGTAGTCGCCGGCCAGATAGACGACCAGATCGACGCCGCCCCAGGCGGCGATCAACGCCTGACGAGCCGCCAGCAGACTGGCCGCATCGGTTGCATCGCAGGGCAGCAGCAAGGCATCGCTCAGGCCAAGGGCCTGCAATTTTTCCCGACCGCGTGCGGAGAGCGCCAGGCGTGCACCACGCCCGGCCAGTTCGCGGGCCACGGCCGCGCCGATGCCGCTCGAAGCGCCGACCAGCCAGACGCGCTTGCCGTGCCAGTCGGTGATTTTCGGGTTCATGGCGCTTACGGCCGCTTGACGAAGGTCAGTGTCACCTCGCCCAGGTTGAAGCCCCATTTCGACATGTAGGAGCGATTCATCATGACTTTGTCGTCCATCAGGAACATCCAGTCGTCGAAATCGACGTTATAGACCTTGCCATCGACCGGCAGCGCCAGCACGTAGCGCCAGCGCAGCGCATTGCCGGCAACTTCGCCAATCGCCTCGCCGACGACATCGTCGGCCGTGCCGCGGAAAGTCCCGTCGGCCTGTTTGACCAGGGTCCAGACACGGCGCGAGGTCGTGCCGTCCGACCATTTGAACTGCTCGTCGAGGACGCCGGTATCGCCGCTCCACTTGGCGTCGATGACGACCTGGAAGCGTTTCTTGACCTCGCCCGAGCGCCCCTGGAACATGCCCCAGGCGTCGAGCGTGCCGTTCAGATAAGTCTTCAGATCGAGGGCCGGCTGTTCGGCGCGGTACTGTTCGACACCGGTCGAGGCACAAGCGCTCAGGCCAAGGGAAAGGGCAACGGCAGCGAGTAGTTTCATGATTGAAGCTCCAAAGAGGTACGCCAGCGCCAGAGCAGCGCGCCGGCCAGCAACTTGAAGGCGAGCGGCAACAGGGCGTAAGCGAAAACAAGGGCCGCCAGGCCGGTACCGCCACCCGGCACATAGCCGAGGGCACCGATCAGCGGCAGGGAAAGCCCGGCGGCGAGCGCCAGGTTGAGTTTGGCAACCAGATTCCACACCCCGAAGCAGGCGCCGGCCTGGCCCTGGCGTTCGCCAAGATCGGCGGCAATCGCCACCGGCAGGGCGAGGTCGGCGCCGAGCGCCAGTCCGGAGGCCAGGCAGATCGCCGCGAAAGCCCACAGATCGCCGGGGCCGAGCAAGCTGGCACCGGCAAAGGCGGCAATTGACAGCGCAATCGCCAGCAGCCAGGCGACGACCCGGCCATGCCGCGCTGCCAGTCGCACCCAGAGCGGCAGGGAAGCCGCCCCGGCGATGAAATACAGGGCGAGCAGCGGGCCGCTCGCCGCTTCGGCCTGCAACACATCGGCCACGAAGAACAGGAAGAGCGTCGCCGGCAGCGCGGCGGCGATGCCGTTGGCGACAAAGACCAGCAACAGACGGCGAAAAGCCTGCTCGGCAAAGACCCGGCGCAAGCTGGCCAGCAACGGCTCGCGCGACATCGGCGCCGCCGGCCCAGCCGGCACGCCGTAGAAACTGACCGCCGCCGCGAGCAGCAGAAGCGGCGGCAGCAGCCAGCTCAGGCGGGCGATGCCTTCGTTCATGCCGGCAGCCAGCACGGACGGCAAGGCGGCAGCGAGCACCACGCCGAGCAGCCCGAAGCCCTCGCGCGCTGCGGTCAAGCGTGTGCGCAGGCCGGAATTGCTGCCGACGTCGGCGCCCCAGGCCTGGTAGGCGACGGTCGCCGCCGAGAAACCGAGATAGGTCAGCGCCAGGGCCCCGAGCAGCCAGAGCGCGGCGCCCTCAGCGGGCGGATTGAGCAAGGCGACGAAGCCCAGCCCGAACGGCAACAGCGCCAAAGCCAGCATGCGCCGGCGCGGCACCCTGTCCGCCAGCCAGCCCAGCCACGGATCGATCCCGGCATCGAGCAGACGCGCTCCGAGCAGGATCAGACCGAGCAGCGCCAGCGACATGCCCGTCACCTCGGCATAAAAGCGCGGCACATGCACATAGATCGGCAAGGCCGCGAAGGCCAACGGCAGGCCAAGCGCGCCATAGGCGAGGATGCGAGCCGTGTTCATCGGCGCCCGGCCTGGTGTTGGCATGCGAACTCAGCCACGGTCGCTGCCCCGCTGCAGCAGGGCCGCCCGCAGATCCGGCGCGCTGGTGCGGGCATCGAGCCAGATGGCGAAGAAAGCGCGGGCGAAGGCCGCTTCGTCGATGCGGCCGAGCAGACGTCCGTTGAAGTGAAAAATCGCGCTGCCCGCACGGTATTCGCCGATGATCGCATCGCCCGGCCGGACATCCGGAAACAGCCCGGCCATCAGCCCGCCCCAGCGGGCCAGCGTCGCCTCGTCGGCCAGGCCGAGCTGGCGGATTTCCTTGACGCTGGCTTCGGCAATCGCCGCGCCGGCGATGTTGCGCTTGTAGGTCAGTTGCAGCGCCAGCGGCGGACGCAGCGGATCTTCACCGGCCCACAGGCTGGCCGCATAGACGAGAAAGCCGAAGCGACGGAATTCGCCGCTGCCCCAGCGTTGCAGGCCGGCGGTCGGATCGGTCGTTGCCCAGGCGGCAAACGGCGCCCCGGCCAGGCCGAGCAGCAATTCACGGCGGCGCGCCGAGGCCGGCCGGTTTTGGGCGATTTTTGCCGGTTGACCGTCGGCCAGCGGTGCGCCGGGTGCCACCAGGCTAAGCATGCGCAAGTTCAAACTGGACGACATCGACGTTCCCGGCCAGGAAGCCGGCCTCGCAGTAACAGAGATACATGCGCCACAGACGGCGGAAATTTTCATCGAAACCGAGCTTCTGGATTTCCGGCCATTTCGCCTCGAAAGCCAGCCGCCATTCGGCCAGCGTGCGGGCGTAATCGAGGCCGAAAGCGTATTCGCCCTGCACGCGCAGCCCCTGCTTCGCCGCCGCAGCGCGGAAGGCCTGACGCGAAGGCAGCATGCCGCCGGGAAAGACGTATTGCTGGATGAAATCGGTGCCGCGCCGGTAGCTGGCGAACAGGTCGTCGCGGATGGTGATGCTCTGGATCATCGCCTTGCCGCCCAACTTCAGCGCGCCGGCCACGGTCTTGAAATAGCCCGGCCAGAAACGCTCGCCGACCGCCTCGAACATCTCGATGGACACCACGTGATCGAACTGTTCGCGGTTGTCGCGATAATCCTGCAGGCGCAAATCAGCCTGCGGCACGCGCTGCTGCGCCCAGGCCAGTTGCGCCGGCGACAGCGTCAGGCCGGTGACCTGCAGGCCCGAATCGACGGCCAGTTCGGCGAAACCGCCCCAGCCGCAGCCGATTTCGAGCACTTTCTGGCCGGTCCTCGCTTTCAGATGATTGAGGATGCGCTGGTACTTGGCGTGCTGTGCCATTTCCAGCGAGCCATCATCGACCTCACGATAGATCGCCGCCGAATAGCTCATGCTCGGGTCGAGCCAGAGCTGATAGAAATCGTTGCCCAGATCGTAGTGGGCCATGATGTTGCGCTTGCTGCCGGCCTTGCTGTTGCGGTTCAGCCAGTGCCGGACACGCGCCGCGAGCAGGTTGCGCCACGAGCCATAGACCGCCTTTTGCAGCACGGCGCGGTTCTTCGCGAGCAGCGCCAGCAGGCCAGTGACATCGGGCGAATCCCAGTAGCCGTCAAGATAGGCTTCGGCCAGGCCGATGTCGCCACGGGCCAGGACCATGGCGAAGGTCGCCTCGTCATGCACCTGCATGCTGATGCCGTGCTCGCCATCGCCAAACAGGGCGCAGGAGCCGTCGGGCAGGCGGATTTCGAGCAAGCCGCCGGTCAACTTTTCCAAAAGCGCAAAAACCAGGCGGGTATCGCGGTTGGCATGGGCTTGGGTGTGGGTGCTGCCGCGCAGGGTCAGAGTATTGTTCATTTGCTTGATTCCGGAAGAGGTTGGGAAACACGGGCGCCGCGAAACGGCACCCCTTTCGCCCAGAGCTTCAGGGCTTGCCAGTGAATGCGGAAAATCACGCCGGCAGTGAGGAAAGGCATGCGCAGGAAGGCGCCGAGCAGGCCGCTCGCGGTCCACGCCCGCGCCTTGCCGGAAATCGAGGTGAGCAGCAGTTCGCCCTCGGCATCGTCGTAGTCGATGCGGGCCAGCGGCACCGGCCGCTCAAGGTGGAAGCGGAAGCGATAGCCGCCCTCGATCTCGTTGAAGGGCGAAACATGGAAACACTTGGCGGCGCGCATTTCCGCACCATCGACCAGCGGCTCGCCGGCGGCATGCAGCAGGTAGTTGTGACGCCCGCCGAAGGTGTTATTGACCTCGGCCAGCACGGCGATCAAGGCGCCGCTGCGATCATGGCAATACCAGAAGCTGACCGGATTGAAGACCATGCCGCAGACGCGCGGGAAGGTCTGCAAAACGATCTCGCCATCGGCCGGCAGACCGTTGTCGCGCAGCAGATTCTCGATCCAGGGCAACAACGGACTGCCGTCGCGGGCGCCGTGGTCGCGCTGGCGGAAACTCAGCACATTCCAGCGGTCGACCGAGAAAATGCCGCAATTTCCAGCGGCCAGATTGCGGACTGGCAAGGCCACGTAGAAAACCGGGTAAACGAAGGCGTTGACCGCCGGGCGCAAGCGCCGGTGCATGACATGGCCGAGGAAGAGTTGCGGCGCGAAGTTCATGATCATTGAAACCTCGGTTGGACGTGGCTGTTGGCGCGTTTGGGCGGGATGGCCGGCGCGAAGCGACGACGCAGCAGGCTCATGCCTGCAAGGAGGAGCGACAAAGCTGGGCGCCCGACCAGACGTGCCAGCGGCCACGTAGCGCTGTCACCCTTTGGGCACATCACTTCGAAGGCACAGAGGTCAGTGTTCATGCGGCTGGCCTGAGATCGACAAGCGGTTAACTGAGGTTTCAAGGATCACGACCTCAGGCGCTTTCGGTTTCGCGCAGCAGTTCGGCAACGCCGTCTTGCCATGGCGCCTTGACGCCCATGCCGTTGACCACGCGCAAGGCCGACTTCAGGCCGTCTTCGTGAAAGCCGTAGCTGCCCCAGGCGCCTGCCAGCCAGATGCCGTTCTCGCCCTGCACTTCGGCGAGCTTCTGCTGCGCGGCGATGGCCGGGCCGTCGAAGATCGGATGCGCGTAGTCGAATTCGGCGAGCACCTTGGCCGGATCCGGCTCGCGCGCCGGGTTCAGGGTGACGACGACCGGTGTCTTGAAGGGCAAGGGCTGCAGCTTGTTGATCAGGTAGGAAACGCCGACCGGCTGCTCACCCGGATCGCCCTGCCCGGCAAAGTAATTCCACGCCGACCACAGCTTTTCATCGCGCGGCAGCAGGGCCGGATCGGTGTGCAGCACGGCGCGGTTGGGCTGGTAGCGGATGGCAGAGAGCACGTCGCGTTGGCCGTCGCTCGCCGTGAAACCGAGAATGGCCAGCGACTGGTCGCTGTGGCAGGCCATCACCACTTGGTCGAACAGTTCGCTGCCTTGCGCATGTGTCACGCGCAGTTGCTCGCCATCGCGCGTCACCGCGCTCACCGGGCAGGCCAGGCGGATATCGTCGAGGCGCTCGGCGATCTTGCGCACGTATTCACGTGAGCCACCCAGCACGGTACGCCACAGCGGCCGGTCGAAAACCTGCAGCAGGCCGTGGTTCTGGCAGAAGCGGATGAAGGTGGCGAGCGGCATGTCGCGCATCTGGCCGGTCGGGCAGGACCAGATCGCGGCGGCCATGGGCAGCAGGTACCAGTCGGCAAAGGCAGATGAATAGCGGCCGGCCTCGAGGAAATCCTGCAGGCTGCGTTCATTGTCGGGATGCGTCGCCAACCAGGCCGTGCTCTCGCGGTTGAAGCGCAGGATGTCGGAAAGCATGGACCAGAAGCTCGGGCGCAGCAGGTTGCGCTTCTGGCCGAAAACGGTGGCCAGACTGCTGCCGGCCCATTCGAGATCGGGGTTCTCGAGGCTGACGGCAAAAGACATCTCGGTCTCGACGCTGGCTACGCCCAGTTGCGCGAACATCGCGATCAGGTTGGGATAAGTCTTCTCGTTGAAGACCAGGAAGCCGGTATCGACCGGATGCGTTTTGCCCTCCAGGGTGACGTCGACCGTATTGCTGTGGCCGCCGAGATAGCTGCCCGCTTCGAACAGGGTCACGTCATGTTGGCGGCTCAGCAGCCAGGCACTGGCCAGTCCCGAGATGCCGGCGCCGACGACGGCGATGCGTTGTTTTTGCATGTCTAGTCTCCTCCGCCCAGCGGTTCAGGCATTGACGCCGAACAATTCGGCGTAGGCGGAATGGTTGTGGATGGATTCGAAGTTCTCCGAGCTCACTTTCCACTCGGCGATACGCGGCTCGTGCATGAGCCGCAGCGCAATGTCACGCACCAGATCTTCGACAAACTTCGGGTTGTCGTAGGCGCGCTCGGTAACCCATTTCTCGTCAGGACGTTTCAACAGGCCAAATACCTCACATGAAGCTTCCTCTTCAGCAACCCTGACCAATTCCTCGATCGCCATCGGCTGACGCAAACGCGCCTCCAGGGTGATGTGTGAGCGCTGGTTGTGAGCGCCGTAAGCAGAGATCTTCTTCGAGCAAGGGCACAGGCTGGTCACCGGCGCGACCACGCGCAAGCTCAGGCGGGCAGGCTCGCCGCAACGCTGCTCGAGGATCAGCGTCGTATCGTAATCAAGCAGACTTGAAACGCCGGACACCGGGGCCGACTTGCGAATGAACCAGGGGAAGGCCAGTTCGATCCGCCCGCTTTGCGCTTCCAGACGGCGCAGCATGTCGGCGAGCAACGCAAAAAGGCCATCCTGGGTCAGTGGACCGTCCTGCGCCTCGATCAACGCAACGAAACGCGACATGTGGGTTCCCTTGACCTCCGGCGGCAGGCCGACGGTCAGGGCCATGGTCGCCACGGTTGCCTGCACGACACCTTCTGCCGTTTCGAGCTGCAGCGGATAGCGCATTCCCTTGATGCCGACCTGCTGGATGGCAAGACTGCGGGTGTCGGCAAAGGCCTGCACATCGGGCAGGAAAAAATGATCGGGAGCATTCATCGCGGTTTCTCCTGCAGCGGCTTATTTGAGGAATTCATCAATCTTGGCGAGCAGCGCCTTGCTGTCCGGCCGGGTCATGCTGCCGAATGCAACGACCTGGGTGGCATCGCGATTGATCAGGTATTTGTGGAAGTTCCAGCGCGGCCGGCTGTCAGTGATCTGGGCCAGCTGCAGATAGAACGGATTCGCCTCTTTTCCCTTGACCGTGCTCTTGGCCACCATCGGAAACTGGACGCCGTAGGTCAGGCGGCAAAAATCGGCGATTTCCTTGCTGTTGCCGGGCTCCTGGTCGCCAAAGTCATTGGAAGGAAAGCCCAGCACCACCAGCCCCTTGTCCTTGAGGCGTGCATAGAGCTTCTCCAGACCGTCGTACTGCGAAGTAAAACCGCAGTAGCTCGCCGTATTGACGACCAGGATGACCTTGCCCTGATATTGGCAAAGAGGCATCGGCTTGCCGTCGAGCAAATTGGCAAAGCTGTGATTGAGCAGAGCCGGACACTCGCCAGCAAGTGCTGGCGGTACAACACCGAGGGAAAGCAGGCCGGCGATGCCGAACAAGCGCTTGATCCGGGAAATCATGTCCAACTCCTTTGCTGTTTGTCCTAGACAAATAGAACGTTTGTCCGTAAGATAACCAGCAAAAGTTTGCTTGTCAACGGTTTGTCGAACATTTGTACTGGACAAATATGAACACCATCAATTTCAGCATCGCCGCTGTTGAACGCGACACCGGGCTATCCAAGGATGTGTTGCGCATGTGGGAACGGCGCTATGGCTTCCCCAACCCGGGCCGTGACGCTAACGGCGAGCGGCTTTATCCGGCTGCCCAGGTTGAACGGCTGAGCGCGATCAAACGCCTGATGGATCAGGGACATCGACCAGGAAAGCTGATGCTTGCATCAACCGAAGAGCTGGCACTACTGGCACCGAAAGCCGGGAAAAGCAGCCTGAAAAAAGCCGGTGGTGGCGCAGATGAGCTAGAGGACTTACTCACGCTGATCAAACAACACGATGCAAGCGGCTATCAACAAGCGATGCAGCAGCGACTCGCCAGGCAAGGATTCCAGTTGTTTGTCCAGGACACGATTGCCCCGTTGACGACCGCCGTTGGCCAGGCTTGGGAAGAAGGCAGATTTGAGGTTTTCGAAGAGCACCTATTCACCGAACTGACCAAACGCCTTCTGCGCCAGGCAATTTCAACCCTGCCCGGAGGCAAGCGCAGCCCGCGTATCCTGCTGACCAGCGTCGCGGATGAACAGCATGTCCTCGGCTTGTTGATGGCAGAAGGACTTTTCTCGCTGGAAGGCGCCGAATGCATCCCGCTCGGCACCCAGATGCCATTGCTCGAGATTTGCCGGGCGGCGATAGCCCATCGTGCCGACGTTGTCGCACTGTCCTTCTCGATCGCCTTCCCGCAACGCCAGATTCCCGGACTGCTGCAACAACTGCGGCAGATCCTGCCGGAAACGACCGCACTCTGGGTGGGTGGCGGCGGCGTCAGCAAACTTGGCAAGATGGAAGGAGTCCGGGTTCTCACCACCCTCGATGCGGCGATGAACGCCGTAACTGACTGGCGCGCTGACAAAAGCCTCTGAACCGCCAAAAAGCCATTAAAAACAAGGCCTCCTTTGCCCGGGATGGCTCGCACCCCTGACTTCCGCAATTTACCCCGGTAGACGCGCAAAAGCCCCGCTAGCTTGTGCTAGGGGGGCTTTTGAAATGGGAGCCTGGCGGTGACCTACTTTCGCGAGCGAAATACTCACTATCATCGGCGCTTTGCTGTTTCACGGTCCTGTTCGGGAAGGGAAGGGGTGGGTCCAGCAGGCTATTGCCGCCAAGCGTAACTTGTGTGCTGCGTCGCATTGCTGCGCCGAAGCAAAATTGGGAGAGAAGGTTGATTGTTGTGACTGCTATGAGTGTTGCTTGCAGTGTATTACAAGGTTATAGGATCAAGCCGTACGGGCAATTAGTATCAGTTAGCTTAACGCATTACTGCGCTTCCACACCTGACCTATCAACGTCGTGGTCTTCGACGACCCTTTAAGGAGTTCAAGACTCCGGGAAATCTCATCTTAAGGCGAGTTTCACGCTTAGATGCTTTCAGCGTTTATCTCTTCCGAACATAGCTACCCGGCGATACGACTGGCGTCATAACCGGTACACCAGAGGTTCGTCCACTCCGGTCCTCTCGTACTAGGAGCAGCCCCCTTCAAATTTCCAGCGCCCACGGCAGATAGGGACCAAACTGTCTCACGACGTTTTAAACCCAGCTCACGTACCTCTTTAAATGGCGAACAGCCATACCCTTGGGACCGGCTACAGCCCCAGGATGAGATGAGCCGACATCGAGGTGCCAAACACCGCCGTCGATATGAACTCTTGGGCGGTATCAGCCTGTTATCCCCAGAGTACCTTTTATCCGTTGAGCGATGGCCCTTCCATACAGAACCACCGGATCACTATGACCTGCTTTCGCACCTGCTCGACTTGTGGGTCTCGCAGTCAAGCACGCTTTTGCCATTGCACTTTATGGACGATGTCCGACCGTCCTAAGCGTACCTTCGTACTCCTCCGTTACCTTTTGGGAGGAGACCGCCCCAGTCAAACTGCCCACCATGCACGGTCCCCGATCCGGATTCACGGATCAAGGTTAGAACCTCAAATAAATCAGGGTGGTATTTCAAGGTTGGCTCCACCGAAACTAGCGTCCCGGTTTCACAGCCTCCCACCTATCCTACACAGACCGATTCAAAGTCCAATGCAAAGCTACAGTAAAGGTTCATGGGGTCTTTCCGTCTTGCCGCGGGGAGATTGCATCTTCACAAACATTTCAACTTCGCTGAGTCTCAGGAGGAGACAGTGTGGCCATCGTTACGCCATTCGTGCAGGTCGGAACTTACCCGACAAGGAATTTCGCTACCTTAGGACCGTTATAGTTACGGCCGCCGTTTACCGGGGCTTCGATCAAGAGCTTGCACCCCATCACTTAACCTTCCGGCACCGGGCAGGCGTCACACCCTATACGTCCACTTTCGTGTTTGCAGAGTGCTGTGTTTTTATTAAACAGTCGCAGCCACCATTTCACTGCAACCCCATCGGGCTTTCGTCGCGAGGACTTATACCCTACCGGGGCACACCTTCTCCCGAAGTTACGGTGTTAATTTGCCGAGTTCCTTCTCCTGAGTTCTCTCAAGCGCCTTAGAATTTTCATCCTGCCCACCTGTGTCGGTTTGCGGTACGGTCAATTCTAGACTGAAGCTTAGTGGCTTTTCCTGGAAGCTTGGTATCAATCACTTCAGCACCGTAGTGCCTCGTCGTCACGCCTCAGATAATTCCCCCGGATTTGCCTAAGGGACACTCCTACACGCTTAAACCACCTATTCCAACAGATGGCTGACCTAACCTTCTCCGTCCCCACATCGCATCTAGAATCGGTACAGGAATATTGACCTGTTTCCCATCGACTACGCATTTCTGCCTCGCCTTAGGGGCCGACTCACCCTACGCCGATGAACGTTGCGTAGGAAACCTTGGGCTTTCGGCGAGGGAGCTTTTCACTCCCTTTATCGCTACTCATGTCAGCATTCGCACTTCTGATATCTCCAGCAACCTTCTCAAGTCACCTTCACAGACCTACAGAACGCTCCCCTACCATATCTTTCGATATCCGCAGCTTCGGTGCACAGTTTGAGCCCCGTTACATCTTCCGCGCAGGACGACTCGACTAGTGAGCTATTACGCTTTCTTTAAAGGATGGCTGCTTCTAAGCCAACCTCCTAGCTGTCTATGCCTTCCCACTTCGTTTCCCACTTAACTGTGTCTTGGGGACCTTAGCTGGCGGTCTGGGTTGTTTCCCTCTTGACAATGGACGTTAGCACCCACTGTCTGTCTGCCACACTCGCACTCAACGGTATTCAGAGTTTGCCATGGTTTGGTAAGTCGCGATGACCCCCTAGCCATAACAGTGCTTTACCCCCGTTGGTGATATGTGACGCACTACCTAAATAGTTTTCGGGGAGAACCAGCTATTTCCGGATTTGTTTAGCCTTTCACCCCTATCCACAGCTCATCCCCTAATTTTTCAACATTAGTGGGTTCGGACCTCCAGTACCTGTTACGGCACCTTCATCCTGGCCATGGATAGATCATCCGGTTTCGGGTCTACGCCGTGCTACTAAACGCCCTTATCAGACTCGCTTTCGCTACGCCTCCCCTATTCGGTTAAGCTCGCAACACAACGTAAGTCGCTGACCCATTATACAAAAGGTACGCAGTCACCGAACAAGTCGGCTCCCACTGTTTGTATGCATGCGGTTTCAGGATCTATTTCACTCCCCTCCCGGGGTTCTTTTCGCCTTTCCCTCACGGTACTAGTTCACTATCGGTCGATCACGAGTATTTAGCCTTGGAGGATGGTCCCCCCATGTTCAGACAAGGTTTCACGTGCCCCGCCCTACTTTTCGCTAACTTAGTACCACGGATTGGTTTTCATGTACGGGGCTATCACCCACTACGGCCGGACTTTCCATTCCGTTCCATTAACCATTCCGCTATCACTAGCAGGCTGCTCCCCGTTCGCTCGCCACTACTTGGGGAATCTCGGTTGATTTATTTTCCTCCGGCTACTTAGATGTTTCAGTTCACCGGGTTCGCCTCCCTGACCTATGTATTCAGTCAGGGATACCTCATAAGAGGTGGGTTTCCCCATTCGGATATCGGGGGATCAAAGCTTCATTGCCAGCTCCCCCCCGCTTTTCGCAGGCTTGCACGTCCTTCATCGCCTGTGATCGCCAAGGCATCCACCACATGCACTTAGTCGCTTGATCCTATAACCTTGTACTCTCTTAACGAGAGCGGCTACAGGCAAACTCATATTTGTGCTGTATCGTCCGAAGACGTTACAGATGCAATCACAACGCATCACCCATGCCTCATCAGCACGAGTGACACAACCTTCTTCCAATTTGTTAAAGAGCGTAGCAATTGATTCCTCAAAAGCTAAAGATAAACATCGCTGCTTATCTTTAGGTTCTGGTGGAGGATAACGGGATCGAACCGTTGACCCCCTGCTTGCAAAGCAGGTGCTCTCCCAGCTGAGCTAATCCCCCGTTAAGCTTCGCATTACGTCGTTGCTCAACATCTTGCATACCAAGGTATGCGGCGATGTCTCGCGCCTCGTACTGCTCGCTTACTTGATTTGACGTTGGTGGGTCTGGTTGGAATCGAACCAACGACCCCCGCCTTATCAAGACGGTGCTCTAACCGACTGAGCTACAGACCCTCGTCTGTTTGCTACTCATTGAACAACCGATAGGTTGTGGGTGCCAGAGATGCTTTCTCTAGAAAGGAGGTGATCCAGCCGCAGGTTCCCCTACGGCTACCTTGTTACGACTTCACCCCAGTCACGAACCCCGCCGTGGTAAGCGCCCCCCTTGCGGTTAGGCTACCTACTTCTGGCGGAACCCGCTCCCATGGTGTGACGGGCGGTGTGTACAAGACCCGGGAACGTATTCACCGTGACATGCTGATCCACGATTACTAGCGATTCCGACTTCACGCAGGCGAGTTGCAGCCTACGATCCGGACTACGATCGGCTTTCTGGGATTAGCTCCACCTCGCGGCTTGGCAACCCTTTGTACCGACCATTGTATGACGTGTGAAGCCCTACCCATAAGGGCCATGAGGACTTGACGTCATCCCCACCTTCCTCCGGTTTGTCACCGGCAGTCTCGTTAAAGTGCCCAACTAAATGATGGCAATTAACGACAAGGGTTGCGCTCGTTGCGGGACTTAACCCAACATCTCACGACACGAGCTGACGACAGCCATGCAGCACCTGTGTTCCAGTTCCCTTTCGGGCACACCCAAATCTCTTCAGGCTCCTGGACATGTCAAGGGTAGGTAAGGTTTTTCGCGTTGCATCGAATTAATCCACATCATCCACCGCTTGTGCGGGTCCCCGTCAATTCCTTTGAGTTTTAACCTTGCGGCCGTACTCCCCAGGCGGTCAACTTCACGCGTTAGCTCCGGTACTAAATGGTTTTACCCACCCAACACCTAGTTGACATCGTTTAGGGCGTGGACTACCAGGGTATCTAATCCTGTTTGCTCCCCACGCTTTCGTGCATGAGCGTCAGTATTGGCCCAGGGGGCTGCCTTCGCCATCGGTGTTCCTCCACATCTCTACGCATTTCACTGCTACACGTGGAATTCCACCCCCCTCTGCCATACTCTAGCCTTCCAGTCACAAGCGCAGTTCCCAGGTTGAGCCCGGGGATTTCACGCCTGTCTTAAAAAACCGCCTGCGCACGCTTTACGCCCAGTAATTCCGATTAACGCTCGCACCCTACGTATTACCGCGGCTGCTGGCACGTAGTTAGCCGGTGCTTCTTATTCCGGTACTGTCATCCACACCAGGTATTAACTGATGCGATTTCCTCCCGGCCGAAAGAGCTTTACAACCCGAAGGCCTTCTTCACTCACGCGGCATGGCTGGATCAGGGTTGCCCCCATTGTCCAAAATTCCCCACTGCTGCCTCCCGTAGGAGTCTGGACCGTGTCTCAGTTCCAGTGTGGCGGATCATCCTCTCAGACCCGCTACAGATCGTCGCCTTGGTGAGCCTTTACCTCACCAACTAGCTAATCTGATATCGGCCGCTCAAAGAGCACAAGGTCTTGCGATCCCCTGCTTTCCCCCTCAGGGTATATGCGGTATTAGCGTAACTTTCGCTACGTTATCCCCCACTCAATGGTACGTTCCGATACATTACTCACCCGTTCGCCACTCGCCACCAGGATTGCTCCCGTGCTGCCGTTCGACTTGCATGTGTAAGGCATGCCGCCAGCGTTCAATCTGAGCCAGGATCAAACTCTTCAGTTCAATCCAACATTACTACTCACAATTCACTGACGGTAGAATTTAACTTCTACCTCGATGGATCTCTCCATCCGTGTGATTGCCTTTAATACTTTTGTGTGACCTAAGCCACTAGCATCAAGGCACCCACACCTATCGGTTGTTCAAATTGTTAAAGATCGCTTGCTTCGCTGCGCCGTTTGTTTTGTTTCGTCAGCAGCGAAGGGGGCGAATTCTAACGAGCACCAAACACCTCGTCAACAACTTTTTGCATTTTCCTTTAAAAAAGTTGAAAACACCGACTTTTGCCCACTCTTGTCCTTGGCGCCAGCCAGCATCACACAGAGACTGACAACCCGCCCTATCTGATCAACAAACTTCAAACCACACCTATCCGAACACCCTCGCACTAGAATAAGCGCCTGTTTTCACATTGAACCCCACCATGACCTACGCCCCCCCCTCCTTCGAATCGAAAATCTGCCCGCCGGAACAGTTGACCGCCCGCGCATCACAGATTGCCCGCCCACTGGTCTTTACCAACGGCTGCTTCGATATCCTGCACCGCGGCCACGTCACCTATCTGGCGCAGGCAGCAGCGCTCGGTGCCAGCATGATTGTCGCGCTCAACAGTGATGCGTCGGTGAAACGCCTGGGCAAAGGCGATGACCGCCCGGTCAACGCACTGGAGGACCGCTTGGCGGTAATGGCATCCTTGGGCTGCGTGGCCCTGGTCACATGGTTTGATGAAGACACACCACTGCAGCGCATCCTTGAGTGCAAACCGGAAGTCCTGGTCAAGGGCGGCGACTGGCCGGTGGAAAAGATCGTTGGCTGCAACGAGGTGCGCAGCTGGGGAGGCACGGTGCATTCGATTCCCTTCATTCACCAGAAATCGACGACCGCCCTGCTCGAAAAAATCCGCAGGCTCTAATGCACAAAGGCGCCAAGCGGCGCCTTTGTCCTATCTGGATCCCGCCTAGAGAACCACCTGCGTTCCCAGCTCCACCACCCGGTTGCTCGGGATCTTGAAGAAGGCTGTGGCCGATCCGGCGTTGCGGAACATGGCGATGAAAATCTTTTCCCGCCAGAAGGCCATTTCGGAATTCAACCGGGGAATAAGCGTTTCGCGACCGATGAAGTAAGACGTCTCAAGGGCACTGAATTCAAGCCCGGAATCCGCACAGAGCAGCATGGCCGCAGGAATGTCGGGCTCATCCTTGAAACCGTACTGGACGATGACGCTCCAGAAATTTTCCTTCAACTGCCGAACTTCGACACGATCGATATCCGGCACATACGGCACATCGTAGAACTGCACGGAGACCAACACGACCCGCTCATGCAGCACCTTGTTGTGCATCAGGTTGTGCAACAAGGCATGCGGCACGCCTTTCGGGTCGGCATTGAGGAACACGGAGGTACCGAATACCCGGGTCGGCATCGAGGTTGCCAGCGAATCAAGGAACATTGAGAGTTCGAGACGCTCGCCCTTGAGGCGATCGGATAGCAGTTGCCGGCCGCGCTTCCAGGTCGTCATCAGCACAAAAACAACCATCCCGGCGACCAGCGGGAACCAGCCACCGTCAGGAATTTTCAGGACATTGGCCGCCAGGAACACCAGTTCGACAGCAAGGAAGCAAGAGAACAACAGGACAGCCTTGGTCCAGCCCCACTTCCAGGAACGGGCAACAACGACGGTGGCAAGAATGGAGGTGATCACCATGTCGCCGGTCACCGCGATGCCATAGGCCGCAGCCAGATTATTCGAAGACTTGAATCCGAGCACCAGGATCATCACGGCCAGCATCAAGCCCCAGTTCACCGCCGGCAGGTAAATCTGCCCGGCTTCCTTTTCCGAAGTGTGCTGTACCTCCATGCGCGGCACGAAACCGAGCTGCATGGCTTGGCGGGTTACCGAGAAGGCACCGGAAATCACTGCCTGCGAGGCAATCACCGTCGCCACGGTGGCAAGAGCAACGAGCGGATAAAGTGCCCAGTCCGGGCCAAGGTGGAAAAAGGGATTCTTGGCCGCCTCCGGTTCGGCCAGGATCAGCGCCCCCTGGCCAAAGTAATTGAGGACCAGAGCCGGCAGCACGAAGGCGAACCAGGCGCGCTGGATCGGCTTTCGCCCGAAATGTCCCATGTCGGCGTAAAGTGCCTCGGCCCCGGTCACGGCGAGCACGACGTTCCCCATCGCGACCAGCGCCAGGGCCTTGTTGGAGAGCAGGAAATCGAGGCCATACAGCGGGTTGAGCGCAGTCAGAATGGCCGGATGCTCGACGATGCTGTACAGGCCAAGCAAAGCCAGCGTGCTGAACCAGAGCACCATGATCGGTCCGAAGAAGGCACCGACCACGGCCGTGCCGCTGCGCTGTACGAAGAACAGGCCGAACAGCACCACCATGGTCAAGGGAATGACGAAAGGCTTGAAGGCAGGCGTTGCGACTTCCAGCCCCTCAACGGCGGAGAGCACCGACATCGCCGGCGTCACCATGCCGTCACCGTAGAACATCGCCGCCCCCAGGATGCCGACAATCATGATCAGCTTCATCTGCAGCGGTTTGCCCTGCGCATCGTGCAAGGCAAGGGCAATCATCGCCATGATGCCGCCCTCGCCGCGGTTGTCGGCACGCATGATGAAAATCACGTACTTGATCGAGACGATGATGATCAGCGCCCAGAAGAACAACGACAGGCTGCCGAAAATATTGGCCTCGGTTACCGGAATCGGATGATTGCCGGCAAAGACTTCCTTGACCGCGTACAGCGGACTGGTACCGATGTCGCCATAGACCACCCCGAGGGCGGCCAGGGCCATGACGGCGAGGCGCTTGCCGGTGAGTTCTCCGGCCTGTTGGTGACTGCTGCTCATATTTACCCCAGAATCGCCGGCGGCTTCGTGGCCGCTCTATGCACTCCAAATAACAAGGGCGCCGAAAAACGGCGCCCCGAGAGCGTCAACCGCCCAGTGCAGACTTCAGCGACTGCACTTCTTCCTGCGACTCCTCGATGATCGAGGCCAATGTCTCGGGATCAAGAATCGACTCCAGCATTGATGTATCGACAACACCATCCAGCTCGGGATCGCGCCAGCAGGCAGCCCGGTTGGCAATCTTGTTGGCGACATAAAGCACATCGGAAAGCGAATGGATTTCCTTGATTTCGCGATCGGTTTCATGCTCCTGCACGGCCACCAGCACCGACTCCGGCAGGTTCAAGGCCGAGAGCAGCGCATGCCCGATGTTGTCGTGCCAGCCGACGAGCAGCGCGTGCAACTCCGGCTTGTCGTTGACCAGCTCAGGGAAATTGGCAGCACGCGACATCAGGTAGAAAACACCGATATCGTGCACCAGGCCGGCAAACATCGCCTCGTCGCCGTTGATCTTGGCAATCTTGCGCGCCAGCACGCGGCACAGCGCGGCAACGTGCGAAGTGTGTTCCCACAGGCGCTGCGAAATCCCCTCGAACGGCTGCATCTGCTTCGACTTGAGCAACTGCTCCATGGCCACGGCGAAAGAGACCGTGCGCACCGCTTCCATGCCGACCCGGACGATGGCGCTCTTGACGTCGGCAATCTCGCGCCCGGACGGGTTCATCGCGACCGAGTTCGACATGCGGATGATCTTGGCGCTCATCAACGGCTCGGCCCCAACCAGCTTGGCCAATTGCTCGACGTTCAGATTGGGGTCCTTCAGTGCCGTCCGCACCTGAAAGGTGATATCGAGAAAGGTCGGAAAAGAAATCTCGTTGCCGGACAAATCCCTGGCGATATCTTCGAGAATCTTGAAAGTGACGGCGTTGGACATGGTGAATTAACCCTTAGATAAAAACGACGCCCGGCGCAGGCCGCCACAGGCGGGCGGCCGATACGACGGGCACAAGTCGCACCAATCGTTCAGAACGGGATGTCGTCACCCAGATCATCGAACGAAGGTTTCGGCTTGTTGCGGGCCGGGGCCGGGGCGTAATCGGTCGGCTCGCTGTCGTAACCACCACCGCCACCGGAAGACGCCGGCGCACCCATGCCTTGACGCGAGCCGAGCATTTTCATCTCGTCACCGCGGATTTCGGTGGTGTAGCGTTCCTGGCCATCCTTGTCGGTCCACTTGCGCGTGCGCAGGCTGCCTTCGATATAAACCTGCGAGCCCTTTTTCAGGTACTGGCCGCAGATTTCAGCCAGCTTGCCGAAGAAGGAAATGCGGACCCATTCCGTCTGCTCCTTCTTTTCGCCGGTCTGCTTGTCCTTCCAGCTATCCGTGCAGGCAATGCTGAAATTGCAGATTGCCTCGCCGCTGGCCGTATAGCGCATCTCCGGGTCGCGACCCAAATTACCGATACCGATCCATTTATTAACCGAAGCCATACCCACGTCTCCCTAAACAGTTTGAGCCGCAGCCGGCGGCACGCGCCGCTGCGGGAAATTCATCGAATTCGTCACCACCAGCCAGATCAGCAGCAATCCGGCGCACATGGCAAAAACGGCATTATCGCCTAAATGCTGCGCAAGATAACCGCCCAATGCGCCACCGGTGAACAAGCCCAGTGCCTGGGTCGTGTTGTAGACGCCCAGAGCCGCCCCCTTGGCCGCTGGCGGCGCGGTACGCGAAACGAGCGAGGGCAGCGTTGCTTCCAGCACGTTGAAGGCAACGAAGAAGAGCAGCAGCCATAACGCCAGCCCCCACAAGCTCTGGCCGAAGGCGAGCAGGCCAAGCTGGACGACGATGAGCAGGGCGACGGCGGCACGGAAAATCGGCCGCATCTTGTCCTTGCGCTCGGCAGCAATGATCGCCGGCACCATGATCGCGAAGGACACCAGCACCGCCGGCAAATACACCATCCAGTGCGACGCGGCCGGCAGGCCGCCGTGATTGACCAGGGCGTGCGGCAGCACGACGAACATCGCCATCTGCACCAGATGCAGCACGTAGATACCGAGATTCAGGCGCAGCAGGTCGGGATCGAACACCACCCGGCGCAGCGGCAGCTTTTCGTGGCCATGCGGCGGCGGCGCCGGCGGCACCGCCTTGAGCAGCAAGACAATGGCGGCGAGCGCCAGGCCACCGGTCATGCAGAACAGGCCGCCCATGCCGATCCAGCCATAAAGCAGCGGAGCGCCAACCAGCGACAGCGCAAAAACGAGACCGATCGACGAACCGATCATCGCCATCACCTTGGTGCGGTGCTCCTCACGCGTCAGATCGGCGGCGAGCGCGGTGACTGCGGCCGAGATCGCACCGGCGCCCTGCAGCACGCGACCAACGATGATCCAGGTCATGTCCGGCGCCCAGGCTGCGACAAAACTGCCCAGCGCGAAGATCAGCAGGCCGATCACGATCACCTGCTTGCGTCCGAAGATGTCGGACGCGATGCCGTAGGGAATCTGGAACACGGCCTGGGTCAGGCCGTAGGCACCCAGCGCGAAACCGACCAGGGCCAGGTTGTCGCCGCCGGGCAGGGTTTTCGCATAGACCGAAAACACCGGCAGGATCAGGAACAGCCCCAGCATGCGCAAGGCAAAGATGGAAGCCAGCGAAGCGCCGGCACGGCGCTCTTCGGGACTCATGCGATCGGAAGGGGAGGTCATTTTGACTTGTAATTGTTGCGTTGCAGCGAAGCGGGAATCTTAACAGATAGCAAAGCACCGCCTTCGCGGCAAACGTGTTCGGAAATCCGAACAGCCCGAATGGCAAGAGGGTCGGAAACCCGTAACGGGCGCGCCGCCACCCATCAGAAAACCCCATCAAATCAAGGTCCGGCTAATTCCCGAAGACTGGCACGCGACGTGCGAAAGAAAAGCTGCTGTCGGGTCATTCCTGGCGGTCAACGACAACACAGGAGACAAAATGAACACGCCCCCCACCAGCCGCATCGAACACGATCTGCTCGGCGACCGCGAGATCCCGGGCACCGCCTACTACGGCGTCCATACCCTGCGGGCGCTGGAAAATTTCGCCATCACCGGCATTTCGATTGCCGTCTATCCCGACCTGATCCGCGCCCTGGCCCAGATCAAGCAGGCAGCCGCCCAGGCCAACCACGAACTCGGCCTGCTCGATGGCAAACAGGCAGATGCCATCGTCGCCGCCTGCAAGGAAGTGATCGACGGCCAGTGGCATGAGCATTTCGTTGTCGACGTCATCCAGGGTGGCGCCGGCACCTCGACCAACATGAACGCCAACGAGGTGATCGCCAACCGGGCGCTGGAAATCCTCGGTCACGCCAAGGGCGAGTTCAAGCACCTGCACCCGAACGAACACGTCAACATGAGCCAGTCGACCAATGACGTCTATCCGACGGCCCTGAAGCTGGCCACCTATGTCGGCATCTTCCGCCTGGTCGACGCCATGGCCTATCTGCGCCGCGCCTTCGAGCGCAAGGCAGAGGAATTCGCCGACGTGCTCAAGATGGGCCGTACCCAGTTGCAGGATGCCGTGCCGATGACGCTCGGCCAGGAATTCTCGACCTATGCCGTGATGCTCGGCGAGGACGAGGAGCGCCTGAAAGAGGCTGCCATGCTGATCCGCGAGATCAATCTCGGCGCCACGGCGATCGGCACCGGCATCAATGCCCACCCCGACTACGCCCCGCTGGTCTGCCGTCGCCTGATCGAAATCAGCGGCGTACCGGTCTTCACCGCCCCCAACCTGATCGAGGCGACGCAGGACTGCGGCAGCTTCGTGCAACTCTCCGGCGTGCTCAAACGCGTTGCCGTCAAACTGTCCAAAGTCTGCAACGACCTGCGTCTGCTTTCATCCGGTCCACGTGCCGGTTTCGGCGAAATCAACCTGCCGCCGCGCCAGGCCGGCTCGTCGATCATGCCGGGCAAGGTCAATCCGGTGATCCCGGAAGTGGTCAACCAGATCGCCTTTGAAGTGATCGGCAACGACACCACCGTGACTTTCGCCGCCGAAGCCGGCCAGCTGCAGCTCAACGCCTTCGAGCCGATCATCGCGCACAGCCTGTTCAAGAGCGTGCTGCACCTGCGCAAGGGCTGCAAGGCGCTGGCCGACCATTGCGTCGACGGCATCACGGCCAACCGTGATGCCTTGCGCGCCAGCGTCGAACGCTCGATCGGCATCGTCACCGCGCTCAACCCCTACATCGGCTACGCCAACGCCACCGAAATCGCTGCCGAAGCCCACTTGAGCGGGCGTGGTGTCGCCGAGATCGTGCTTGAACGCAAGCTGATGAGCCCCGAGCAACTGGCCGAAGTGCTGCGCCCGGAAGTCCTGACCAAGCCGCAAATGATTCCTGTCCATACCGCCTGAGCGGACTGTTCCCAATTCAATGCACACCACAAGGAAAACATCATGAAAATGAACCGACTGACGACCCTGATCGGGATCGCCATGGTGCTCGGCGTCATTGTCGGCTACGCGTGCCACACGCTCGCCGGCAGCCCCGCCGAAGCCAAGGAGATCGCCGGCTATTTCGGCATCCTGACCGACATCTTCCTGCGCCTGATCAAGATGATCATCGCGCCCCTCGTCTTCGCCACCCTGGTTGCCGGTCTGGCCGGCATGGGTGACAGCCGCACGGTCGGGCGCATCGGCGGCAAGGCGCTCGCCTGGTTTGTCGGCGCCTCGCTCTGCTCGCTGCTGCTCGGTCTGGTCTTTGCCAATCTGCTGCACCCGGGCGAAGGACTGAGTGTGCCGCTGCCGGAAGTGGGCAGCGCCGTGAATCTGAAAACCAGCGCGCTGAACCTCAAGGATTTCATCACCCACGTCTTCCCGAAGAACATCTTCGAAGCCATGGCCGCCAATGAAATCCTGCAGATCCTCGTCTTCGCCGTCTTCTTCGGTCTGGCACTCGGCCACCTGCACAACCAGATGGCACGCAGCCTGGTCGGCACCATGGAAGAAATCGTCCATGTCATGCTGAAAGTCACCGACTACGTCATGCGCGTCGCCCCGATCGGCGTCTTCGGCGCGGTGGCCGGCATCATCACGACCCAGGGCCTGGGCATGCTGCTCGTTTTCGGCAAGCTGCTGGTCAGCTTCTACATCGCCCTCGCCGCACTCTGGCTGGTCTTGATCGCGGCCGGTTATTTCGTGCTCGGCAAGGATGTCTTCCGCCTGCTCAAACTGGTGCGCGGCCCGATGCTGGTCGGTTTCTCGACGGCAAGCAGCGAATCGGTCTACCCCAAACTGATGGAACAGCTGGAAAAATTCGGCATCAAGAACCGCGTCATCGGTTTCGTACTGCCGCTCGGCTATTCCTTCAATCTCGACGGCTCGATGATCTACACCACCTTCGCGGCGCTGTTCGTCGCCCAGGCCTACGGCATCGAGCTCAGTCTCGGCACGCAGATCACCATGCTGCTGGTGCTGATGGTGTCCTCCAAGGGCATCGCCGGCGTACCGCGTGCCTCGCTGGTCGTCGTCGCCGCCGTGCTGCCCATGTTCAACCTGCCGGAAGCCGGCCTGCTGCTCGTGCTCGGCATTGACCACTTCCTCGACATGGGGCGCACCGTCACCAACGTGCTCGGTAATGCCATCGCCACCGCCGTTGTCGCCAAGTGGGAAAACGCCATCGACCCGGTCGATGCGTCACTGGCCGAGGCCGATGATGCACTGCCGGTACCGGACGACGAGTTCCTGACCCAATCCGCCTGACGCAACCTCTCCTCCGGGTTCGCTCAGGCACAATATGGGCGAACCTTTTTGCCAACCCGGTGCCCTGCACCGGGTTCTTTTTTTCCCGATTGCTGAAAAGACCATGATCGACTGGTACATCCTCGCCCCCGCTGCCTTCTTCGCCGGCATGGTCGACGCCGTGGTCGGCGGCGGCGGCCTGATCCAGATCCCGGTGCTGCTCTCCACCTTCCCGCAAACCGCCATCCCGACGCTGTTCGGCACCAACAAGGTATCGAGCATCGCCGGCACCGCCTCCTCGCTGTGGCGCTACGCGCGCAGCGTGCAGATTCCCTGGCGCCTGGTGCTGCCCGCCACCGCTGCCGCGCTGCTTGGCGCCTGGATCGGCGCCGCGCTGGTCGCCTGGATTTCGCGCGAGGCGATGCGCCCGCTGATCGTCATCCTGATGCTGGTCGTAGCGGTCTACACCTTCAAACGCAAGGATTTCGGGCAGAGCGAAACGCACGAGATGCGCCCCGGCGATCCCTGGCGCGGCGCCCTGTTCGGACTCATCATCGGCCTCTACGACGGCTTTTTCGGGCCGGGCACCGGCAGTTTCCTGATCTTCGGCTTCGTCCGCGTCTTCGGCATGGATTTCGTGCGCGCCTCGGCCAGCGCCAAGGTCATCAACGTCGCCACCAACATCTCGGCGATCGGCTTCTTCGCCAGCCACGGACCGATCATGTGGACGGTCGGTCTGGTCATGGCCGCCTGCAACCTGGCCGGAGCGCAAGTCGGTACCCATCTCGCCCTGAAGCACGGCGCCGGTTTCATCCGCAAGGCCTTCCTGCTCGTCGTCGCCATCCTCATCGTCAAGCAACTGGCCGACCTCTTCTGACGCTACCATAGGCCCCACCGCCGACCGATCATGCCCAGCCACTCGCCCCTGCGCTACCTGACGCTGTTCCTGCTGCTCGCCGCCCTTGCTGCGCTGAGCGGTTTCGGCACGCACCGCGTCGCGCAGCAGCTGGGCATCGCCGACCTGCAGACCACCGGCCTGCACCGCCTCGACCTGTACACCGCCAGCCTCGAACGCGAAATCGGCAAGTACGCCTTCCTGCCCGGCACCCTCGGCCTCGAACCGGATGTCGTCGAACTGCTCCGCCAGCCGCAGGACAACAAGCGCCAGCCGGCGGTCAACGCCTATCTCGAACAACTCAACGAACGCGCCGGCACGCTGTCGATCTACGTCATCGACGCCGGCGGCCGGGTGCGCGCCTCGAGCAACTGGCAGCGCGACGACAGTTTCGTCGGCGAGGACCTTTCCTTTCGCCCCTATTTCCGCGATGCGATGAACAACGGCAGCGGCCGCATCTTCGGCATCGGCACGACGCGCGGCGAACCCGGCTACTACCTGTCGTCGCGCCTCGCCGACCGCGGCCAGACGCTGGGCGTCGCGGTCATCAAGGTCAGCCTCGAGCAACTGGAAAAATCCTGGAGCACGGGCGAGGCACCGGCCATGGTCAGCGACGAGAACGGCGTCGTCATCCTCGGCTCGGTCGCCGACTGGAAATTCACCACCCTGCGCCCGCTAGACGAGGCGACGCGCAGCGCCTTCGACCAGACGCAGCAATACAACCGGCGCGCCCTGAAACCGCTCGGCCTCAAGGAAATCCGCGAACTCGACCACGGCGCCCGACTGGTCCGGATCAGCGGCGACAGCCCGGAAATGGTCTCGGTGTACCCGGTGACCGGGCGCTTTCTCGCGCAATCGCGGCCGCTGCCCGGCACGCCGTGGACGCTGACCGTCTTCTCGCATCTCGAACAGGTCGACGATATCGCGCAGAGCCGCGCCACGGTCGCCGGTGTTGTTGCCGTGCTGCTCTTCATGTTCGGCCTGATGCTCGTCGAGCGCCGCCGCCACCTGAAAGACCGGCTGGCCGCGCAGCAGGCGTTGCAACAGGCGCACGACGAACTGGAACGGAAGGTCGACGAACGCACGGCCGATCTTTCCGCCGCCAACCACCTGCTGCAGGACGAGATCGCCGAACGCATCCGCGCCGAGCGCACCTTGCGCGCCGCCCAGGACGAACTGGTCCAGGCCGGCAAGCTTGCCGTCATCGGCCAGTTGTCGACCGGCATCGCGCACGAACTCAACCAGCCGCTCGCGGCGCTGCGCACGCTCTCCGGCAACAGCGTGCGCTTCCTCGAACGCGGCGACCTGACGACAACACGTACCAATCTCGAACGCATCGCCCAGCTCGTCGACCGCATGGGGCAGATCACCGGCCAGCTGCGCAATTTCGCCCGCAAGTCGAGCGGCCAGTTGCAGCCGGTGGCGCTCTGCCACGCCATCGACAACGCGCTGGCCCTGCTCGAACCGCGCCTGCGCCAGGCCAACGCCGAGATCGTGCGGCATTGCCCGCTGCCCGAACCGCGCGCCCTGTGCGACGCCAACCGCCTCGAACAGGTGCTGATCAACCTGATCGGCAACGCCCTCGACGCGATGGCCGGCCAGGCCGCGCCGCAGATCGAAATCGACTGCCGCGGCGAAACCGGCAGCGCCCGCCTCGCCGTGCGCGACCACGGCCCCGGCCTCGACGATACGGCGCAGGCCCACCTCTTCGAGCCCTTCTTCACGACCAAGCCGGCCGGCGACGGGCTGGGCCTCGGCCTGACCATTTCGGCCGGCATCATCCGTGATTTCGGTGGCACACTGACAGGCAGCAACCACCCCGCCGGCGGCGCCGTATTCACGCTGGAAATGCCCCTTTTTGACGAGTCGACCGCTGATGACTGAAGCGCTCAAGGTATTGATCATTGAAGACGACCCCGATGTCGCGCTGGGTTGCGAACAGGCGCTGCAGCTCGAAGGCATCGCCGCCGAATGCGCCGGCTCGGCCGAACAGGCGCGCAAGAAGCTCGGGCCCGACTTTCGCGGCATCGTGGTCAGCGACGTGCGCCTGCCGAAAATGGACGGCATGGCCTTCCTGCGCGAACTGCTCGCCCTTGACCCGGAACTGCCGGTCGTCCTGATCACCGGCCACGGCGACGTGACGATGGCCGTGCAGGCGATGAAGGACGGCGCCTACGATTTCATCCAGAAACCCTTTGCGCCGGAATTTCTCGTCGACGTCGTCCGCCGCGCCCTGGAAAAGCGCCGCCTCGTCCTCGAAGTGCGCGACCTGCGCCGCCAGCTCGCCCAGCGCGACCAGCTCGAAGGCAAGCTGATCGGCCGCTCGCCGGGCATGCAGAAGCTGCGCCAGATGCTCACCGGCCTCGCCGACAGCGCCGCCGACGTGCTCATCCACGGCGAAACCGGCAGCGGCAAGGAACTCGTCGCGCGCAGCCTGCACGAAGCCAGCCCGCGCCGGAACGGCAACTTCGTCGCCATCAACTGCGGCGGCCTGCCGGAAACCCTGTTCGACAGCGAAATCTTCGGCCACGAAGCAGGCGCCTACACCGGCGCTGGCAAGCGCCGCATCGGCAAGATCGAACACGCCAACGGCGGCACGCTCTTCCTCGACGAAATCGAGAGCATGCCGCTCGCCATGCAGATCAAGCTGCTGCGCGTGCTGCAGGAACGCACGCTGGAGCGCCTCGGCTCGAACACGACCATCGCCATCGACTGCCGCGTCATCGCCGCGACCAAGACCGAGCTGCTCGAACTCTCGGCCAAGGGCGGCTTTCGCGCCGACCTCTACTACCGGCTCAACGTCGCCACGCTCAACCTGCCGCCGCTGCGCGAACGGCGCGAAGACATCCCGCTGCTCTTCGAACACTTCCTCCTGCTCGCCGCCGCCCGCCACCAGCGGCCGGTACCCGAGATCCCCGCCGCCCGCATCCAGCAACTGGTCGGCTACGCCTGGCCGGGTAACGTGCGCGAACTTAGAAACGTCGCCGACCGCTGCGTGCTCGGCATCGAAAGCGGCTCGCCGCCCTTCGGCCAACCCGCCGCCGACGGCCCGACGCCGCTCGCCGCCACCGTCGAAGCCTTCGAACGCGCCCTGATCGCCGACGCCCTGCGCCGCCACGGCACCCTCGGCCGCACCGCCGAAGCCCTCGCCGTCGCCAAGACGACGCTGCACGACAAGATCAGGAAATACGGGCTGGACGAGCTGGGCTGAGAACAACACTTCAGCGCGACTCAAGCCAGCAAGGCAGTTCAGGCAATCAGATCAAGTGCGTCGGCACACATCGCTCAACACCACTTATGGCGCGACCAACATCCTTGAGGTAGCCTTTCTTGAGATAAGCGGAGGTTGCACCATGATCAATTTATCTTTTGAAGACATCGAAGCCGCTGCTCTGCAACTTTCACCGGCCGAGCGCACTAGATTGGCATGGTTTCTACTACTCAGTCTGGAGCAGGACGATGTGGAGCTGGACGACTCAATCCTCGCTAGCTGGGTCGAAGAAGCCGAACGTCGCGGAGACGCTTACGATCGAGGCGAAATGGGCGCTATCAACTTCGATGAATCAATTGCCCGAGCCCGTGCAAGGATCGCCAAGCGCAAGACAGAATGACAGCAATTTTTTCGGAAGACAGCGCAAACCGAATTTGATGCCGCTATCGATTACTACGTCGAACACACCAAGCAGCGTATCGACAGAGCTTTTCTGCAAGACGTTCAACACTTACGCCAGCCTTAACGAGCGCACTGAAGTACCCATACCTTCTTAAACCACTCACATGCCATCCATTTGCGCAATTTCCCCTACACGCAGATATAGCAATCTTTCCTCCTGCGCATGGAAAACCGGTTTTGTGGATCGTAGCCAGCAAGTCCTTAAAGCTCGGAAATAGCTGAACACCCATTGCAGCCAGACGACCGACGGACCTACCCCCGCGCTAGCGGGGGAACCTTATCCATATCAATCGGGATGTATTTTTCGCGGGGCCTATCCCCGCGAACGCGGGGGAACCTCCGTGGGGCGTCACATTTAACGATTTATTAGGGGCCTATTAACCCGGCAATCCAATAGGTTCATTACGCGGCATATTGGATTTTTCGGTGTCTAAAATAGGACATAACCCGTTTTGGGCGATTCTGTATTTTCATCATTGCACCTCGCACCTTTGATTCCAGTTCATCCCGATTCCTGGCAGGCTTTCCGCCATGAACCAAGGCCTTCAGGTCGCAATTCAGATACTCGTCCGGATTGAGTTCCGGGGCATAGGCGGGCAAGAAGAACAACTCAATGTGCTCGGTATTAACCCGGCAATCCAATAGGTTCATTACGCGGCATATTGGATTTTTCGGTGTCTAAAATAGGACATAACCCGTTTTGGGCGATTCTGTATTTTCATCATTGCACCTCGCACCTTTGATTCCAGTTCATCCCGATTCCTGGCAGGCTTTCCGCCATGAACCAAGGCCTTCAGGTCGCAATTCAGATACTCGTCCGGATTGAGTTCCGGGGCGTAGGCGGGCAAGAAGAACAACTCAATGTGCTCGGTATGTTTTTCCAACCAGTCCCGAACCTTGTTGCTGTGATGCACTCGCAGGTTGTCGAGAATCAAAAACACTTTGCGTCCAGCATCACGAACCAGGCGTGCAAGGAATCGAATCAGGACAGTGGCCGTCATCGTTTCCCGATAGAGCATGAAGCGCACTTTCCCCTGGTTGGTGACCGTGGAGATCATGTTCGTGGCAAACCGGCTGCCGGGCACCCTTTGAACAGGTGTTTTTCCCGCTGGCGCATAGCTCCGGCCATGTTGGCAATCGCTACGGATGCCCGTTTCGTCACCCCAGTGAATCTCCGCCCCTTCGTCCTTGGCGCGCCGGGCGATGCGTGGGTAACTCTCCTTGAGCCAAGCCTCCACCAATTCAGGTTTCTGCTCATAGGCCCGCTTCAACGGCTTCTGCGGTGTAAAACCCCAGCGCTTGAGATACTCACCGACCGTCCGAATCGGCATGTCGATCTTGAAACGACGATGGATCAACTCCTGAACTGCTGCCCGTGTCCAGAGCGCGAAGGAAAGCTTGAGTTGGTCAGGCATTTTCTCGCTGATCAACTGCTGCACTGCCCACTCCTGTTCCACGCTGAGTGTGCGTCGCTCACCAATCTCCGTGCCTCTTTTGCCGCCTTCTACCGCCGACTTGAGGCCTTCTGCCTGGTAGCGCGACCACCAATATTGGACCGTACGGGAATGTACTCCGACCGCTAATCCAATCTCGGCAAATTCGCGTCCGTTCATTCGCATGCGAAGCGCTATCTTGCGCTTCTCCTTTTGTTGCTCTGGCCTGAGCTTGCGGGCATCTTCTTTATCCATGCAAATATCATAACATAAACGCCCTATCTATTTGCCAGGTTAATATCCCCGCGAACGCGGGGGAACCGCCGCCGGCTTTTCCATTCAAGCCGATGGCTGGGGCCTATCCCCGCGAACGCGGGGGAACCATCAGCGATTACCTGCTGCCCCGATCTGGCGTGGGCCTATCCCCGCGAACGCGGGGGAACCTCGCCGGACATCATCGACGCGATGAGCTTCGCGGGCCTATCCCCGCGAACGCGGGGGAACCGTTGAGCTGCCCGCCAGCCTCGTCGACGTCGCGGGCCTATCCCCGCGAACGCGGGGGAACCCAGTTCCTGCCGTTCCTGCCCCTGCTCCATCCGGGCCTATCCCCGCGAACGCGGGGGAACCGCCAATATCCGCGTGCCGCTGTTCTATGCCGAGGGCCTATCCCCGCGAACGCGGGGGAACCGCCAAGCTCTCCGATAACCTGCGGCCCGCATCGGGCCTATCCCCGCGAACGCGGGGGAACCCTTGAGGAGGCTGACCCTCGCACGACAGCCGAGGGCCTATCCCCGCGAACGCGGGGGAACCCTTGAGGAGGCTGACCCTCGCACGACAGCCGAGGGCCTATCCCCGCGAACGCGGGGGAACCTAGTCGCCATCGTCCGGCACTTCGATCAGGCCGGGCCTATCCCCGCGAACGCGGGGGAACCGCCCTGGGGGATATCTACTCGGGCGCGGATGAGGGCCTATCCCCGCGAACGCGGGGGAACCCTTCTATACCGGCCGGCGTCGATCTGGGCCGAGGGCCTATCCCCGCGAACGCGGGGGAACCTCGCCCACGCCGATCTGCTGAGAGACCGTCGTGGGCCTATCCCCGCGAACGCGGGGGAACCATTTCGGTTCCTATTCTTTTATTTATCGCATGGGGCCTATCCCCGCGAACGCGGGGGAACCTAGACCGAACCGATTGCAACCGCTTAACAGTCGGGCCTATCCCCGCGAACGCGGGGGAACCGGCAGACCATCGTGCCGCATGCCGGCGCCTGGGGGCCTATCCCCGCGAACGCGGGGGAACCCCGGAGTACTCCCAGCAGCGACCGCGCGTCGAGGGCCTATCCCCGCGAACGCGGGGGAACCTTCGCGGTCGGGCTGCCGCCGATCAACTCGAAGGGCCTATCCCCGCGAACGCGGGGGAACCCATGGCTCCCAGTGCACGTGATAGCCCAGGACGGGCCTATCCCCGCGAACGCGGGGGAACCGCCCCGGTAGCGCTAAGCGATGGATCTGACCAGGGCCTATCCCCGCGAACGCGGGGGAACCCACGCCGCCAGGATGCCGCGCAGCACGGGCGTGGGCCTATCCCCGCGAACGCGGGGGAACCTTGAACTCGATATACGCAGGCGATGGCGGCTCGGGCCTATCCCCGCGAACGCGGGGGAACCACGACGCCCGCGGCGATGGCATTCGTCTGGCTGGGCCTATCCCCGCGAACGCGGGGGAACCGTGTCCCATGCTGCGGCGAAGTCGGCGTCATCGGGCCTATCCCCGCGAACGCGGGGGAACCACGACGCCCGCGGCGATGGCATTCGTCTGGCTGGGCCTATCCCCGCGAACGCGGGGGAACCGTGTCCCATGCTGCGGCGAAGTCGGCGTCATCGGGCCTATCCCCGCGAACGCGGGGGAACCGCTCCAAGGCTAAACCTGCACAAGTCGTTCTCGGGCCTATCCCCGCGAACGCGGGGGAACCGCTGCTTCAGCCAGCGGCCGATGATGTCTTTCGGGCCTATCCCCGCGAACGCGGGGGAACCTTCCTGCTATGCGAACAGCCTTTTCAATCGCCGGGCCTATCCCCGCGAACGCGGGGGAACCCAGCCCGCAAACGTGCCGGCCAAACCCTTGAGGGGCCTATCCCCGCGAACGCGGGGGAACCCACTCGGTAAAGCAAAACCTGCCCGAGCGCTCGGGCCTATCCCCGCGAACGCGGGGGAACCGAGACATCACCATCGAGGACGATTTCGGGACGGGGCCTATCCCCGCGAACGCGGGGGAACCGCCCTGGGGGATATCTACTCGGGTGCGGATGAGGGCCTATCCCCGCGAACGCGGGGGAACCAAACTGACCAGCGTTTGGCGGCGTAACCGTAAGGGCCTATCCCCGCGAACGCGGGGGAACCAGGCTCGGGCGGCTTGCCCGCAGCCCCCCCGAGGGCCTATCCCCGCGAACGCGGGGGAACCAGATCGTCGCGGCGCATCACGTCCGGCTGCCGGGGCCTATCCCCGCGAACGCGGGGGAACCGTTAAGCTTTTCTTGCCGAATCATGCGCTGCAGGGCCTATCCCCGCGAACGCGGGGGAACCCCGTGCGGCAGGCAGCAGACCTTGGGGACAAAGGGCCTATCCCCGCGAACGCGGGGGAACCCGCCACCGTCCGCCGACTTGATGTAGTGACTGGGGCCTATCCCCGCGAACGCGGGGGAACCTGTTCTATGCTCCTAAGATGATTGTTCGATAAGGGCCTATCCCCGCGAACGCGGGGGAACCCCGATCGGGTCGCCGTACATCAGCTCAATGGCGGGCCTATCCCCGCGAACGCGGGGGAACCGAGAATATGCTACCGCTTTTTCTGCACCTTCAGGGCCTATCCCCGCGAACGCGGGGGAACCCCCAGCCACGCCGCCAACGAGCACGTCATCAAGGGCCTATCCCCGCGAACGCGGGGGAACCGCCATCTGCTGCATGTAATCCAGCATCCCGAAGGGCCTATCCCCGCGAACGCGGGGGAACCGTGACGGTGTACCCGGCCAGCAGCTTGGTGAAGGGCCTATCCCCGCGAACGCGGGGGAACCTTCGTGGCAGTGCCGCGAGATCGTTTCGTCCCCGGCCTATCCCCGCGAACGCGGGGGAACCGGCGCCCCGCTGATCGAGCGCGGCGAGATCACGGGCCTATCCCCGCGAACGCGGGGGAACCTATCAGGGTCGGCAACCAGAGGAAGCGCCGAAGGGCCTATCCCCGCGAACGCGGGGGAACCTTCGCCGGCCCCTGCGCGTTCCTCTCGCGACAGGGCCTATCCCCGCGAACGCGGGGGAACCATTACATCGGGGCAATTGGGGGGATTCCCCAGGGGCCTATCCCCGCGAACGCGGGGGAACCGAGCACATTGCTTTTGAAGCGATAGATGACAGGGGCCTATCCCCGCGAACGCGGGGGAACCGCAGAGCATCAGCCGCCATGGGTGAGCCGCATGGGCCTATCCCCGCGAACGCGGGGGAACCTCCATCAAACGGGCGTGGGTTTCGATTACCAAGGGCCTATCCCCGCGAACGCGGGGGAACCGTCTGGATGCAGTCCGGCGATGAAAAGATCAAGGGCCTATCCCCGCGAACGCGGGGGAACCAGAATAAAACTAATCGACCCAGGAACCAGCGTGGGCCTATCCCCGCGAACGCGGGGGAACCCTGCCCTAATCATCGGCGACATGCATGCGCGTGGGCCTATCCCCGCGAACGCGGGGGAACCCCGAGACGATGCCGACCGATGCGGCCGGAAATGGGCCTATCCCCGCGAACGCGGGGGAACCGGCATCAGCTCGGCGGCGGCGACGGCCGGTGCGGGCCTATCCCCGCGAACGCGGGGGAACCGTCAAGGGCTACGACTGGGGCAATAGCGCATCGGGCCTATCCCCGCGAACGCGGGGGAACCGTGATTATTCCTGGTGAAGATATTGACGGCGTGGGCCTATCCCCGCGAACGCGGGGGAACCGGGATTAGATTCCGAGCGCCGCTTTTATTCCCGGGCCTATCCCCGCGAACGCGGGGGAACCCGAACTTGATGCCCAATACCCCGCCGTCGGCGGGGCCTATCCCCGCGAACGCGGGGGAACCGGCCACATTGGCCAGCTCGGCGGCTTCGCTTGGGGCCTATCCCCGCGAACGCGGGGGAACCCACGCTGGCCGCGCTGCGCAAGATCAAGGATGGGGCCTATCCCCGCGAACGCGGGGGAACCGGGCATGAAGAAAGGAAACAATCATGGCAAAAGGGCCTATCCCCGCGAACGCGGGGGAACCAGCATCGAGGGCGGCGCGCTGCTCGGCTTTGAGGGCCTATCCCCGCGAACGCGGGGGAACCACTCGCTTGAATTCGATGACCCAGACCCATGGGGGCCTATCCCCGCGAACGCGGGGGAACCGATTTTGTCGATAGCTTGAAGTGGTGTATCGAGGGCCTATCCCCGCGAACGCGGGGGAACCTGGGCAGCACCGCCCCGGACTGGATGGAGCGCGGGCCTATCCCCGCGAACGCGGGGGAACCTTGCCGATTCCGGAGTATCCGCCGGACATCATGGGCCTATCCCCGCGAACGCGGGGGAACCGATGACGGCGTGCTCGGCGATGCAGGCATGCCGGGCCTATCCCCGCGAACGCGGGGGAACCCTTCTACAACGGATTAACGCCGAACGGGTACAGGGCCTATCCCCGCGAACGCGGGGGAACCCCCACAACATCGAGCTTCAATGGGTGCAGCAGGGGCCTATCCCCGCGAACGCGGGGGAACCAACGGCAGGGCAAGCTTGCCGGAGACACAGCGGGGCCTATCCCCGCGAACGCGGGGGAACCTCCGGGCCGCACCAATGATCCGACTCGCCGAAGGGCCTATCCCCGCGAACGCGGGGGAACCGCCGAAAAGTACGCGACGACGATGCCGGGCCAGGGCCTATCCCCGCGAACGCGGGGGAACCCCCATCGCACGGTTGCGGCCATTATGGTGATGGGGCCTATCCCCGCGAACGCGGGGGAACCTTGACTTCGTGCAGCCAGGCGCGAGCGCAAGGGGGCCTATCCCCGCGAACGCGGGGGAACCCCGGCGCCTCATCAAGCGAGGAATAGACTGGCGGGCCTATCCCCGCGAACGCGGGGGAACCGAGCGCAATTGCCCTTCATCGCCCGACCCATACGGCCTATCCCCGCGAACGCGGGGGAACCGGTTTCATTACTGTCTGATTGTCGCGGTCCTCGGGCCTATCCCCGCGAACGCGGGGGAACCTTGGCGGCTCATCTCTTGGCGTAGTGAAGAACGGGCCTATCCCCGCGAACGCGGGGGAACCCCAACAGGAGATGCGCCGGCAGTCCGTCAATCGGGCCTATCCCCGCGAACGCGGGGGAACCGTTTCTATCGTCTGCATCGCTGCTATCGTATGGGGCCTATCCCCGCGAACGCGGGGGAACCATGGGCAAAGACGACGACAAAGCAATCGAACTGGGCCTATCCCCGCGAACGCGGGGGAACCCCGCCAGCGCCGTGCAGGTGCGGAGGTATCGCGGGCCTATCCCCGCGAACGCGGGGGAACCGAGCGCGACCGACTCATGGCGAAAGGCATTCCGGGCCTATCCCCGCGAACGCGGGGGAACCTTGCCTTGTTTGAACAAGTCTGTCCCTGGCCGGGGCCTATCCCCGCGAACGCGGGGGAACCTCTTGTAGATAGCCCTATGATCTACAAAAGAAAACATCAAAAGTGATCCGAATTTTTAAAGAGCACTCTACAACATCCGTTTAACCAGCCAAAGGCCATCTACCTCTACGAGTTCTCTTGGGGGCTCACCCAGGGTTTTGATGCCAACCCCACCCGTTTCATTCATATCACGCCAGACCATCACAACGCTTCCTTGAGGCTCAGCCGAAAACCAGCTCTCCAAAGTCTCCCAGGCTCTCGACCTCACGCCGGGATTCATTCGAGGAGAAATATAAACAGTGGGTGCGATCTCAAGCATCACAGAAGCCAGAAACCCTCGAAACCGATATGGCACATCACGCGTCACGATCACTACCAGCGCCATCGTTTTCCTCCGTCCGCAATACCTGTTTGATCTTGTCGATCATGCTGGCAATGACATCCTGCTTCCGAAACACCGTAGACGCCTCGCGTCTGACCAGGCGGTCAATGCTGGTTTGGTCCCCGTTGATCGCTTTTTTTGCCACCGAGAAAGCAATTTGCAGCGTGATCGTGTCGCGAAACAGATCGGCAATATCCAGCACAAACGCCTGCCCGGAATCTTCGTGGATAAAGCCTAGCTGGGGAATGGCAGCCAGCGACTGAACAGCGATGGCGGCGGCTCCCTGAACGGCCGTAGCTGCATGATTGATCGCCTGATTTGGTATGTCCGTGGCCTCTGGATTGTTTCTGTCGTAATGCCGCCCATCCCAGGGAATACCGTATTTATCCGCCATCAATCGATAAATCGCCTTCACCCTCGCCCCCTCAATGCCGCGCAGCGTATCCAGATCACGATGCGGCAGGATTTCGCCCAAGCGCAAGGCATACATATGCCGCGCAACGCTGACGCGGCGACGTGGATTCCCCCATAGCTCGGCCTGACGACGAGCCACGTCTGAGCGATCAGGCAGCAATGGCGGCGCCGTGTAAGTGCGAACCCCATCCTGCCCGACAGCTGCCATCAGGGTTCCGTGTCTTGCCAGCAGGCGCAGAGCGTCATGCGTCACGCTACTGCCTGGCCCGAGCAGGATCATCGAAACCGCCTGATGTGGCACCTGCAAGACATAAGGCGTCAACGATTCCTTGCCTGCCATGAAATGCAGGCAACCATCAATCACGCAAAGTTCACCGCGCTCCAGCCAGATCAGCCCATGTCGATCCGCATGGGGAACGCGGGCCGTTTCCAGCCCGAGTCGCCCTTTCAACATGCGCTGGCCGGCCTGAGCAACAACATGCCAAAACCGAAAGCGCGATGTCGCCCTACCCCTCTGGCTAACAGACGGTTAAATGCCTCGGGATCACCGACCAGCAACTGCCCCTTGAAAACGACATCCGGCCCACTAATGCTGGCAGTTTTTCGTTTGCCGTTTTCACCGTTCCCCGTTTTGCGCAATACACGCGTGAGCTTGAACGATTCCATCCGGGTCTCGACAATTTCGGCGGCACCATCGACAGCCAGTTGTTTGAGCAGCCAGTCCGTATAAACCGCTGTTCGCTCCGCCAAGCTTCCATTTTTTGCGTCTTTTTCGCTGTCGACCGCAGGATTTATGGCGTGCAGGAAGGCATCGCGCTCCCCGCCTTCCTTACTACGCACGACCGGACGAATCCTTAACTCAAAGCCCAACCGCTGTCCCGTTTTCCAAGCTGAGGGGAATGGGCGCGCATCCAGCACATCAAGCCCCAAGGCACGGGCCACATCCGGAGTCGCCAGCGCGGCATTCAAACGCAAGCTTTCCAGATCGGCTGAGGTGTAAGCCAGCAAGCCCTGCCGCCCTCCCAGATAATGGAAAGGCTTCGGTGCCAGATCGCCGAAAGCGGAACAAAGCAGGGCGTGCAGCGCATAGCCGAAATCACCATCCGGTGACAGCAAACCATGACGCGTGGCCCACGGCGCCAGGGCTGCCGGGTCCGGTTGCAAACGCAATAACTGAAAAGTCATGTTGTCACTCCCGGCGCATCAAATACCCCTTCCCGTACGGGCCGCCACCCACCGTGGACACCGCTGGTCCAATTGCGCTCATCGCACAAATCCAGAACGTGATCACCCGGCAGAACGCCCTCGCCGTCCGGCCATTGCAAGCGCAAACGGATAGGGCTATCGGGAAACGGAACGACTTTCAGGGCTTCAAGAATGTTCGTTGCATCCTGCCAACCGGCAAACACTCGCCGACTGGGCAAACAGGTTTTCCGGCCGATGAACAAGGGGCGCGCCGGGCGATCAAGCGCTTGCGCAAGATCATCCAGCGTTGGGGTCTCTGCTGCTGGCTCCAGACGTAAGGCGACAAGAACTTTCAGGCCGGCGTGGTAATCACGGTAACGAAGGTGCGGGGAGGAATAGGCATCTGGCCCACCCCGCCGTCCCTCGGGTGTTCCCCATGTAGTCCACCCCAAATCGTCCTTGCCTAGTTGCGCAGTCTGGAAATCGGTTAGCCGCTGAACATCGCTGTCCAATCTTGCTCCGATTAACAAACGTGATTGGAGACGTTCATGCAACCCGCTCTCCTCCCGCCCATACCCCAACGCATTTGCCAGCAGGCCGGTCACCATGGAAAGCGCAGGAAAATCCCGTATTACGCCAAATTTATCGATGGTTTCCCCACCGAAGGCGATCAACGGAGCTTCCAGGCGCATCAAAAGATGGCGTGGCATGTCAACAAGCCCCTTGCTCGACAATTCCCTTCGCCCAATCGGCCAATTGGGTCAGGTTCAGGCGCTCGGCGCCCGGCACACTGACGGGATCAACAGACAGGAAACGACGAGCCAGCGGTGCGCCGTAGGCATCATCCATGGCGGCGATTTCCGCAGTCAGCTTGCCCACCGCCCGTTGCCGAATAGGCGCGCTGTTGTCGTCCAGAGACAAGGCGTTGTGAAAGGCTGCGGCCAAACTGCGCGGTTGCCAGTCGCCTGCTTCCACCAGCATGAACTTCGCCCAGTCGAAGGGTGCTGTCGAGCCGCGTTTGGCGCCGGGACTGACTGTGGCAATGAGGTGAAGCAGATTTTGCACAACGCGGGCAGCCAAGGCTCGCTGTTCTGGAGATGCGCCATCTGCAAAGCACTTCTTGAAATCCACACCTTCCAGGTTCTGCACCAGTTGCGGCACATCCACGACCACGTAACCGTAATAAAGCCCCGAGGCGAGTTCAGTATCGAAAATCCCGGCTGAACCCAACTCGCCAGCATCCTGAAGAAGGTCGTCCACCACCGTGAAGTAATCGTTTTCAACCTGAGCCTGATGCACCGTAAAGGCATGGGCAACGTAGACGGCTGCGTCACGGCTCGTCAGCAAATCAGAGGTCACCATGCGGCCAAACAGGGCTGACTCCAGACCGCTGCCATGCTTCAAGGCTTCAATGTTCCTCTTTTCGTCTTTGCCTTTGAGCCATTCGCCAATTGCGGCTTTCAGCGTTTTTTCCTCGGCATTTCCCGCAGCCAGTTCTGTGCAGCGATTCACCAGGTAATCAATTTCCGGCTTGCCAAGCAATACCGCCTGCCCGGTTTTCAGGGCATCTTCACCCTTCTTGTCTTTGCCACCTTTATCGAGCAAGCCGGCATCCCGCAGGGCTTCGGCAGCGGCCTGCGCCAGCAGTGCGGTCAACCCGTTTTCCTGCAAACGCTTGGCGATCAACTCCAGCGTACCTCGTGACCGAATGCCCATAGGCACATCGAGATTCGCCAAGGCAAAGGCATCTTCGGTCACGCGCCAATGACGTTTCAAACATTGCGAGGAAATCCGGGTACGAACGGCGTCCCCCAAGGGAAGTCGCTTGGCGAGACCGGCATCGTCACGGTTCAACAGCGCAGCCGGGTAAGTGTGCAGGGTGTGAATTTGAATAAAACGCGGGATTTGCATAATCAGGCTCCAATAAGTGAATTAGTGCTTCGGTTTCTTGGCTTCGGCAGAAAAATAACTGCCGGCAATACGTAGTCGTGTGGCTTCGGCGGCCTCTTCATCGCGCCCCTGATGAAGTACCAGATCGCCTAGATCGAACCAGTTCGGCGCTTTGCCTTTGCTTGCAAGCAGGCGAAGCAGGCGGGGAAGAAGCTGGCGGAAGGCATCACCGCGGGCGGTCAGCAGCTTGGTGACACGCGATTCGGAAACATCTGCATCGCTGAGTTGTTTTCCCAGCCTATGGCTTCCATCGTGGCCTGCCAGCGCCATACCATGCGCAATCGTTCCCCAGCGTTGCCAGGTCTCCGGTTGCCAGGTTTCGGGTGAAAACCCGGCATACACCAAAGCCCGCGAAAGGGCCGCAATCTGATGGGGACGCAACTCCGCATCCGGATCGAGTCGGGCCAGCGCCGCCCGTTCGCCGTTATCCAGACCATGCGCATCGCCTTTGAAACGTGCAGCCTGGGTAATGATCTGAGCGAGTTTCTCGAGCGGACTTTCCTGCCTTGGGGCAGCACTCGCCTCGGGCAAAGGTAATTCCGATGAATCGGCATCATGGATGCTCATGGGCAAGCTCCTTGTTGGTGGATTGTTGGCGGTAGTACTCGGCAAGTACCGGTAGGGTTTTCGTGCTGCGCAAACCGGCATAAAAACGGGACAGCGCGGCCGCTTGGGCGCGATAGCGTTGCTCGCCGCACTGAGGTCCGGCGGCAAAGGCACGTTTCAAAATGGTTTCGGCGGAAGAAGCCATGGAGAGCAACCAGTTCAAATGCTCGGTTTCTGGTTGATCTGACTCAACCTCGGCATTCAGCGCATCAAAGAAGCGGGCGTCTTCCGCTTGTTCAAACGGCTTAACAAAATCACTTGCCTTGTTTTTGGCGCTGTCAGAAAACTTGTCTTTAGGCGCTCCTTGATCAAACAGGGTAGCTAGCGCCGTCCAGAGCACACTTCGAATCTGCCCAACGGCGCTCACCCGCTCGCCTGCAATTTTTCCAAGGCGATCCGTCTGTTTTTGAATCAGCAACTGGCGCACTTTGGGAGAAATAGGGATTCGGCGTTCGTGGTATTTCTCGGTTTTCCCTTGTCCCCGCGTCACCCCCTGGGCGAGAACTACCAGTCCATACGAACCATCATTGGTATCGGGTATTTGTGCGACTGAGCGGCGATACTTTCCACCAAAAAGCAGTTCAGCCGCCAATCGGTAGTGAAAGCCTTCCGCACTGATGGTCAATGCCTTCCCTGCAGTAGCATCAATCGGGGTCCAGGGATCGCCGGTCATCCCGTTTCGCTCTTTTGCCTCAATTCGTACAGCCTTGCTTCCGGTACCAATTGAAAAGATCGATTGCGATCCATCAAGACATTCCAGCCGAATACGACGGCAAATCTCGATGTAAAAAGGATCTAGCGACGTAAATGCAAGACTGCTTTCGCCGTTCCATGGCTCAAGCCACAACAACCCGATACCCCCTGCACTTTGCACCCCTTGCTGTTCGACGATGGCAACGCGACTGGCTAACAAGGTCTGAATGTCTCTCTTCCAACGTGATCCCCAATGTCCTTGAGGAACAACCCCAATCGCCGGACGACTGGCGAAGCCACCATTCATTCGAGAAATACCGTAGTTCCCTGCGCCAAGAAAACCTTCCTGCGTCTGTAGACTGATCAGTGCCATTAACCAATCATCGACCTCAGCCTTCCGCATCCTTGCAGCCTTCAGATCGTGGTTCTTTGAGGTGACCAGCATATCCAGTTCGTCCGCCGCCTCAATCCGGTTCTTCCAGCTATTGACGGAGCCTCCCGATACCGGCGCCTGCATGAAAGCCGGCCGGTCGTGTGGCGAAATCAGGCACCAGGCGGCGCCATCCGGATCGTCAGGCGTCAGTCCCAACAATGCCTCTTTCCAGGCTGACTCGGTATCGAATACTTCCTCTCGATCCGCCCGGTGCAAAGCCATCGCCGCGAGCTGCACCAGAAAGGCATGCCATGGGTGGCGCTGGTGTGGGCGTAACGCGGTGAAGTCGCGTACTTCATCGTTTGCCAAGGCAACAAACAAAGCCGGCAGACTGAAAGACTTGGGCTGCCCATCGGCAACTAGGCGAGTTCGGATCAATGGTTCATCCAGCAGGTTGTAACGTAGTGTCACGGCGTATCCTCCGGCAGTTTTCATTCATCCTTGAGGCGTTCGAGCCCCAAGCGGCTATAGCGAAAAGAAGCAGAACCCAAACGAAATGTAATGCAATTGTCCTGACGGGACACATCGCTTGGCTCGGCATCGAGCGGCAACTCCTTCGGCAACAGGTAATGCCGTATCGGTAGTTCCTTGAGCGGAAAGCCAAAGGGACCGATCACGCCGAAAAAGCGTGCCGCTCTGTCTTGCGCACCCAGACGCGTTGCGACTAGCACATCGTGAGGAAACTCGACTTCGCCAAACTCCTGCTCAATGTCCAGCGAATGCAGATAGCCCAAGGCTTTCTGAGCCCCCGTGTCTCCCTCGATTTTCTGGGCCAGCCCTTGCCAAGCCTCTCCCAATTGCGTTTCGAGTACGCGCAAGTTGTCCGGGTGAGTTGCCGCCTCAACGAGATAGCGATTGTTCTCAGGAATCACGACCTCCGGCTTTTCGAGCAGCAGTCGTCGCGTTGCTTCAAGAATGCTCAGGTCGGCATAAACCCCGCCACCGTTATGGAATCGGCCCAAGCCATGTTGTGGTCGGGCGAACATGGGCGAGAGGTCATTTCCTGCTGGCGTCAGCACAATTGCCTGTGCTTGGCGAAAGGCTTCCGGGCGTTCGTTTTCATGACGATGCAAACGCCCGAGCCGCTGCAACAGCACATCCATCGGGCACAAATCGGTGATGAGGAAATCGGCGTCAATGTCCAGGCTTTGCTCCAGCGTCTGGGTGCCGACAACTATCAAGGGGCCTGCCGGCCGTGCTTTTCCTAGCTGCCGCTCGATGGCAGCATCAAGTTCCGGTCTATCCTGACGGCTGAAACGACTGTGGTGCAGCGTTCTCACGCCTTTAACGCTGAACAGCCACGCCAGTTCGGGAACCTGCTTTTCCAGAGCGTTCAGCGTAGCCACCGCGGCCGGGACCGTGTTGCGGATAATCAGCACCTTGGCGCCCTGCGCTGCGGCTTCAATGGCCAATTGCGCGATTTTTTCAGGGGCTGCGATACAGTCACGGGGGCTCCAGCTCACTCGCTTTGAGCGCCCTGTTCCGGGTGTAGCCCGAATGCCATGGCAATCCGAAATTGCCGGATACGGCACGGCACAAGCCTGCTCGAACGACATGTTCCGGATCAAACCGGACTGCCCGGTCGGCGCCAAGGCCAAATAGCGACTACGGGCGCTCGAACCCAGCGTGGCCGACAGCAGCAAGGCATGCCCACCACAACCCAGATGCGCTTTCAGCAAACGCTCCAGCAGTACCGTCATGTAGGCATCGGAAGCGTGAACCTCATCCACGACCAGCAGACTGCGGGCCAGCGTTGCATGGCGTAGATGTGCGTGACGAACTTGCAGGGCGCCCAATAGCGCCTGGTCAATGGTGCCAACCGCGACCGGCGCGGCAAGGAAACGCTTGGAGTTTTCCGCGGCCCAGCGTTGGTGCGCCTTCTGATCGTCGGGCGAGTCGTTCCAGAAAACCTCGAAATTCGCCATGGCCTTGATCTCTTCGCCATCGGCGGCGACGTAGCCCGGTAGAGCACGCAAAGCAAGGGGCGGATTTTCCGGCCACAAACGCTTCAGGGTGTCCTGCACCCGTTGATACAACTGGGTCGCCGCTACCCGTGTGGGCAAGGCGAAGTAGAGGCTATCCACCAAACCGGAGCGGAAAAGATGAACGTAACGCCACAGCGCCGCTTCGGTTTTGCCACTGCCGGTTTCTGATTCGAGGATGAGCAAAGGGCCGAGGGAATCATCGCTCATGGCCGCCTGAACGGGGCGAGGATCGAAACCGCCGAAGACATCGGCAAAGCTTGGTGCTAAGGCAACGAGCTTGGCGCGCCAATTGTCGCTATCCAGTCCCAGGCTGGTGATGGCCTTATCAGCCATGGGCGCTGCGGTTTCTGCGCGATTCTCGCCTGCTTCGGAAAACTTGAAAAAGCGTGTATCCGATCCCAGCCAGTCAGCCAACTGAACCAGTCCAGCAAACAGGTGGCCGAAACTTGGAGCGTGCGGCAATACCTGACCGCCGACATGAAAAGCGCTTGGGTAAAGCTCTGGCGCGCGGTACGCAACTTCTTTCAGTACAACAGCAGGGTCATATTTCCCTTCATGGGATTTCCAGATGCTCGAACTGCCACCAGGGCTATCCTTGATCGGCCGTCCGTGATGGCTGATGCTCGCGGTCAACAATGAATCGACCGCATCGCCCCAAGTACAGATTTTTTCGATCAAAGGCTCGATAGCCTCGGCCGATGTCGCGACTTGGAATAGTTTGACGGCCTCAACTCCATGCCCCGCCGTAATCGGCACAGGCCAACTTGGCGGAATTTTTGTTTTCCAGCGCTTGGCCTGGAAACCACTATTTGCCTTACCGATGTCGTGCAGGAATGCCAGCACGGTAAGGCGAGCAACGTCCTGTTCGGCTAATTGTCTCCCTGCGGTTCGCTCAAGCGCCCGTCGAATTGATCGACACTGGACAAGCCGGGTAAAGCACGCTGCCACATCAATCATGTGATCAATCAGCAAATGCCGTCCTTGCATTCTTTCATCAGCATCGAATTCCAGCTTTCCGAATGCTTCGGTGTCTTTAAGTATCACGATCTCACTCATCCCCATACCTCCCCACCGCCGCCTTCAACAAGCCCACCACCTTCTCCCGCAACCCCGCCGGCCCCACCACCTCACAATCCGGCCCATATTTCAGGATGTCCATGATCAACTCCGGATCATTGCTGTACGGCAGCCGTAGCTGGTAGCTGCCGTCGTCGAGAAAGCTGCCTTCCTGCTCCGGGTGCCAGTGTTCGGCGGCGACCCAGCGGGCGCGGTCGGGGGTGAAGAGGAGCGTCGCCCATTGCACTTCGGCGCCGGCGAAGATGCCGTAGCCCGCGCCCAGCGCGGCGTCGAGTTCGGCTTCGGAGATTTCCTGGGCGATGGCGTCCATGGTTTTGACCGTTTTTATCGCGTCGACCGCAAAGCTGCGCAGTTCGTCGCGCAGGTGGCACCAGGCGTCGAGGTACCAGTTGTCGCGGTAGTGCGTCAGGCGTTGCGGCGAGATTTCGCGCTGGCTGGCGTCGCCCTTGCTGCGGGCGACGTAGTCGATGCTGAGCCGGCGCCGTTCCATGAGGGCGGCGGCGATGTGCTGGAAGTGTTGTGGCGCGTAGTGGCGGGCGGCGGCGCTCAGGATGCGGATGCGGCGGGCGATGTCGGCGGCGGAATCGGTGGTGCTTTCGAGCATGCCGAGCAGGCGCTGGCGCAGCGGGCCGACGTGTTCGGCAAGCAGGCCGCCAGCATCGAAGGCGGCGAGCAGTTGCTGCATGCTGAGCAGGGCGTGGATTTCGCCGGCCGAGAACCAGACGCCGGGGAGTTCGTAGCGCTCGACGCTGTTGTCGATGCGATAGGTGCCGGTATCGCGGTCGCAGAGGATGGGAACGTTCATGCGTTCGCGCAGATCCTTGATGTCGCGGTGCAGCGTGGCGCGCGAGACTTCCAGGCGCTGCTGCAATTCGGCGAAGCTGACGCTGCGCCGCGAAAGCAGCATGCGTTCGATGATGCCGAAACGTTCGGATTTGGTCATGCCGCCCTCATTGGTTTTGCCAACATCATAGCCGCCTGTCCTTTTTTAGACCATCCGGCACAGACGGCCTACCAGGGCAGATTGGCGACCAGTGCGCCAAAGAGAAGGGCAAGGAAAACGTAGCGATCAGGGGGATAAGAGGCGTTCATGGCGATCTCCGGCGAGTGGGTTGAAGCCACTTTGCACCAGCCAAGTCTCAACACGTGAGACCGACAATTATTTTTGCCGCGCCTGACTGCTGTATGCCCATACAGTTTCACATGCAAAGCCGCCCGCTTTTGCGTATAGTCTCCCTTCCCCAACCGAGAATAGAACAGCGATGGAAACCATCCGCATTCGTGGCGCGCGCACGCACAATCTGAAGAACATCAATCTCGACCTGCCGCGCGACCAGCTCATCGTGATTACCGGGCTGTCCGGTTCCGGCAAGTCGTCACTGGCTTTCGACACGCTGTACGCGGAAGGCCAGCGCCGTTACGTCGAATCGCTGTCGGCCTACGCGCGGCAGTTCCTGCAGTTGATGGAAAAGCCCGATGTTGATCTGATCGAAGGCCTGAGCCCGGCGATTTCCATCGAGCAGAAGGCGACTTCGCACAATCCGCGCTCGACGGTGGGTACCGTCACCGAGATCCACGATTACCTGCGCCTGCTCTACGCGCGCGCCGGCACGCCCTACTGCCCGGACCACAACCTGCCGCTTGAAGCGCAGACCGTGTCGCAGATGGTCGATACCGTGCTGGCGCTGCCGGCCGAAACCAAGCTGATGATCCTGGCGCCGGTCGTTGCCAACCGCAAGGGCGAACAGATGGACCTCTTCGCCGAGCTGCGCGCCCAGGGTTTTGCGCGCGTGCGCGTCGACGGCACGGTCTATGAAATCGACGCTGTGCCCAAGCTCGCCAAGTCGCAGAAGCACAATGTCGATGTCGTCGTCGACCGCCTCAAGGTGCGCGACGATATGCGCCAGCGCCTGGCCGAATCCTTCGAGACGGCGCTGCGCCATGCCGAGGGCCGCGCCATCGCGCTCGAGATGGACAGCAACGTCGAGCACATGTTCTCTGCCAAGTTCGCCTGCCCGGTCTGCTCGTTTGCCCTGCAGGAGCTGGAGCCGCGCCTCTTCTCGTTCAACAACCCGATGGGCGCCTGCCCGAAGTGCGACGGGCTGGGCGTCATCCAGTTCTTCGACCCCAAGCGCGTCGTCACCAACCCGGCCGCCTCGCTGGCCGGCGGCGCAATCCGCGGCTGGGACAAGAAGAACCAGTTCTACTTCCAGATCATCGAATCGATTGCCGATCATTACGGCTTCTCGGTCGACACGCCTTTCGAGCAACTTTCCGACGAGATCCGCCAGCTGATCCTGTTCGGCTCGGGCAAGACGGAAATCAACTTCCGCTACCAGAACGACAAGGGCACGCGCTTCGACCGCAGCCACAGCTTCGAGGGCATCATCCCCAACCTCGAACGGCGCTACCGCGGCAGCGATTCGCAGGCGGTGCGCGAAGAACTTTCGAAATACATCAGCAACCAGAGCTGCCCGAGCTGCGCCGGCACCCGCCTGCGCGTCGAGGCGCGCCACGTGCGCGTCGGCAGCAAGACCCTGCACGAAATCAGCCGCCTGCCGCTGGGCGAGGCGCGCAACTACTTCAATTGTCTGGAGCTGACCGGCAACAAGGCGCAGGTCGCCGACAAGATCCTCAAGGAAATCACGGCGCGGCTGTCCTTCCTGATCAACGTCGGTCTCGATTACCTGTGCCTGGAGCGCTCGGCGGAAACGCTGTCGGGCGGCGAAGCGCAGCGCATCCGGCTGGCTTCGCAGATCGGCTCGGGCCTGACCGGCGTCATGTACGTGCTGGACGAACCGTCGATCGGCCTGCACCAGCGCGACAACGACCGCCTGCTGCAAACCCTGCGCAACCTGCGCGACATGGGCAACTCCGTGCTCGTCGTCGAGCATGACGAGGACGCCATCCGTTCGGCCGACTACGTCGTCGACATCGGCCCCGGCGCCGGCATCCACGGCGGCGCCGTGGTCGCCCAGGGCACGCCGGCCGAAGTCGCCGCCAACCCGCTGTCGATGACCGGCGATTACCTGTCCGGCCGGCGGGCAATTCGGGCCCCGAAAACGCGTCGACCGGTCAACCCGGACAAGATGCTGCAAGTAGTCGGCGCCAGCGGCCACAATCTCAAGAACGTCACGCTGGAAATTCCCGGCGGCCTGCTCACCTGCATCACCGGCGTTTCCGGCTCCGGCAAGTCGACGCTGATCAACGACACGCTGTACGCCGCGGCGGCGCGCCACCTCTACGGCTCGACGACGGAACCGGCGCCGCACCAGGAAATCGTCGGCCTCGACCTGTTCGACAAGGTGATCAACGTCGACCAGGCACCGATCGGCCGCACGCCGCGCTCCAATCCGGCAACCTACACCGGCCTGCTGACGCCGATCCGCGACCTCTTTGCGCAGGTGCCGGAATCGCGTGCGCGCGGCTACGGGCCGGGTCGTTTCAGCTTCAACGTCAAGGGCGGGCGCTGCGAGGCTTGCCAGGGCGACGGCATGATCAAGGTCGAGATGCACTTCCTGCCCGACATCTACGTGCCCTGCGACGTCTGCCACGGCAAGCGCTACAACCGCGAGACGCTGGAAGTGCAATACAAGGGCAAAAACATCTACGACATCCTCGGCATGACCGTCGAGCAGGCGCGCGAGTTCTTCGATGCAGTGCCGGTCATCGCGCGCAAGCTGCAAACGCTGGTCGATGTCGGCTTGAGTTACATCACGCTCGGCCAGTCGGCGACGACGCTGTCGGGCGGCGAGGCGCAGCGCGTCAAGCTGGCCCTCGAACTCTCCAAGCGCGACACCGGCCGCACCCTGTACATCCTCGATGAGCCGACCACCGGTCTGCACTTCCAGGACATCGAAATGCTACTTTCCGTGCTGCAGCGCCTGGCCGACAACGGCAATACCGTGGTCGTCATCGAGCACAACCTGGATGTGATCAAGACGGCGGACTGGCTGGTCGACCTCGGGCCGGAAGGCGGCGACGGCGGCGGCCGCATCCTGGTCGCCGGCACGCCGGAGACGGTGGCCAAGTGCAAGGCCAGCCACACCGGCCGCTTCCTGAAACCGCTACTCGATCGTAAGGGCTAGCGTCCCCTGCTCCTGCTCCTGCACCGGGGCAAGGCTGGGTGCCAACACGACCCGGTTGCGGCCGTTGCGCTTGGCTTCATAGAGCGCGTCATCGGCACGGTTGAGTGAAACCTCAAGCGATGCGGCGCTGGCATCGGCCAAACCGATGCTCATCGTCACCCGCACGACACGGCCATCGGGCAGCGTGACGTCGTTCCCGGCACAGCGCTGGCGCAGACGCTCGGCCTGGATGTAGGCCTCGGCCAGCGTGCTTTCCGGGAACAGGAAGACGAACTCCTCGCCGCCGTAACGCGCGATCAGGTCGGACTGGCGGAAACTGTCGCGCATCAACTGGGAAACGGCACGCAGCACGGCGTCGCCGGCGGCATGCCCGTAGGTATCGTTAAGGTGCTTGAAGTTGTCGAGATCGGCCATGCCGACCGTGACCGGGCGCTGGTAGCGCTGCGCACGCAACACTTCGGCATGGCCCAGTAGCTGGAAATGCCGGCGGTTGGTCAGACCGGTCAACGCATCCTTGTTGGCCAATTCCTCGAGCGCGAAACGCGCCTGCTCGTTCTGCATCAGCGAGGCATGCAGTTCGCCGATCGCCTCCTCGACCGCATGAATCTCGCGCATCGCCGATGGCTCGAAAGTCGGTGCCGGCTGGTCGACGCTGAGATGCGACAACTCACGGTCGATGCGCTGCAGCGGGTGTATCAGGTGGCGGCGCAGCAAAAACAGGAAAATCAGCAGGAACAAACCGACCAGCAGCAGCGCCCCGGCCAGCTTGTAGCCGGCGAGTCGCATGATCGCGGATACGTCGTTGAGATCGGCATTGGCCAGATTGATCCCCTGGATCGCGACATCATCCACCCGCACGCTGAGACGCGCTGCCAGACGCTGCCATTCGCCGTAATAGGTCGCAAAGACGCTGACATCACCCGCGCCGCGATGCATCAAGTCGCTGAGAAAGCGCTCCGTCTCGCGCGCCAGCGCCGCCGACTCGGCATCCTCCAGCACACTCGGGTGACTGGCGACCAGCATGACGACGAACATCGCCTGCTGCCGGGCCTGCGGCGTTGCCGCGGTAAACACCCGCTCGCCCTCCAGGCGCAATTGTTCGAGATTGCGCGCCAGACGCTGATAGCGAATGATTTCCGGCACCGTTGCATCCTGCAGGCGGCTGGTTGCGTCGAGCACGCGTTGCTGATCGAGGCCGAGCAGCACGACCATGAGCCCGAAGGTCAGCACGAACAGGCCGGCAAGCAGGGCAAAGGCGCGGCCGGCACGAATGCCGTGCAAGGCGGGGAAAGGATTGAGGTTCACATGCATGGCCCTAATCCAGGTTAAACGGGAAATGGCGCCGCATCAGCCGATGGTAGGAACCATCCGCCCGCATCGCCGCCAGCGCCTGATTGACCGCCAGGCGCAAGGAGTCGCGATTCTTCGGCAGCAGGATATGCACGCTGCCGCCGAGGCCGCCGTCGACCATGGCCGGGCCGACGAATTCGAAGCGCCCGGAAACCTCACGCTGCAGGCTGTCATAGGCGGTCAACATCGGCACCAGGCAAAAATCCACCTTGCCATCGCGAAGCAGGGAAATCAATTCATCCATTGCCTTGGCGTACACCACACTCAGTCCCTGGCTCCCCGCCCGGGACTCGACATATGCGGCCTGTTGCGTGGCGGAAACAACGCCGATCCGTTGGCCGTGCAGCTGATCGAAGCGAATTGCATGACCGGAACGCTTCGCCAGTCGCCGAATACCTTCCACACTACCAAGCAGACGCGACGACGAATTCCAGATCGAATCGCTGAAAGCGACCCGCTGCTCGCGCTCGGGCGTGCGCAGATAGTTTCCGAAACCGAGATCGAGGCGTCCGGCCTCGACCGCGGGCAGCATGTCGGGGAAAAGAACATTTTCCATCTGGCAGCGCAGATTGATCCGGCGGCATATTTCGCGCGCCAGTTCTTCGTTGAAAGCGCGTACCCCAAGAGCAGACTGGGTTGCAGCTGCGGGCACCTTGCCATGATCTGCCGCGACCCAGAGGCCGATACGCAATTCGGCCGGCTGAGCCGAAACGCTCCGGAAAAAGCACAGCAGCAGGAGAAGGAAAGCCAGGCGCATCATCAATCCGGTGAAAATGGCAAACAGCTTCGAACAGAGGCATCCCGTAGCGCCTGATCGGCCCGGATGCCAGGGCATGATTTTCTGGTGGCCAAGGTTGCGCCAGCAAAACTACGACGAAAGTATAACCGGCAGCCTCACTTATTGTGTCAGATCCGGCAGGATCTGCAGGCGCGCCTGCAGAGGGAAATAAATCGCCAGGCGCAGCGGCATTTCCTGGCCGGCGAAAAGCGCCGCGTAGCGCGCCAGTTGCGGCCGGAAACCTTCGGCACGCAGACGCAGCGCGGCGTCAACTTCCTCGCCCGGCGCCAGACGCACGGTCTTGTAATCGACAATCCAGCGCACACCATCGGCGATGAAAATCCGGTCGATGACGTGGTTGACCGTCTGGTTGTCGCGTAGGCTGCTCCACGCCTGCTCCGCAGCACCTTGATCATGCGCAGCGAGCACCCAGCGCCCGGCCTCGCTGGCCAGCGTCGCCTGCACGGCCTGCACTGCTTCCGCCGCGCCCGCCGTCGCCGCGGCTTCGCCGTGCCCCTGGGCAAGCAGCCAGCGCCGCCAGGCCGGCGCCAAGGGCACGATACGTTCGACCGGCCAGGCCGCCAGGCCTTGGCCGACGATCAGCTCAAGGCAGCGATGCACCAGCGTGCCGACCGAGGCTTCGAGCGACAGCTCGCTGGCCGTGGCATCGGCGTCGAGCGCATTGCCGGCCGGGCGCACGGCGCCTTCCGGCAATTGCAGCGCGGCAGCCGGCGTGCAATCGCGCAGGCGCAGCAGCGGCGGCGCGAATTCGGCCGGATTGAGCAGGTCGACCGCTGCCGGCGCCACGACCCGGCCGGCCAGCGCGGCGGCAAACGGCACCTGCGCGACGCCCGGCCAGAGCAGCTTCAACAGGCTGCCGGCAGCCGGCGGCTTGAGGCCGTCGTCCTTGCTGTCGTCGGCAACGGCAACGCCGACCAGGTGCAGGCGGCGAATGGCGCGCGTCGCGGCGACGTAGAGCAGGCGCTCGTCCTCATGCCCGGCGCGTTCGTTTTCCAGCTTCTTCAGGTAGTCGTAGGCGCTCGCCGCGTTGCTGCCGGCGCCCTTCTGCTTGAGCGGCGCGACCAGCAGGTGCTCGCGCCCGTCCGGGCCGGCGACTTCGTCCCAGAGCAGCAGGCTGCTTTCGTTCATGCCGGTTTCGCGGTGCAGGCCGGGCAGGATGACCGTCTCGAATTCCAGGCCTTTCGACTTGTGGATGGTCATCATCTGCACCGCGTCGCCCTGCGGATCGGCCGGCGCGTAGAGTTCGGCGGCCTGCGCGGCCAGGGTTTCGGCACTCAGGCTGCGTGCCGCGACCAGCTTGTCGACGAGCAAGAAGAAGGCCTCGACGTCGTTGAGCGCTTCCGGCGCCTCCAGGCAGCGCGCTCCGCCCAGCATCAGCCAGACGCCTTCGAGCCAGCGCCGCGGATGTTGCCGGGCGCGATGCGCGAAGGCCAGGGCCAGGATTTCGCGCACCTGCAGCAGACGCTGCCGCCCATCGGTCGACAGCCGCGCCAGGCGGTTTTCGTCGTGCATCAATTGCCAGACGGTCTGCTTTTTGTCGTCGGCGGCGAGCGCGTGCAGGTCGGCCAGGGTCAGGCCACACCACGGGGCGCGCAGCAGCGCCAGCCAGTACACGCGGTCGGCACGATGCTGCAGGGCGCGGAACAGCGTGAGCAAATCCTGGATGTGCTGGCGGCCATCGAGACCTTCGATATCGACGGCCTGGAAGCGCAGCTCGGGCGCACTGCGGCGGATTTCCGCAACGAGTGCGTCGAGGTGGCTGCGCGCCCGGACCAGCACGGCGATGCGCTCGGCCGGGTAGTCACGCCGCGCGGCACGGATCAGGTCGAGGACGCGGCGCGCTTCGTCGAGCGCCGGGTCGTTGTCGGCATCGGCGATCACCGGATGCACGCCGACGCCGCTGTCGGCATGCGGCGGCCGGGTCGCCGCCGATTCGGCATAGCGCACGGCACCGGCCTCGGGGCTGTCGGCGGCCGGGAAGATCGTCGGGAAGGCCGTATTCACCCAATCGACGATGCCCGGAAAGGAGCGGTTGTTGCGGAACAGTTGCAGGTGTTCGAGGCGGATGTCGCCGATGCCGCGCTCGCGCACGCGCAGGAAGAGCCCGACGTCGGCCTTGCGGAAGCGGTAGATCGACTGCATCGGATCGCCGACCACGAACAGCGTGCGGCCGTCATCCGGCATCCAGCCGCGGGTCAGCTTTTCGATCAGGCCGACCTGGCCGGGGCTGGTGTCCTGGAATTCATCGACCAGCAGGTGGCGGATGCGGTAATCGAGCGCCTGCGCCAGGTCGGTCGGCGCTTCGTCCTCACCGAGCGCCAGGCCGGCACGGGCCGCAATCTCGATGAAATCGACCTCGCCGACTTCCTGGAAGGCCAGCCACAACTGGCCGGCAGCGAGACGCAGCAGGCGCGAGAAGCATTCGACGGTGGCCCATTCGGCAGCGCTCAGTTCCGGCTGCGGCATGCCGGCGAGCAGGCAGAGCTTTTCCTCGAGGCCGGGCAGGCCGGCCAGTTCGTCGAGCAGTTCGCCCATCGCCGCCTTTTGCGCCGCGAATTCCTTGCCGGCCGGGAAGCCAATGTTCTTGGTCAGCGCCTTGCGCAGCGTCCCGGTGCCGGTCAGCAGCAAATTGCCGAGCGCCTGCCAGGTCGGCAGATCGGCGATATCCGCCGTCAGCGTCAGTTCCCAGTCGAGCAGCGGTGCGAGTATCTCCGGCACATTGGCCGCGGCAAAGCGGGCGAGCGGCATCAGTCGCTGCTGCCAGTAGCCGTCGAGCCGGCTGGCGACTTCGGCCAGATCGCGTTCGACCAGGGCCGCGAAACCGGCTTCGACTTCGGCCTGCATCTCGCCGTTCTCGATGCGCGTTGCGTGGTGCAGCCACTGGTCGCGCCGGCCGAGCATCGCGATCAGCAGGCGTTCGAGGCGGCCGGCGTTGTTGTCCATGAAGGCGAGCGCCTGCGCCACCGTCTCGGCCTCGGCGCCCTCGCCTTCGAGCATTTCCAGCGTGCGCCGGGCGGCGGTCGCGTAATGCGCCTCGGCATCGTCGGCGACGCCGGGCTGCGCGCCGAAGCGGCTGAGATAGGGCATCTGGCGCGCCAGGCTGGCACACAGCGCGTCGAGCGTCGTGATGCGCAGGCGGCCGGGATGGCCGAGCAGGCTCCAGGCCATCTTGCGGTCGTGCGCCAGCACCTGCTGCGCCAGGCCGAAGGTGAGCTGCTTGTGCGGCGCTTCCGGCATGACGCCGGCCGCCGCCACTTCGAGGCTGCCAAGAATGCGGTCGCGCATCTCGGTCGCCGCCTTGTTGGTGAAGGTCAGCGCCAGCACTTCTTCCGGGTTGTCGACGACGGCGAGCAGACGCAGGTAGCGCTGCGTCAGCAGTTCGGTCTTGCCCGCGCCGGCCGGCGCCTCGACGATGAAGGAGGCGAGATCGAGAGCGCGCAGGCGCGCGGTTTTGTCCTGTTCTAGACGGTCGACCGCTGGATTCATGGCATTTTCCGCAAGATCAGGCTGCCCTGGCATAACGCGTCAGCCGGACATCGACGGTCAGGCTGAGCGCCGTCAGTGCCGCCGCGCGAGCCCGGCCTTCGGCGCTGGCGCGATAAAGATGCGGCGTCATCGCCAGCAGGTCGGCAATCTGTTCGGCGCCGTTCAACTCCAGCGTAAAGCGCAGGCTTTCATTGGCCAGTTCGGCAAAGCCGGGCGGCGGCGAGGAATCGGCCGGGCGCTCCGGCTTCAGGGTCGGGTAGATGATTTCGCGCAATTCGCGCAGGTGATCCGGCCCGGCATCGACCTGCAGCAACTCGCCGCCCGCCTTGAGGACGCGCGCGAACTCGGCATAGACCGGGAAGCCGAACATGCAGAGCACGCGGTCAAGCGTGCCGGCCTGCACCGGCAGGCGCGCATTGGTGCCGACCAGCCAGGTCGGCTGCTTGTCCTGCTTGGCAGCGGCGAGCACCGCCCATTTCGAGATGTCGAGGCCGAGTAGCGCGACGCGTTGCGCCTCCGGCACGGCGGCCGCCAACTGGCGCAGATAATAGCCTTCGCCGCAACCGGCATCGAGACAACAGGCCGTGCGCCCAGCCGGCAGGTCGGCCAGCACGGCGCGCGCCGCGGCGGCGGCAATCGGCTGGTAATGCCCGGCATTCAGAAAGCGCCGGCGCGCCGCGACCATTTCCTTGCTGTCGCCGGGATCGCGCGAGCGCTTCTGCTGCACCGGCAACAGGTTGGCATACCCCTGGGCGGCGATGTCGAAACTGTGCGCGTTGGCACAGCGCCAGGCGGCGCCCTGGCTGCGCAGCGGCGCGCCGTCGAGCGGACAGGCGAGAGAGGTGAAGGGCAGGATCATGGGTGCGACAACAACGAAATGATTTGAGAGAGCGGCCGACGCATCATGCCTCCGCCGCATGCCGCGCCGCCGCGAGCAGCCGGCGCCGTTCGGGCAGGCGCAGCAGGGGCAGGACTTCGCAGTATTGCAGGGCCTTTTCGTCGGCGAAGACGACGCCGGCGCGACCGGCTTTCACTTCGCGGGCGACGGCGTGCAGCGCCTCGCGCCAGTGGGTGATGACGGCGATCCAGTCGGGGAATTCGGCCGGGTCGAAGACCTTCTGCTTGTCGTCGCCGATGCCCTGGACGCCGGGCAGGATGTCCTTCTCATCGGCCACACCGGCAAAGGCGGGCTTGTCGGGCAGGACCTTGGCAAAGACGACGGCGGCAACATCCTCATTGACCAGCGCGGCGTAGATCGGCAGTTGCGGCTCGGTGATGCGGGCCGCGGCCCAGTTCTTGAAATCGATGGCGGCGCCGGTCTTATAGTCGATGATGATCTGGCGGCCGTCGGCCAGGCGGTCGATACGGTCGACGATCATTTTGACGCGGATTTCCTCGATATCGACGATCGCCTCTTCCTCGCAGGCAATCACCTCGAAGGCGACGCCACGTTTGGCCTCAAGCGCCAGCCAGACGGCGAGCAGTTTTTCCAGGCGCGCCGCTTCCAGTTCGCGGAAACGCGCCGGCAAGGTCAGGCGGCGTTCCTGTTCGAAATGCGCCAGCGCCTGCTGGACGGCGGCGGCGACCGCCGCGCGCTGGCCGGTTTCGCCGAGCGCGGCGAGTGCGGCTGAGCTGCGCACTTCCGACCAGAAGGCTTCGAGCGCTTCGTGCACCAGCGTGCCGCGCGCCGCCGGGTCGAGGCCTTCGACCGCCTCGTCGAGTGCCGCGCCGCCGAGGCGGAACTGGTAATAGGCCCAAGCCGGGCAGATCGCCTGGGCGCGCAGCAGCCAGCTGCCGCCGGCCACCTTTTCGCCCTCGCCGACCGGCGGCGCGGCGTGGTCGGCCAGTTGTTCGAGATCGGCGCCGGCCGTCGCCGCCTGCTGCCTCGCCAGGCTGGGCGGCAATTGCGGGCAGGCCTCGCCTTCCGGCAGGCCGGCAAGCAGCGGGCTTGGCCGCCGGACGCGATTACCGTCGGCACGCGCCCAGGAATAATTGACCACGGGCGCGGCGAGCGCCAGACGCGCCTGGACGCGCGTCGCGAAATCGAGTTCGACCTCGGCGCTGGCATGCGCCGCACCGGCGGCACGCAGCGCCTCGACCGGGAGCAGCGGATTGGGCCGCGGCGGCGGCGGCCACAGGTCGTCGTTCATGCCCATGACCCAAAGTGCGTCGAAGCCGAGGCCGGCGCTTTCGAGCACGCCGAGCACCTGGATCGCCGGCTGGCCGCGCGTTTCCGGCTGGAAGATGCGCTGCCGGCAGAGCTGGCTGAGGCGGCGTACCGCCTCGCTCTGAGTCAGCGGCCCGAGCAGCGCATCGAAACGGCCGAAGCCGTCGAGCACCTCGCCGAAGGCGCGCCGCGCCTGGAATTCGTGGCTGGACAATTCGCGCTCGCCGGGCCAGTCGACCGCCAGCAAGGCCTGCCGGAAGGTGAGCGCCCACTGTCCCGGCAACTGTCGGCGCGGCGCGTTACCGGCCGCTTCGACAAAGGCCTGCAGCGCCGCCGTGCTGCGCGGGCAAAGCGCCGGCTCCTGTTCCGCCAGGCGCTCGGCCAGACGGAGCAAGGCCGGCAAGGTCGTGAAATACGGCAGGTCGCGGCGCAGCGCGGCATCGAGCCGGGCGCGGCCGTCGGCTTCCGTTTCGGCCGCCGACCAGCCGCCGCCGAGCAGCAAGGCCGAAAGGCGGGACTGTTCGAGCTTGGCGCGGCCGCTACCGAGCGCCAGCAAGTCGAGCGCGGTGCGGATCAGCGGCAGGTCAGCCAGCGCCCGGCCCAGCGAGAAATTGAAGCGGCGCGGCACTTCGGCCGCCTCGGGGCGGATCAGCACCGGGTGCAGCAGGTCGTCGAGCATGAACTCGAGACGGTCGCGCACGCTGGCAAGATCTGGCGCGACGATGCCGAGCCGCGCCGCCGGATTGGCCGCCAGTTGCTCGCCGGCCCAGGCGGCGACGGCGGCGCACTCGGCGCTGCTGTCGGCGGCGGCGAAAACCTGTTGTTCGCTACGGTCGACCGGATTTTTCGGGCTATTTTCAACGGCGCAACCGCGCCCTTCGAGCGCCGCCATCAGACGCCTTTCGAGCGGCGTGTAGCGGTCGAAGCCGGCAAAGGAAACGCTGGCCGGCAGGGCGAAATGGCCGGCCTCGATCAGGCCGATCACCTGCAACTGCAGGCCGGCCAGGTCGATCCAGCCGCCGGCGCGGCAACGCTTGAGGAATTCCGCCTGCCAGCCGGCGAACAGGCGCGCCTCATCGGACTGCGCCCCGGCCGGGTCGATCTGCCAGATGCGCGCCAGCGCCTGCGCCTCGACCGCCGAGGCGGCCATGCCTTGAATGTCGAAGAGCGGCGCCGCGGCGCTGTCGAGACCGTCGGCGATCACCGCCTCCCAGAGCAGGCGTTCGGCAAACGGATCGAGCGCCAGCGGCAGCTCGGCGATGCCACAGAGCAGCGCCTCCTCGCCGAGCTGCGCCAGCCACTGGCCGACGGTCAGCGCCGGCGGCGTCAGCCACACCGCGGCATCGGCCGGGCGCTGGCTGCGCCGGGTCTGGGCGAGGCGGGAGGTAGCGCAGAGCAGCAGCGAACTCATGTTGTCAGAAAACCGTCGATGATCGTCGAATGCTCACAGGTTCGGGCATGGGCACCGCTTCGCCCAACCCCAAACCCCTCCCAACCTCCCCTTGTCAGGGGAGGAGTCAGCGCATCCGGCGTCAGCTTGGCCTCCCTCCCCAGGCAAGGGAAGAACCGGGGAGGCTTCGATGACGAGATGCAGCGCTGAACGATGGCCTCCCTCCCCTGAAAAGGGGAGGGCTGGGGAGGGGTTTGCATGACAAGCAACAAGGCGTGGACTGCTTCCAAGGGAAAAAGGCCGAAAAAATTCAGTTGACCGCTGCCGGCCGCGCCGGAGCGGCGGGACGCGCAGGAGCTGCCGGATGGGCCGGCACAGCACCGGCGGGTGCCGCTGGATGCGCCGGCGGCGCGACCGAAGCCGGCTTGCCCGGCATGGCGGGACGGGCTGGCGCCGCAGGTGCGGCCGGTTTGGCGATGCCCGGTGCCGTGCTTGCCGGCGCGGCTTGCGCCTTGCCGGGCATGGCCGGGCGGGCCGGAGCGGCGGGCTGCGGGGCGGAACCGGAAACCCCACCCGCATCAGGTGCGCTCGCCGGTGTCACTTTGCCAGGCTGGGCGGGGCGAGCCGGGGCGGCCGGGCGCGGTGCTTCGGCGGCAACCGTGGCCGGTACGGCCGGCCGAGTGCCCGCCTGCGGCATCGCCGGTCGGGCTGGCGCCGGGGCGCTGCGCGGCATGACAGGAGCAAGACTGGGTTCACTGCGTGCCGGCGGCACGGGCACCAGTTCGCGCCGGGCCGGCGTTGCTGCAGCGGGGTTTACCGTCACCTCGCGGCGCAGGCCCTGCAATGTACTTTCGCCGATACCGGGCACCTGGCGCAGGTCGCTGACCGACTTGAACGGACCGTGCTGGCGCCGGTAATCGACGATCGCCTGCGCCTTGGCCGGGCCGATGCCTTTCAGGCCGTCAAGCTCTTCGACCCCGGCGCTGTTGAGATCGACGCGGGCCAGTGCCAGACCGGTCCACAGCAGGCCGGCGGCCAGAATCATCAGGAAACGCGTACGCATGAATTTCTCCCGGAAGCAGTAAGGCAGAAGTATGCCAGCCGGCAGCCCGAGCACAGTCAAGGCTTGCCGACGAAAAGGAAAATATTGGAGACCTTGCTCGTCGAGTAGCCGAAGCCCAGGTAGGCCGGGCCGAGCGGCGTTTGCCCGCCGAAGTAGAGGGCGAACGAGTTGAGCAGAGCATTGCTCTGCGTCTCGGTATAGCGCGTACCGACGTGCGCCGCCTCGATCGCGACACCGACCCGCATGTCGCCGCGCAGGCCGAGCGGCAGGCTGCCGACGATCTGTTCGGCGCGCAAGCCGGCGTAGATGACGTCATCGCCGAAAATCTGGTTCGGCGCATAGGCACTCAGATTGAGGAAGCCGCCCAGACGCGCCGCATCGAACGCGGGCAGACGGCCCTGCGGCGAACCGGTGTAATGCACACGGCCATTGAGCACGGTGCCGCCCAGTGCGTAGGCGGCACTCAGGTCGACGTCGGCGCGCGCGTAGCCGGCGCTCGCCGAATCGAAATAACTGAGTTGCGCCGCCCAGCCGCGGGTCGGGAAATACATGCGGTCGAACTGGTCGAAATCGAGCGCCGCGCGCCAACCGCCGAAGCGCGACTCGGCCGAGCGCAGCGAGGGCGCCCCGATGTCGCGGTCGAAACGCCGCTTGTGCTCTTCCCAGCCCAGGCTGACCTGGCCGAGCAGACCGATATTGGCACCGATGGCCAGGCCGAGCAGGTTGTTGGTTTGCCGGTACTGCGCGATGCGCTGGTCGTCCTCGTAGATATTGAAGCTCGACTGCTCGACACTGCCCTTCGTCTCGAGGAAATAGCGCTGGCGCGCATCGAGCGGCTGGTGGAAATTGACTGCGAAACGGTCGGTCGAGCCGACGTCGCCGGTCACCAGCAGTTCGCCGCCCAGGGAATTCAGCCAGGTCTTGTGATAGCCGAGGCGCAGGCCGAAGGTCGAGCCCTGGCTGTTGTCGGCATTGAGATTGACGGCGAAGCGCAGGTAATCCGGCCCCCAGCTCTTTTCCACCGGCATGACACGCAGGATGTTGCGTTCATGCTGGGTCAGCACCGTGTAGTCGACGCGCTCGTAGTAACCGTCGCCATACATGCGCAGCAGGTCGCGATTGATCTCGGCCGGGCGGATGGTCTGGCCCGGCTCAACATGCAGGTAACGCTGGACCATGGCCGGATTGACCCGGCCCAGGCCGACCACCTCGACCGCGTCGATACGCGGCGAGACGCGGCTGGCCACCTCGATGCCCTTCCACCACGCGGCATAGGCCGGCGCGTCGAGCGCCAGGCGGGCCAGTTGCGGCGCCATGGCCTCGGCGGCGGCACGACCGCGATCGGCAATCTCGCCGTTGCTCGAGAAGTCGCCGGCAGTAAAGCCCTGCAGATCGGGCTTGATGTAGATGTCGCCGGGCTTCAGCGTGGCCAGCGAGCGGGTGACATTCTGTTCGGTCAGGATATTGACCATCTGTGCCGAGACGGTGAGCAGCGAACCGACCTCCTCGGGCTTGAGCAGCGGCGAGCCGACATTGACCACGATCACCACATCGGCCTGGCAGCGCTCGCGCGCCTCGCCGATCGGCACGTTGTCGACCAGGCCGCCATCGACCAGCTTGCGACCGTTATAGTCGTGCGGCGCGAGCAGGCCGGGCACCGACATGCTCGCGCGCATCGCGCTGCTGAGCGGCCCGTCGCGAAAAACGACGCGCTCGCCGGTGCCGATGTCGGTGGCAATGATCGAGAGCGGCAGCGGCAGCTCTTCGATGCTGCGCTCGCCCTGGTTGGCGCGTACCAGTTGGTTGAAGAAGAGCTTGATCTTCTGGCCGGCAACGACACCGGCCGGATATTTGACCCCATCGGCCGTGACCCCGGACTCGGAACCGGGCAGGAAGTTGCGCGACACCTGCTTGTTGCGGTAACTCATCTCCGAATATTCCGGATTGTCGACAAACATGTCGTTCCAGTCCGCCCGCGCCAGGTTGTCGCGCATCACGCCGGGCGCCATGCCGGCCGCGTAGGAACCGGCAACCAGCGCGCCCATGCTGGTGCCGGCGACGCAGTCGACGGGCACGCGCAGTTTCTCCAGCACTTCGAGCACGCCGATATGCGCCGCACCGCGCGCTCCGCCGCCACCCAGCACCAGGCCGATACGCGGCCGGGGTGGCGCATCGGCCGCCTGGGCAAGGCTGGCCGCGGCAAGCAGGCAGAAGATCAGCGAACGGAGGAGGCGATGGCGGGCGGGCATGCGAGGAAATCCATGGTCATAAAAAAGCCCCGCGGCGCGGGGCTTTTGTTGAAGCGTCGGCAGATTACTTGGTGCCGATGACTTCGATGTCAACGCGACGATCCGGCTGCAGGCAGTCGATCAGGGCCTTGGTCTTGGCATTGCCCTTGCACTTGTCGCCGGTGACCGGTTGCTTTTCGCCCTTGCCTTCGGTGTAAACACGGTTGGCTTCGATACCCTTGGCAACCAGGTATTCCTTGACGGCAGCAGCGCGCTTTTCCGACAGCTTCTGGTTGTAGGCGTCACCACCGATACGGTCGGTGTGGCCAACGGCCAGGATCACTTCGAGCTTGATGGCCTTGGACTTGGCAACGACGTCGTCGAGCTTGGCCTTGCCTTCGGGGCGCAGGACAGCCTTGTTGAAGTCGAACAGGGCGTCGGCAGCGACGGTGATCTTTTCGCCGGACGGCTTCACACCGGCAACAGCCGGAGCAGCAGCGGCGGTCTTGGCGGCCGGGGCGGCACAGGCTTCAGCCGGCAGCAGGTCCTTGTCGCATTCGCAACCGGCCTTGTCCTTGGCGGCAGCAGCCGGGGTCCAGTAGCCATCACGCCAGCACAGGCCGAAACCGCTCTTGACGACGGTGTCGCGTTGGTCGATGGCGTAAACGCGTTCCTGGGCAACGGCAGAGAAGCCGATACCGGCGAGCAGGGCGAAAACGAGTGAATTCTTGGCGATGTTCTTGATCATAAGATTATCCCGGTGAGTAAATATAGACGGCGTATTGTAAGCCGAAATGACCACGCTTCATGACGCTTTGTTAGCGCTTGAGCGCGGTAACGCGCCGTTACCCCCTTTTTCGGTCGGTCCGCTAAGATCGGGGCTACTCATCCCGCACAAGAATGGAAATCCGCGCCCGATGGCAGCACTAAGCAAACTTTTCCGCGGCCTGTTCGCCCCCCGGCAGGATCCCGATGTCGCACTCGAACGCGCCCTCGTCGCCTTTCTTGACCCCGCGGCCGAGCCGCTCGAACTGGTGCGTCGCCTGGTCGCCAGCCTGCGCCCGCAAGGGCGCGGCGATAGCGGCGATAGCGGCCATGTCGAACGCCACGCACGCCTGCTGCAACGCCTGGAAGACGACGCCGAACTGCGCGCCGCGGTGATCGGCCATCTCGTGCATTTCGTCGCCAGCCGCCGGCTGATGACCTTTTTCACTGACAGCGGCATCCTGCCCGGCACCGGCTTTTTCTCGGAATGGTGGCGCATCCTCGGCAACCGCATCCTGCCGGAAGTGCCCGACGAGCGCCGCCTCAAGGATTGCCTGCACATCATCTACGAACGCAGCGACGACTGGCGCTGGCTGGAGCAGATCCCGCCCGAACTCGGCGAGCGTTTCTGGGCGCTGCTCGCGCCCTCGCGCGAATTGCGCCGCGTCGACTGGCGCGCCATCCAGGAACAGATGCTCGATGCCGTGCTGCTGCTCGCCCACCGGGTCAGCGGTCTCGGCGTCGAGAGCGAACTGATGCGCGCCTCGCCCGGCTTCGACGACGACCGGCCGCGCTTCATTGCCCTCTCGGCGGAGGCGCTCGATTTCGCCAACGGCCTGCGTGCCGCGCTCGACGATCCGGAGCAGCCGGGCGACGACGGCAGCCAGTTGCTGGTCATCGCCGACCAGTGCCTGGACACCCTGCAGCGCATCCGCAAGCGCGCCCTGACCGTCGGCACCAGCCTGCACCTGACCTACATCCTGACGCGCAGCGAGCAGAGCCTGCGCCGCCTGCACGAGCTGGTCGCCATTTTGACCGCCGCCGGCACGTCGACCGGTCGCCATGCCGCGTTCGATGCCTGGGCCGAATTCGCCGGCGCGGCGCTGCTCGCCGAGAACCGGCGCAACAGCCTGCGCTATTACCTGAGCCAGTTGTCCAGCCTGCTCGCCGTGCGCATCACCGAAAACGCCGCGCATTCCGGCGAACACTACATCTGCGAGACGAATGCCGACTACGGCGCCATGTGGCGCTCGGCAGCCGGCGCCGGCGTGCTGATCGGCGGCATGGCGCTGCTCAAGATCTTCACCGCCGGGCTGCACGCACCGCTCTTCGTCGAGGCCTTCCTGTTCAGCATGATCTACGGCCTCGGTTTCGTCGTCATCTTCCTGCTCGGCATGACCGTCGCCACCAAGCAGCCGGCGATGACGGCGCAAACGCTGGCCGGCCTGCTCGGCGATCTCAAGCCGAACCGCAGCGCCGATCTCGAACGCATGGTCGATGTCGTCGCCGCGGTCAGCCGCAGCCAGCTGGCGGCAATCGCCGGCAATGTCATGGTCGCGCTGCCGGTCGCCATCGCACTGGGCGCCGGACTCGGCGCGCTGTTCGGTACCCCGGTGATCAGCACGGAAAAGGGCGCCCACCTGCTGGGCGATCTCGATCTTCTGAGCTGGGCCCTGCCGCACGCGGCGATTGCCGGCTTCTACCTGTTCCTGTCCGGCCTGATTACCGGCTATTTCGACAACCAGGCAGCCTATGCCGACGTCGGCCAGCGCATCGCCCGCCTGCGCTGGCTCAAGCACCTCGCCGGCGAGGCGCGCGCGGCGCGCGTCGGCAGCTATATCCAGGAACACCTCGGCGGCATCATGGGGAATTTCCTGTTCGGCTGCATGCTCGGCTCGACCGGCGTCATCGGCACCATCCTCGGCCTGCCGCTCGACATCCGCCACATCGCCTTTTCGTCGGCCAATCTCGGCTACGCGCTGGTCGGCTTCCAGTTCGAACTGCCCTTGCAGGCGGTGTTCTGGGCGGCGCTCGGCATTGCCGCAATCGGCCTGACCAATCTCGCGGTCAGCTTCGCGCTGGCGCTGCGCACGGCGCTCGGTGCCCGCCGCATCCAGTTCGGCCACTGGGGCCTGCTGCTGCGCGCCATCGGCCGCCGCTTCCGGCGCCAGCCACGCAGTTTCCTGCTGCCGCCACGGCCAGCGGTCGACACCGCGCCAGGCGGGTAAACTCGCGGCGTGCCGATTCCGAATTTCCGTCGCCTGCTGCCGCCGCTCCTGCTCGCCCTTGCCCTGCCGGCCGGGGCGAACGAGCTTGTGCTGCAGGCGCCGGCCGACATCGAGCGCCTGCTCCGCCCGTGGTTGCCGGAAGAAGCCGGCAGCAGCCTGAAACTGCAGGGCCAGCTCGGCGAGATTCTCGCCACCGAAGGCTATTTCTCGCCGCAATTCGAATTCAGCGAGAGCGACAATGAATTGCGCCTGCAGCTCGATCCCGGCCCGCGCACGACCATCAGCGAAGTCGCCCTGACGGTCGACGGCCCGGTCGAGGCCAAAACCGTCGCTGCCCTGCGCGCCGACTGGCGCCTGCCGGTCGGCCAGCCTTTCCGCCAGGAAGACTGGAACGAGGCCAAGCAGCAGGCGCTGGCCGAACTGCTCGCGGTCGAGCATGCCGACGCCAAACTGCTCGACAGCCAGGCCGACATCGATGCCGAAAGCCACCAGGCGCAGCTGCGCGCCCATTACGACGCCGGGCCGCGCTACCGTTTCGGCGCCTTGCGCGTTGAGGGGCTGCAGCGCTACACGCCGGAACTGGTCGAGCGCTACAACCGCAGCGTGCGCGCCGGCCAGCCCTACCGCGAAGCGCAGTTGAACGCCTTGCAGACAACGCTGCTCGCGACGCCCTATTTCGCCTCGGTGCAGGCGACGCTGGACACTGCCGGCGCCAGCGTCAGCGACGGCATCGCCACCGCGCCGGTCGTCATCCGCGTGCGCGAGCGGGCGCCGCACCGCGTCGCCTTCGGTGCCGGTATCAGCTCCAACACCGGCGCCCGCGTCGAAGCCAATTACCACACGCCGGACGCCTTCAACCGCGCCTGGGAATTCGACAGCGGCCTGCGCCTAGAACAGAAGAAGCAGACCGCCTATGCCGACATCTTCCTGCCGCCGAGCGAGCGCCAGCACCGCAACAGCTTCGGGCTGATGCTGGAAAACACCGACATCCAGAGCCTGCGCACCAGCCGCTACGCCTTCGGCGCGCAGGACGTGCAGCAGCGCGGCCGTCTCGAACAACGCAGCTCGCTGAGCTGGCAGACGGAAAGACGCGAGCCGGCCGGCGCCACGGCCAGCACCAGCCAGGCACTGGTGCCCAACGTGATGTGGACCTGGCGCCGCGTCGACAGCGTGCTCGACCCGCATGACGGCCTCGTCCTCCAGGGCCAGGTCGGCGGCGGCGCCAAGGCGGCGCTCTCCGACCGCAACTTCGTCCGCCTGCACGGGCGCTACCAGCAGTTCATCCCGCTCGGCCGGCAGGACACGCTGACCCTGCGCGGCGAAGTCGGCTACACCGTCGCCGACTCGCGCCAGGGCATCCCGCAGGATTACCTGTTCCGCACCGGCGGCACCGGCTCGGTGCGCGGCTACGCCTACCAGAGCCTGGGCATCCGCGAGGGCAACGCCGTGGTCGGCGGCCGCTACCTCGCCATCGCCAGCGCTGAAGTCACGCACTGGCTCAACGACAGCTGGGGCATTGCCGCCTTCGTCGATGCCGGCGATGCGGTCGACAGTCTGGAAAACCTGAAAATGGCCGTCGGCTACGGCCTCGGCGCGCGCTGGCGCAGCCCGGCCGGTCCGATCGGCGCCGACCTTGCCTACGGCGAACGCACCGGCAGCGTGCAACTGCATTTCTCGCTGGCCATCCCGTTCTGACATGATGCTGCTGCCCAAATCCCGCAAGCTGATCGCCACCCTCGCCACGTTGGGTGCACTGTGCGGCGGCGCGGCCTGGCTGACCGGCAGCGAAAGCGGCCTGCAGACGCTGAGCGAACTGGCAAGCGACGCCAGCGGCGGTCAATTGCACATCGAACAGGCCAGCGGCCGCCTGCTCGGCCCGCTCACGCTAGCCCAGGTGCGCTGGAGCAGCCCCGACCTGCAAGTCGACATCGACGGCCTGCACCTGGACTGGTCGCCGGCCGAGTTGCTGCACGGCCATCTGCGGATCGGCGAATTGCGCATCGAACGCCTGCACATCACCAGCGCCGCGAGCAGCACGCCGCCGACGCTGCCGACCGACCTCAGCCTGCCGCTATCGGTCGACCTCGAAAAAACAGCGATTTCCCGCCTCGAATACGGCAACCTGCTGTTGGTGCGCGACCTTGCCGGGCACCTGCACAGCGACGGACGCAAGCACGCCCTCGACGACCTGTGCGCCACGCTCGGCGACGCGACCCTGAGCGGCCACGCCCGGCTCGCCGGCACAGCGCCCTTCGCGCTCGAAGCCAGCGCCGCGATCACCGGCCAGCTCGACAAACACGCCCTGGCGCTCAGCCTGCAAGCAAGCGGTCAATTGGAAAAAATCGCCCTCGCCGCCGTTGCCGAAAGCGGCATCAGCGGCCGTGCCGACGCCGTGCTGACGCCCTTCGCCAAAACCGCCTTCGCCAGCGCCCAAATCGCCATCGACGACTTCGACCCGGCCGCCTGGCAGGCCGGCGCGCCGAGCGCCCGCTTTGCCCTGCGCGCCGATCTCAAGCCGGACGCGGCCGGCATTGGCGGCCGCTTCTCGCTCGCCAACCGCATTCCCGGCCCGCTCGACCGGCAGCGCCTGCCGCTCGAACGGCTAGCCGGTCGACTCGTCTGGCAGGACGAAATTGCCCGCCTCGACGCCCTGCACGCGACGCTGCCCGGCCAGGGCGAGTTGAACGGCAGCGGCCGCTGGCAGGCCGGCACCTTGCACCTCGAGTTGCAGGCGAGCCGCCTCGACGCGGCGCAACTGGTCGCCGCCCTGCGGGCTACGCAACTGAACGGCCCGATTTCAGCCAATCTCGACGCCAACCGGCAAAGCCTGCAGCTCGACCTCAAGGACACGCGCTTCGCGCTGCGCGCCACGGCCAGCCAGGCGGCCGGCGAAATCGACCTGGCCAGCCTCGAACTGAGCAGCGGCCCGGCCCGCCTCAAGGCACGCGGCAAGCTGGCGCTGGGCAAGGACATGGCCTTCGGCGGCGATGGCGAACTTGAACAGTTCGACCCGAGCCGCTTCGCGCAAGTCACGCCGGCGCGCATCAACGCGCGCTTTGCGGCGAGCGGCAAGCTGCAGCCGCGGCCGCAGGTGGACGGCCATTTCGAACTCCGGGATTCACTGTGGGCCGGCCAGCCGCTGACCGGCCAGGGCCAGCTGAAAATAGACTGGCCGCAGATACCGCTGGCGGAAATTCACCTCCAGGCCGGCGTCAACCGTCTGGACACGCATGGCGCCTTCGGTCGCCCCGGCGACCGTCTGCAGGTCGAACTCGACGCGCCGCAACTCGCCCCCTACGGCATCGACGGCGGCGCCAGCGGCCACTTCGAACTGGCCGGCACGCCACAGCAACTGCAACTCGCCGCCCGCCTGCAAGCCGCCCGCCTCGGCCTGCCCGGCCGCGTCCGGGTCAGCGGTCTCAAACTCGATGCCACGGCCGGCGGCACCGCCAATGTCCCGCTCAAGCTCGACCTCGCCGCCGCCACGCTGGAAACGCCGGAGCGCCCCGCCCTGCTCCGCCAGTTGCGCCTCCAGATCAACGGCAACCGGCTGGCGCACCGCCTGAGCGCCAGCGCCGACCTCGCCGGCAAGAACCACCTGCTGCTCGAACTCGCCGGCGGCCTGCCCGAAACCAAAGACGCCCTGACCTGGCGCGGCCAGCTCGAACAGGCCAGCGTGCTCGCCGCCGACCCGGCGCGCAATGTCCGCCTCGTCGCACCGGCGCCGCTGCAACTCGCTGCCGAGCGCTGGCATCTCGGCCCGGCCAGGCTGGCCGGCGAACCGCTCGACTGGCAGGCGACACTGGACGTCGGCGCCGATCAGAAACAACTGGCCGCCAGCCTGCAGGCGCGCGGCTCGCGCGTCGGCCGGATCGACGCCCAATTGAACGCCGGCATGCAGGGCGCCTGGGCGCTCAACCGGCAGGCCGCCTGGCAGGGCAAACTGAACAGCGAAATCGCCGACCTCGCCTGGCTGGGTGAACTGATCGGCGAGCAATGGCGCACCGCCGGGCGCTTCAACGGCGAACTCAAGCTCGCCGGCACGCCCGACAAACCCGTCGCCAGCGGCCGTTTCCGCGGCAGCGAGCTGGCCCTGCGCCTGCCCGAACAAGGCCTCAACCTGAATCGCGGCGAGCTGGCCGTCGATCTCGACAACAACCTGCTGCGCGTCGGCAAGCTCGGCTTCGACAGCGTGCTGCAGGCAGCACCGCGCGCCCTGCAACTCTCCGGGCGCGGCGACCTGGCGGCGCTGACCGCGAAACCCGGCCGCCTCGAAATCACCGGCGAAATGCAGGTCGACCGTCCGGCCGGCGCCGAGCACGCCTTCCTCGACGTGCATCTCGACCGCCTCGGCGCCTGGCAGTTGCCCGACCAGTGGGTCAGCGTTTCCGGCAGCGGCCGCCTGAGCTGGCAGGACGGCACGCTGGGTGCCAAAGGCAAGCTCGCGGTCGACGCCGGCTACTGGCAACTGGCACGCAGCGGCGCGCCGCGCCTCTCCGACGATGTCGTCGTGCGCCGTGCCGGCCAGGAAAAAGCCAACACCAGCCTGCGCCCAAAACTCGATCTCGATGTCAGCACCGAGCTCGGCGACAACTTCCTGTTCTCCGGCGCCGGCCTCAACACGCGGCTGTCCGGCGACATCCGCCTGCGCGCCAGCGGCCGCGACCTGCCGCGCGCCAGCGGCACGATCCGCACGCGCGCCGGGCGCTTTGAAGCCTACGGCCAGCAACTCGCCATCGAGCGCGGCATCCTGACCTTCCAGGGCCTGCCCGACAATCCGGCGCTCGACGTGCGTGCCGTCCGCCAGGGCCTGTCCGTCGAGCCCGGCGTGCATATCACCGGCACGGCACAGCGCCCGGTCATCAAGCTGATCTCCGACCCCGAACTGCCGGACAGCGAAAAGCTCGCCTGGCTGGTCCTCGGCCACGGCCCGGAACAGATGGGCGCCGGCGACGCGACGGTGCTGCTCTCGGCGGCCGGCGGCCTGCTCGGCAACGACGCGGGCAATGTCGTGCAGCAATTGAAGAAGAATTTCGGTTTCGATGAACTCGGCGTGCGCACCGGCCAGATCGGCGACAACGGCAGCCGCCAGCAGATCAGCCGCGTCGCCGCCGGCACCTTCGACAGCACGGCCAGCACCGGCGCGCAGATTTTCAGCGTCGGCAAACGCCTGTCATCGAACGCCATGCTCTCCTACGAACAGGCACTGGGCAAGGCGGAAAGCGTCGTCAAACTGACCATCAGCCTGAGCCGGCAAATCTCGGTAATCGGCCGCGCCGGCAGCGACAACGCGGTCGACCTGTTCTACACGCTGACTTTCGGGCGCCCGGACAAAGCGGGCCCGCCCTAGGCGAAACTTACTTGCACAGCTTGGCGCTGTACTCGAGCTTGCCGATGAAGGTACTGTCGCGGCTGCTGTACTGATACTGGACGTCGTACAGGTTGATCAACTGCCGCTGCTGCGGATTGGTGCACCAGCTCGCCAGTTGCTTCGGATGCTACCTCTCGTCCGCTCAAGAGCCTTGCCAGGAAATAGAAGCTCTACTGTTTATGAAGCCCCGCACCAGGCACAAGGCAGAGAACACTTCTACCCCATTGGAAATATGCCAAATAATTGATTTCACAATGGATGAAGCATACAATCCGGTCCCATTCGACATTACAAAATCAAGTTTCGAGCGAACCCACTTGGAAGCAGGGGAATATGCAATTCAGGAATATCAGGAACGACCGGCTATTGTCGGCCGTTCTCATGATCGTGTGGAGCCTTGGCGCACACGGTCAGGCACTCAGAGATGAAGCTCGCCATTTAAGGGACGACGAGAAGCAACGGCAAAGGGATGAAGCGCTCGACAAACCCGCCCCGCCTATCGCCGGGCAGGCCAAGGACAGCGCGGAACTTGACGTTGCGCCCGACGCATTGGCAGAAACCGGGACGACATTCCAGATCAACGAGATTGCCATCGAAGGCGATACCGTTCTGGGTGACAGGATTCGACAACAAGTCGTCACGCCCTTCCTGGGTCTGGCGTTGGGTCAGCATCGTATCGACCTGCTGTTGCGCCGCCTGACGGCGGCATACCTTGATCGGGGTTATCCCACGACGCGCGCCTATCTCGCCCCACAAAACTTGGCCTCCGGTCGCCTGGTCATCTCCGTCGTTCCGGGGACAGTTGAGCGCATCGAGGTGGATGGCGCACCAATCAAAGGCCTCGCGGGTAGCGCATTCCCCTCTGGTGCAGGGGAAGCGTTACGGCTGAGCGACCTCGAACAGGCGGTCGACCAGATCAATCGCTTGCGTTCTCGCCAAGCCGAAGCGCGGATATTGCCCGGTCAGGCCCCGGGCGCTTCGACCATTGCCATCGACAGCCACGCTGAACGCCCGTGGCGTGTCGGCCTTGGCGCAGACAACTATGGGCAACGCGCCACCGGCGATCAGCGCCAGCGGCTTAGCGTCGAAGTGGATAACCTGCTCGGCGCCTGGGAAGCCCTGTCATTACAGCAACTGTATTCTCTCCACAGCCAGACCACCTTGTTCTCGTTAAGCGTCCCCCTGGGTTATGGGACCGTGAGCTACAGTTGGGCGGATTCAGAAAGCAGCGTAATGGTGACCGATACCATCAAGAGCCAGACGCAGGCCCAAAGTCACACGCTCGGCTGGAATTATGTGCTGACCCGGGACCAGATTTCGCGCTGGTCAATCGACGGCACCTTCTCGCATCGTACGGCGCAGCGCCGGCTCGATACCATTTCACTGCTGCCGCAGTACAACGCAAGCGGGCGCCTAGCGCTGAGCGGATTGCTGCGCGGACAGAAAGGTGCGCTGACCCTCGAAGTCGGTTATTCGCAGGGATTGCGTGCCTTTGGCGCGGACGGTGATGTCGACGGTTTGCCCAAGACGGCCCCGCATAACGAGTTCGAGAAATGGGATTTCGCCATCAGTGGGGCATGGACCCTGAGCCCGAGTCTGGCCTGGCGCACATCCATCGTTGGGCAGACTTCGCGGACCGGCCTTCCCGGTCACGAACAGCTATTTCTCGGTGGTAACGGAACCATCCGCGGATTTCGTGAAGGCATCATCGGTGCCGACAAGGGCGTCTATGTCCGTAACGAACTCCAATTCACCCGACTGCTCGACCAGGCAGCCAATGAGGCCGGCTGGCAATTTCAGCCCCTGGCCTTTCTTGACGCATCGTCTTCCCGGCTTCTTGCGGACACGACGTATCGACGCCTGACTTCTGTTGGGCTTGGGGTGCGGGCATCCTGGAAGGACATCAGTGCAGACGTTGCCTGGGGCAAGCCCCTGGACGCTTCTTCCGGTGTCGACAAAAGCGGCTGGGTGCATGCCGCAATCAATATTCAATTCTGAAAGCTGACATGAAACTCCATCGTTTGTTGTTGCCCCTGTGCGCCCTGTCTTTCTCCCTTCAGGTCTATGCCGCCGATGAACTGCGCGTCAATGGCGTGCTGATTCCGAATGCCCGTATCGAAGCGGCCATGCAGGCTGCGCTGGCCACCGGTGCCGCCGATACGCCGCCGCTGCGGATCGCGGTCCGTACCCAACTGACCACCCAGGAAGTGCTGCGCCAGGCCGCGCTCAAGAAGGGCTTCGACAAGGATCCCGCAGTGATCGCCTTGCGCGATGACACCATGATCCGGCGCTACCTGGCGGAAACGGTACGTCCGGCACCAATCCCGGAGGCGGAAATACAACAACGCTACTCGGGCATCATCGCCAGCCTTGGCGAAAAGGAATTCAAGTTCAGCCTGATTGCCGTCGATTCTGCGGACAAGGCCCGCGTAATTCTCGACAGCCTGGCCAAGGGTGCCAACTTTGCCGATCTTGCCCGCACGCAAAGCCAGCTTCCCTCTGCCCCACAGGGCGGCGCCCTCGACTGGGTTTCCTTCAAGCTGCCGGCCGTCGAAGGTAAAACCGCCGGTCTGCCGTTAGCTGTTGCACAGGCCATCGCCAGCTTGCCGCCCGGTGGTGTTAGCGCCGAGCCGCTCGTTCTGGATGCTCGCTTCTATCTGCTGCGGATGGATGATGTCCGGCCGACCCGCATACCGACCTATGCCGAGGCTGCGCCGATGTTGCGTCAGGTCCTGGAAGCCCAGGCCCGTGAGCGAGCCAGCGGGGATCTTGTTGCCCGCCTGATCAAAGAAGCCCGTGTAAGCCACTAATCCCCTCATTGAACCCCGAGTCCGCCCATGTCTTCTGCGCCTATTCCCGCCCACCCGGAAACTCCTCTCTGGAAACGCAGCCTGGCCGGGCTCATGACGGCGTGGTGCCTGTTGTCGCCCACCGGCCTGGTCTGGGCCGGACCGGTGGCCGACGCCACCGCCATTGCCTCGCAGCGCCCGACCATCAGCAGCACGGCCGCCGGCACGCCGCTCATCAACATCACGGCACCGAATGCGGCCGGGCTTTCCTACAACCGTTACCAGCGTTTCGACGTCGATTCGACCGGGGCCATTCTCAATAACAGCCTGGTGTCCGGCAGCAACTCGATGGGTATCCAGATTGGTGCCAATTCGAACTTCGCTGGGAAGAGCGCCACGGCCATCATCAACGAAGTCGTCACTGCGCTGCCCTCGCAGTTGTCCGGGCCGCTCGCGATCTTTGGTGACAAGGCGCGCATCATCGTGGTCAATCCCAACGGGATCACCTGCGATGGCTGTTCCTTCATCAATACCAGTGGCGTCACACTCACGACAGGGCAAGTCCAGTTCCTCAATGCGCCGGGGGGAACTGCCACCTCGTTTGACAACGCGACCGCCCTCTCCTTTGTCGTGAATGGTGGTCAGATTCGGGTGACCGGCAATGGCCTTGCCTCGCCACTGGCCCGTCTCGACCTGATCGCCCAGACCCTGAAACTCGAAGGGCCGACCAACGTCGGCAGCGGCAGCTTGAACCTGATCGCCGGCCGCAATACAGTCGATGCCGACACGCTGGCCATCCTGGCCCAAGGCAGCGGCAACGATGCCGCGACCCAGGGCGGCAGGCTGGCCATTGACGCCAGCCTGCTCGGCGCCATGACTGCCGGCAAGATTCTCATCGTGTCGACGGCCGCCGGCCTGGGCGTGCGCAGTGCGACCAACCTGGCGGCCTCGAGCGGTGATCTGCGGATTTCCGCCAATGGCGACCTGAGCCTGGCGCGCGCCGATGCGGCGGGCAACATCAACCTGTCTGCGGTCGGTACGCTTTCCCACACGGGCATTTCCGCCCAGGGCAATGCCGACCTGGCGGCCGCCGTGCTTAATAACCAGAATCAGACCATCGTTGCCCAAGGCAATGTCCGGCTCGTGGCACCGGCGCTGAACAACCTGGGCGGGCAGATTCTGGCGGGCGGAACGCTGAATGTTTCCGCGCCGGGTGGTGACTTCAATCTCTCGGATGGCACCCTCTACGGCACCAAAGGCCTGACGGTGGCCGCCCGCAACCTCAGCAACAGCGGCAACTTCTCGCACAGCCCGTCGGTCACCCTCGTTGCAGACAATTCGGTAAACAACACCGGCAGCTTCCTGGTCGGCGGCGATCTCGACATCACCGCCAGCACCCTGAGCAATGCCGGCACGCTCGGCAGTTTCGGCGCCTTCAAGGCCGCCTTGAGCAATCTGCTCAACCAGGGCACCCTGCAGTCGGATGGCGTACTCGACATCCGTGCCGTCAATCTGGACAACCAGAGTGGTGCGCAGCTCGTTGGTGGCGGCAACAGCCGGATCCTGCTCAGCGGTGCCTTGGCCAATGCCGGTACCCTCGCCAGCACGGGGGCATTGGAAGTTGCCGCCGATTCGCTGAATCACAGCGGGCGCACCGAAGCCCAGGGCGATCTGCAACTGAGCATTGCCGGCGCGGCCAGCAACAGCGGCCAGATGCAAGCCGGCGCCAAGTTCGACGGCAGTTTCGGCAGTCTCATCAACAGCGGCACCCTGCAGGCCGGGACGGATGCAAGTTTCAACCTGGGTGCGGCATCGGACAACACCGGTGGCCAGCTCCTCGCGATCCAAGATCTCAGCCTGACAACGACCCACAGCGGCGACCTCGGCGGCACCATCGGCGCCAACCGTGATGTCACCCTGAATTTCGGCAGCTATACCCACAACGGCGCCACCACCTTCCTGGCCGGCCGTGACCTGACGGTGAATGCCACGAACTTCACCAACAACGCCGTCATGGAGGCCTGGCAGAACCTCAACTTCAATGTCACCGGTACACTCGCCAATAGTGGGCAAATGCTGGCCGGCCAGGACATCACCCTCAAAGCCGGCACGCTGATCAACACCAGCGGCTTTGTTGAAGCCACCCGCGACCTGAACATCGAGGCCGACACGGTCATCAACACCCGGCTGCCGGTGACCACCGAACATACCAACTGGGGCGACAACGCACCGGCGGAATCAGTCAATTGCCGCTCCGATCATGGTTATTGTGAATCCTGGAAGCAGGTTGAAGCCGGACCGGCCGCCGTGCTGTGGGCGGGGCGCAATCTCAATGCCAAGGTCAGCGGCACGCTGACCAACGATGCCTCGCTGATCGCCGCGGTCGGTGATGTCTCGATCACGGCCGACACGTTTAACAATACTGCCCGGACCTTGACCACCACCTGGCACGGCCACTGGAAAGAATGGAAAGGTTCGTTGTGGGGCTACAAGGACCATGACGATTACGGCATCACGGTCACCGGCAATACCTCGGCGGATGTTAACGCTGGAGGCACCCTGACGGTCACGGCACCGAACCAGACCAACACCGGCAACCTGCTCGGCAACACCATCGCACTGGCCGGCACCCACCTGACCAACGGCCTGACCGATCCAAACCTGCAAACGCCGGCATCGACCGTCCCCTCGACCGAGCTGAGCCTGGGCGTGCCCGGCGTCAATGGCAAGAGCGTGCCGGCCAGCGTCAAATTCACCCCGACCGGCACCAGCTACTTCACAACGACCTCGCGCCTGGCCATGCTGGTGCCGGGGCTGGACATCAACAGCCTGTTGCCGGAGAGCCTGCGCAACACCGCCTCGCCCTTCCTGATGGATGCGTGGCTGGAACAACAAGCCATCCGGCAAGCGGCGCTGAGCGAAACCGGTCGGGCGAGCTTCCTCGCCATGAACGACCCGGCCGGCGAACGCGCCGTACTGCTCCAGGCCGGGGCAAGATTCGCCCAGGCCAACGGCATTCATCTGGGCGTTGCCCTGAGCGCAGAACAGGTCGCCAAACTCGACTCGCCGATTCTCTGGTACGTCTCTGAAAACTTCACGGGGCCGGACGGCAAGACCTATAGCGCGCTGGTCCCCAAGGTCTATTTGCCGGATGCGTCACGGATGGCGCTGGCCAATGTGGCCGGCGGCACGATTCAGGGCGGCACCGTCTCGCTGACCGGAGAGACGGTGCGCAACACCGGCTTCATCGTCGCCGACGGCAAGCTCTCGATGACCACCGAGAATCTCACCAATGAAAAGCGCTCGGCCGACCTCAACAACGGCGGCCAGGCGATGCGCCAATACGTCGGCACGCAAGGCTACTGGAAGATCACCGGCACAACCGTCCAGCCCGGCGGTTTCATCTCGGCGGCCGAACTCGATCTGAGCGCCAAGGCGATCAACAGCATCTCCGGTGAATTCATCGAGAAGAACCAGGATATCGGCGTCAAGCTGGCCGCAGCCATGGGCAACGGCTTCACGCTAAAGGAAGCCAAAGACGATATCCACCAGGACTACAAGCAACTGTCGAAGCCGAATGCTTTGGGGCAGGTGGTGGTGCTGGTGATTGTCGTGGTGGTATCGATTTATACCGCCGGCGCTGCTTCTGCCGCGATAGCCTCCGCGGCGCAAAGCTCTGCTCTTGCCTCGGGACTTTCTCTATCGGCTGCAGCCCAGGTTGGTGCTGCAGCGGCGAGTAGCACCATGGCGGTTGCGACTTCCGCTGCCATCGGAGGTATGGCGGGCAGTGCGACTTCCCAACTGCTGACTACAGGCAAGCTCGATGCCGGCCAGATGTTCAAGGCCGGCCTGACCTCTGGATTGACTGCCGGGATTACCAACGGTCTAGGCCTGGACAAACTCGATGGACTCTCAAATACGGCGAGTGGACCAGTAGCCACCGGTGCCAGTGCCACCAATTGGGGAGTGAAAGCCATGGGTTGGGCTGCCCGTGCCGGTGTCTCGGCAGGCGTCTCCACTGCGATCAACGGCGGTAGTTTCAAAACGGCTTTCGTCAATAACTTTGTTGCTAACGGTGCAGCCAGTATTGCCAACACCATCGGGGATCTTAAGCAGGACGGAACAATTAACGAGGTGCAGCGTGTTGCGGCCCATGCCGTACTCGGTTGTGCTGCTCAAGCGGCCAGCGGTGGGCAGTGCGCAGGTGGCGCCATCGGCGCGATGGCCTCATCGATTGCCGGCAACTTCGTGGATGACCCGAAAACACTGTTTGACAAGGCGCTGATCATTGGCGGGCTTTCGGGTCTGGGTGGGCTGGCGGCCATTGCTGCTGGCAAGGATGGTGTCTCTGGGTTTAATGCTGGAAAGAATGAGGTGCAGAACAATCGGTTGTTGCACCCGAAGGAAATCGAAAAAATTAAAGAATTGGCGAAAGCATATGCGGCCAAGTATCAACTTTCTCTTGCGGATGCAGAAGCCCAACTGACTGCACAAGCACTGCGCGATACAGATAAGGAATATCACGATGCGCACGCCCAAGAAAACTTAAATGCAGAAAAATTTTTGCGTTCGAATGCAACGAGTTTTGTTGACGAGCAAGGCCGAAAAATACTCATGTTCGCTAACAGTGGCTACTACAACGACTCAAGCATGTATGCCAACACCCGGCAAACCTATTCCAAGGAATACACGACAGCAGAACAAGTCGGAAAATTTGATCAACTGGATCGTAACAAACAAATCAACCAGGATACAGGCGGTCTATCGAAAATTGGTCCACTGGCAGTTGGTGCGGGGAAGGGAGCCGCTAAAGCGACCTATGAGTTAGTCGCTCCTGCCGGTGACCTCTTGCAAACAGGCAACGCTTTCGTTGGCTCTATTCTGACCGGAAAGCCCCAGGACTTTGACTGTTTAAGCAGTCTTTGCTCGCTGTCGAAGCAAGGAGCGTCTACCGGAGATCTCGTTACTGGAAGCTTCGATTACCTACTGAGGACGCCAGATCGGGCAATTGACGCTTACAACAAAGGTAATTACGACGGAACTGGCAAAGAAGTTGGTTCGCTTTTGCCTGGAATTGTCGTGGCGATTGAAGGGGGGCGCACGGGTTCCAGTGGTCGGACGACTGTTGTCGAGGAACCTCCTCTGACCAGTTCTAAAACGGTTCCCGAAGCGCCGAAAGTCGTCGAGATGCCTTCGCAAACGCCGGTGGTGGTTACGGAGGTGCCAGGACAAAAATCCGCAACCTTCTATGGCGAACCGGTAACCCCTTCTAACCAGTCAGCAGTATTTCATGGTACCAATAAGCAAACGCTGGGTCTGGATGGCATGACGAACATGGAGGCAGCGCAGCATCTGTACGAAAATGGACTCAATGCAAGAGGCACCAATATTGAACTTCAGGACCATGTTGCAGGAGTGCCGGATACGGCTTTCCGGGGCACCACAAACCAACTGAGTTCGCCCAACAAGGATGCTGGTGCTGTCTATTGGGCGGGGGATGATGGACTCGTCATCAAACTCAAGAATGTACCTGGCTATGACATCAACGAATTGCGGAACACCAGTTCGACAGGTGGTGGCCTGAGCGGTTATGTTCAAGGCAAGACAACCAGCGGCGAGTTGGAAATTTCGGTACCCGCCAAGATTGCGCCCGAGAATATCGAGAAGATATACATCAAAACAACAGATCCTGAATCAGGAAGAGTTAGCCTGACCGAGGTGAAAAGACAATGAAGCTTGAGGAACTGAAATCGCGCTGGCAGCAAGATGCGCTGCTAATCGAGGTTCGGGAAGTTTGCCTGACCAAAGTACCCCCCCGGCAAATATCCAGACGAGATTGGTATGAGCAATATTTTCCCAAAGAGGTCCATCCCCACACCAACGAGTATTGCAGAGATTTGAGAGGGATTGATCTGAGCGGCGGCGTCTTCGACAGTGACCACTGGTTTAGTGAGGCCCGCCTTGAGAATTCCAGCTTCAGGAAGGTCCGCATTGTTGAAACACACTTCCAGAACGCGGTATTGGCTTACGCCGATTTCTCCGGTAGTGAAATCACCGGAGGGCAGTTTCTGGTGATTTGTGCTCACCAGGCCAATTTCAGTCACTGTACGATCAACAAAAGCACCTTTGGAGGCTTCAATCCCATGAGGAATGGCCCAGGCCCCTTTGGTTACAGCGACCTGACCTCGTCGTCTTTTGCAGAGAGCACCGTCAGCAAAACCAGCCTGAACAACGTGGATTTCCGGGGGGCTGATTTCCAGGGAGCGGTATTCAGCGACTGCAACTTTACCGGCAGCGATCTGCGAGGTATTCAGCTCGACGAGCGTACACGGTTCATTCGTTGTGATTTCCGATGTGTCCTGTTGGACAATCGTCGGCCATTCAGGGCCATATTCCGGCACGGCCTTACGCCCGTGCTGGAGGATTGCCTGAATCTGGATGCCGTCAACTGGGTTCGGGATGCGAGCTTTCCCGATGATCCGGAATGGTTGCTGGATGCAGGCTTTGTGCTGCCCAAACGGCCGGTAACATTAGGCAATAAGGCACAATAAGGGGCCAGGCTCCAATGGCACTACCTTAGTATTTTGTCATCGAGCAATAAGGGGTCGGCTTGATTTGACTTTCACGCCACCGCTCATCCCAACCCGATTTCAATTTCAGCCCTTTTTTCCGGTTGACCGTAGAAGCCCGGTTTCACGCCATCCAAGGCCCCCGAGTTAGCAACCAAACGCCCATGTCTTCTGCGCCCATTCCCGCCCACCCGGAAACCCCCCTCTGGAAACGCAGCCTGGCCGGGCTCATGACGGCGTGGTGCCTGTTATCCCCAACCGGCCTGGTCTGGGCCGGACCGGTGGCCGACGCCACCGCCATTGCCTCGCAGCGCCCGACCATCAGCAGCACGGCCGCCGGCACGCCGCTCATCAACATCACGGCACCGAATGCGGCCGGGCTTTCCTACAACCGTTACCAGCGTTTCGACGTCGATTCGACCGGGGCCATTCTCAATAACAGCCTGGTGTCCGGCAGCAACTCGATGGGTATCCAGATTGGTGCCAATTCGAACTTCGCTGGGAAGAGCGCCACGGCCATCATCAACGAAGTCGTCACTGCGCTGCCCTCGCAGTTGTCCGGGCCGCTCGCGATCTTTGGTGACAAGGCGCGCATCATCGTGGTCAATCCCAACGGGATCACCTGCGATGGCTGTTCCTTCATCAATACCAGTGGCGTCACACTCACGACAGGGCAAGTCCAGTTCCTCAATGCGCCGGGGGGAACTGCCACCTCGTTTGACAACGCGACCGCCCTCTCCTTTGTCGTGAATGGTGGTCAGATTCGGGTGACCGGCAATGGCCTTGCCTCGCCACTGGCCCGTCTCGACCTGATCGCCCAGACCCTGAAACTCGAAGGGCCGACCAACGTCGGCAGCGGCAGCTTGAACCTGATCGCCGGCCGCAATACAGTCGATGCCGACACGCTGGCCATCCTGGCCCAAGGCAGCGGCAACGATGCCGCGACCCAGGGCGGCAGGCTGGCCATTGACGCCAGCCTGCTCGGCGCCATGACTGCCGGCAAGATTCTCATCGTGTCGACGGCCGCCGGCCTGGGCGTGCGCAGTGCGACCAACCTGGCGGCCTCGAGCGGTGATCTGCGGATTTCCGCCAATGGCGACCTGAGCCTGGCGCGCGCCGATGCGGCGGGCAACATCAACCTGTCTGCGGTCGGTACGCTTTCCCACACGGGCATTTCCGCCCAGGGCAATGCCGACCTGGCGGCCGCCGTGCTTAATAACCAGAATCAGACCATCGTTGCCCAAGGCAATGTCCGGCTCGTGGCACCGGCGCTGAACAACCTGGGCGGGCAGATTCTGGCGGGCGGAACGCTGAATGTTTCCGCGCCGGGTGGTGACTTCAATCTCTCGGATGGCACCCTCTACGGCACCAAAGGCCTGACGGTGGCCGCCCGCAACCTCAGCAACAGCGGCAACTTCTCGCACAGCCCGTCGGTCACCCTCGTTGCAGACAATTCGGTAAACAACACCGGCAGCTTCCTGGTCGGCGGCGATCTCGACATCACCGCCAGCACCCTGAGCAATGCCGGCACGCTCGGCAGTTTCGGCGCCTTCAAGGCCGCCTTGAGCAATCTGCTCAACCAGGGCACCCTGCAGTCGGATGGCGTACTCGACATCCGTGCCGTCAATCTGGACAACCAGAGTGGTGCGCAGCTCGTTGGTGGCGGCAACAGCCGGATCCTGCTCAGCGGTGCCTTGGCCAATGCCGGTACCCTCGCCAGCACGGGGGCATTGGAAGTTGCCGCCGATTCGCTGAATCACAGCGGGCGCACCGAAGCCCAGGGCGATCTGCAACTGAGCATTGCCGGCGCGGCCAGCAACAGCGGCCAGATGCAAGCCGGCGCCAAGTTCGACGGCAGTTTCGGCAGTCTCAGCAACAGCGGCACCCTGCAGGCCGGGACGGATGCCAGCTTCAACCTGGGTGCGGCATCAGACAACACTGGTGGCCAGCTCCTTGCGATCCAAGATCTCAGCCTGACAACGACCCACAGCGGCGACCTCGGCGGCACCATCGGCGCCAACCGTGATGTCACCCTGAATTTCGGCAGCTATACCCACAACGGCGCCACCACCTTCCTGGCCGGCCGTGACCTGACGGTGAATGCCACGAACTTCACCAACAACGCCGTCATGGAGGCCTGGCAGAACCTCAACTTCAATGTCACCGGTACACTCGCCAATAGTGGGCAAATGCTGGCCGGCCAGGACATCACCCTCAAAGCCGGCACGCTGATCAACACCAGCGGCTTTGTTGAAGCCACCCGCGACCTGAACATCGAGGCCGACACGGTCATCAACACCCGGCTGCCGGTGACCACCGAACATACCAACTGGGGCGACAACGCACCGGCGGAATCAGTCAATTGCCGCTCCGATCATGGTTATTGTGAATCCTGGAAGCAGGTTGAAGCCGGACCGGCCGCCGTGCTGTGGGCGGGGCGCAATCTCAATGCCAAGGTCAGCGGCACGCTGACCAACGATGCCTCGCTGATTGCTGCAGTCGGTGATATCTCGATCACGGCCGACACCTTTAACAATACTGCCCGGACCTTGACTACGACCTGGCACGGTCACTGGAAGGAATGGAAAGGCTCGTTGTGGGGCTACGACGACCATGACGATCACGGCATCACGGTTACGGGCAACACCTCGGCGGACGTCAATGCAGGCGGCACCCTGGCGATCAATGCCACGAACCAGACCAACAGCGGCAATCTGCTCGGCAACACCGTCGTGCTGGCCGGTACCCACCTGAGCAACGGCCTGACCGATCCGAAGCTGCAAACGCCGGCATCGACGGTGCCCTCGGCCGAGGTGACTTTGGGTGTACCCGGCGTCAACGGCAAGACCGTTCCGGCCAGCGTGAAATTCAACCCGACCGGCACAAGCTACTTCACAACGACCTCGCGCCTGGCCATGCTGGTGCCGGGGCTGGACATCAACAGCCTGTTGCCGGAGAGCCTGCGCAACACCGCCTCGCCCTTCCTGATGGATGCGTGGCTGGAACAACAAGCCATCCGGCAAGCGGCGCTGAGCGAAACCGGTCGGGCGAGCTTCCTCGCCATGAACGATCCGGCCGCCGAACGCGCCGTACTGCTCCAGGCCGGGGCAAGATTCGCCCAGGCCAACGGCATTCATCTGGGCGTTGCCCTGAGCGCAGAACAGATCGCCAAACTCGACTCGCCGATTCTCTGGTACGTCTCAGAAAACTTCACGGGGCCGGACGGCAAGACCTATAGCGCGCTGGTGCCCAAGGTCTATTTGCCGGACGCGTCACGGATGGCGCTGGCCAATGTGGCCGGCGGCACGATCCAGGGCGGCAACGTCTCGCTGACCGGCGATACGGTGCGCAATACCGGCTTCATCGTCGCCGATGGCAAACTCTCCATCGCCACCGAGAATCTCACCAACGAAAAACGCTCGGCCGACCTCAACAACGGCGGCCAGGCGATGCGCCAATACGTCGGCACGCAAGGCTACTGGAAGATCACCGGCACAACCGTCCAGCCCGGCGGCTTCATCTCGGCGGCCGAACTCGATCTGAGCGCCAAAGCGATCAACAGCGTCTCCGGTGAATTCATCGAGAAGAACCAGGATGTCGGCGTCAAGCTGGCCGCAGCCATGGGCACCGGCTTCACGCTCAAGGAAGCCAAGGACGATATCCACCAGGACTACAAGCAACTGTCGAAGCCGAATGCTTTGGGGCAGGTGGTGGTGCTTGTTATTGCTGTGGTGGTAGCTGTTTATACCGCAGGTGCTGCCTCGGCAGCGATTGCCAGCCAGTTTGGAACTGCGGCAGCGAGTAGCACGCTGGGAGTTGCAACCTCTGCTGCCGTAGGTGGTATGGCAAGTAGTGCGACTTCCCAACTGCTGACTACAGGCAAGCTTGATGCAGGTCAGATATTCAAGGCCGGCCTGACGTCGGGTCTGACAGCGGGGATTCTGAATGCTCCCCTACTCGAAGGTGGAGAGAGCATTAACCAGCTAGCCGGAATCAAAGATGTGGCCGGCACGGGCGCTCGCCTAGCGCACTTTGATCTTGGTACGTTAGGTCAGAACTTGGAAGGCATGGCCTTGCGTAGCCTGGTTACTGCCAGCGTGAAACAGTTAGTAAATGGCAAGGATGCAGGTGGTTTCGCTACTGCTTTCAGAGATAGTTTTGTTAATGATCTTGCGGCGGTTGGGGCTAATGCGATTGGGCAAGGTACGGATGTTCTCTCGCCGTTGAATGTCGGTAGCCACGCCCTGCTGGGCGCTGCGGCGGCCAAACTGCAGGGTAAGGATGCACTGGCCGGTGCCATTGGGGGAGCGGGTGGAGCCATCGTAAATCCGCTGCTCGACCCCTATACGAATTCGCTACAAGGAAGCGATTTGGTTGTGGCGCACCTGGCTACGTCAATGCTGGCTTCCGGTGCGGTCTCCTCTGCCTTGGGCCAGGATGGGGTTACGGCGGCCAATGCCGCCCAAAACGAGACGCTGAATAACTGGCTGTATCCCAAAGAGCAGACACTCAAGTGGCGGGCGGGCAAGGCGTGTGACGCGGGCAACGCTAGCGGCTGCCAGGTTCAAAAGGTCCTTCAGGCACGCGATGCCCAGCGCGAAAACACGCCAGAGGCAAAGTTCACACAGGGCTTCATTAATGCACTGGTTCAGGCGGGCGGCAGCTTCGTGCTCATGCCCGTCGAAATCAGTCAGGCTATTTCCGAAGGGCGCAGCCTGGATGCCATGGCCAATGCATTGAAGGGGCTGTCCAACCTGCCAAGCAGGCTGGCCGACGGGCTAAACTCAAGCGATCCTACGATCCGCGGAGCAGCTGTTGCAGAATCCGTAATGCTAGTGGCAGGCGCCGCATCCATTGCCAAAAATATCGTGTCGAGGGTATCTTCTTCCGGCGCAAAGGGCACAGGAATCCTTGCAGAGGGAGAATTAGCCGCATCAAAGGTTAAGTGGGTTGATGAGAATGCCGGCATGAGCCAAGCCGCACGTGATTACAATGACTCCGCAACAGGAGCACGCTCTAATCCCGTAACCAAAAGTGGTCAGGCGCCGGCTCTTGAACGGACAATGCCTGACGGCACAACACGACAGGTGAAATTCGACGGTGTAGATGGGGACGTGATGGTTGACCGAAAGACTTCGGTCGTTACGACGGAAAAAGCCAAGAATCAAGCACTTCGCCAATCGGAAGTGTTGAGTCAGAATGGGCTCACAGGAAGGTGGGAGGTTTCCTCTGACGCTCAGGCGGCTAGAGCTACCAAAATGTTTAATGATTTAGGAATTAAAAATATTCAAGTTAAGGTGGTAAAACCATGAGTAATGCTATTAGTCGCCACTTAGTTAAGGCCATTGCAGATATGGCAATTTTTCTGGAATTTACAAAAGAAGAATTATTGAACGCAGATACCTCTATAGAGGCGATGGAGCAATTGGCGATGGAGCTACAGCTTATGGAAAATGAAGATCGCTGCAACTTAGCGTTGCAGCTAAAAGATCTAAGTGCAGAGTATGGGGATGCACGTAGGGCGCAGTTCGTAGAGAATTTACCGGAGTCCCTAGGCCTAGAATAGGATTAAACGCCAGGGTCTCCGCACTCGGATTGAATAAAGCGATTCATCACAGGCGCCCTCAAGAACTCGTTTACCGTCAAGATAAAAGGGGCCAGGCTCAATTTAACTTGCTGGGCAAGGCGGAAAGCGTCGTCAAACTGACCATCAGCCTGAGCCGGCAAATCTCGGTAATCGGCCGCGCCGGCAGCGACAATGCGGTCGACCTGTTCTACACGCTGACTTTCGGGCGCCCGGACAAAGCGGGCGCGCCCTGACCCTCAGGCCAAGGCTACTTGCACAGATTGTGCGCGGTACTCGCGCCGCCCCGGCCAAGGTCTTGATGCGTTAGAAGCGCCAGAACGGGGCCTGGTTCGATTTAACTTGATAAACTGCCCTTCATGCTCCGTCGCCCCCCGCATTCACCTCGCTGGCATACCCCTGAAAATAATTTGAGCCTGGCCCCTTTTATTCGAAGCTCGATCTCGATGTCAGCACCGAGCTCGGCGACAACTTCCTGTTCTCCGGCGCCGGCCTCAACACACGGCTGACCGGCGACATCCGCCTGCGCGCCAGCGGCCGCGACCTGCCGCGCGCCAGCGGCACCATCCGCACGCGCGCCGGGCGCTTTGAAGCCTACGGCCAGCAACTCGCCATCGAGCGCGGCATCCTGACCTTCCAGGGCCTGCCCGACAATCCGGCGCTCGACGTGCGTGCCGTCCGCCAGGGCCTGTCCGTCGAACCCGGCGTGCATATCACCGGCACGGCACAGCGCCCGGTCATCAAGCTGATCTCCGACCCCGAACTGCCCGACTCGGAAAAGCTCGCCTGGCTGGTCCTCGGCCACGGCCCGGAACAGATGGGCGCCGGCGACGCGACGGTGCTGCTCTCGGCAGCCGGCGGCCTGCTCGGCAACGACGCGGGCAATGTCGTGCAGCAATTGAAGAAGAATTTCGGTTTCGACGAACTCGGCGTGCGCACCGGCCAGATCGGCGACAACGGCAGCCGCCAGCAGATCAGCCGCGTCGCCGCCGGCACCTTCGACAGCACGGCCAGCACCGGCGCGCAGATTTTCAGCGTCGGCAAACGCCTGTCATCGAACGCCATGCTCTCCTACGAACAGGCGCTGGGCAAGGCGGAAAGCGTCGTCAAACTGACCATCAGCCTGAGCCGGCAGATCTCGGTAATCGGCCGCGCCGGCAGCGACAACGCGGTCGACCTGTTCTACACGCTGACTTTCGGGCGCCCGGACAAAGCGGGCCCGCCCTGACCCTCAGGCCAAGGCTACTTGCACAGATTGTGCGCGGTACTCGCGCCGCCCAGGCCAAGGTCTTGATGCGTTGGAAGCGCCTGAACGGGGCCAGGTTCGATTTAACTTGATAAACTGCCCTTCATGCTCCGTCGCCCCCCGCATTCACCTCGCTGGCATACCCCTGAGAATAATTTGAGCCTGGCCCCTTTTATTGCGGCGCAAAGGGCACAGGAATCCTTGCAGAGGGAGAATTAGCCGCATCAAAGGTTAAGTGGGTTGATGAGAATGCCGGCATGAGCCAAGCCGCACGTGATTACAATGACTCCGCAACAGGAGCACGCTCTAATCCCGTAACCAAAAGTGGTCAGGCGCCGGCTCTTGAACGGACAATGCCTGACGGCACAACACGACAGGTGAAATTCGACGGTGTAGATGGGGACGTGATGGTTGACCGAAAGACTTCGGTCGTTACGACGGAAAAAGCCAAGAATCAAGCACTTCGCCAATCGGAAGTGTTGAGTCAGAATGGGCTCACAGGAAGGTGGGAGGTTTCCTCTGACGCTCAGGCGGCTAGAGCTACCAAAATGTTTAATGATTTAGGAATTAAAAATATTCAAGTTAAGGTGGTAAAACCATGAGTAATGCTATTAGTCGCCACTTAGTTAAGGCCATTGCAGATATGGCAATTTTTCTGGAATTTACAAAAGAAGAATTATTGAACGCAGATACCTCTATAGAGGCGATGGAGCAATTGGCGATGGAGCTACAGCTTATGGAAAATGAAGATCGCTGCAACTTAGCGTTGCAGCTAAAAGATCTAAGTGCAGAGTATGGGGATGCACGTAGGGCGCAGTTCGTAGAGAATTTACCGGAGTCCCTAGGCCTAGAATAGGATTAAACGCCAGGGTCTCCGCACTCGGATTGAATAAAGCGATTCATCACAGGCGCCCTCAAGAACTCGTTTACCGTCAAGATAAAAGGGGCCAGGCTCAATTTAACTTGCTGGGCAAGGCGGAAAGCGTCGTCAAACTGACCATCAGCCTGAGCCGGCAAATCTCGGTAATCGGCCGCGCCGGCAGCGACAATGCGGTCGACCTGTTCTACACGCTGACTTTCGGGCGCCCGGACAAAGCGGGCGCGCCCTGACCCTCAGGCCAAGGCTACTTGCACAGATTGTGCGCGGTACTCGCGCCGCCCCGGCCAAGGTCTTGATGCGTTAGAAGCGCCAGAACGGGGCCTGGTTCGATTTAACTTGATAAACTGCCCTTCATGCTCCGTCGCCCCCCGCATTCACCTCGCTGGCATACCCCTGAAAATAATTTGAGCCTGGCCCCTTTTATTGAACACCAGCCTGCGCCCGAAACTCGATCTCGACGTCAGCACCGAGCTTGGCGACAACTTCCTGTTCTCCGGCGCCGGCCTCAACACGCGGCTGACCGGCGACATCCGCCTGCGCGCTAGCGGCCGCGACCTGCCGCGCGCCAGCGGCACGATCCGCACGCGCGCCGGGCGCTTTGAAGCCTACGGCCAGCAACTCGCCATCGAACGCGGCATCCTGACCTTCCAGGGCCTGCCCGACAATCCGGCGCTCGACGTGCGCGCCGTCCGCCAGGGCCTGTCCGTCGAGCCCGGCGTGCATATCACCGGCACGGCGCAGCGCCCGGTCATCAAGCTGATCTCCGACCCCGAACTGCCGGACAGCGAAAAGCTCGCCTGGCTGGTGCTCGGCCACGGCCCGGAACAGATGGGCGCCGGCGACGCGACGGTGCTGCTCTCGGCGGCCGGCGGCCTGCTCGGCAACGACGCGGGCAATGTCGTGCAGCAATTGAAGAAGAATTTCGGTTTCGACGAACTCGGCGTGCGCACCGGCCAGATCGGCGACAACGGCAGCCGCCAGCAGATCAGCCGCGTCGCCGCCGGCACCTTCGACAGCACGGCCAGCACCGGCGCGCAGATTTTCAGCGTCGGCAAACGCCTGTCATCGAACGCCATGCTCTCCTACGAACAAGCGCTGGGCAAGGCGGAAAGCGTCGTCAAACTGACCATCAGCCTGAGCCGGCAGATCTCGGTGATCGGCCGCGCCGGCAGCGACAACGCGGTCGACCTGTTCTACACGCTGACTTTCGGGCGCCCGGACAAAGCGGGCCCGCCCTGACCCTCAGGCCAAGGCTACTTGCACAGATTGTGCGCGGTACTCGCGCCGCCCTGGCCAAGGTCTTGATGCGTTAGAAGCGCCAGAACGGGGCCAGGTTCGATTTAACTTGATAAACTGCCCTTCATGCTCCGTCGCCCCCCGCATTCACCTCGCTGGCATACCCCTGAGAATAATTTGAGCCTGGCCCCTTTTATTCTACGAACCGCTTGGTGATTCGCGCTTTCTCGACCGCATCGAACAAACCACAGGCCAGAGGCGCGAAGCGCGGCCACGGGGGCGCCCGAGGAAAACGGGCGAGGAGATCGCTGGCGCGCAAGAGCAGTTGCCATTAATAATTTGAGCCTGGCCCCTTTTATTCTAGCGGCGGGCGGCCCGGAAGTCGGCCATGAAGCCTACGAATAGGCGCCTATTAATCGGCAAGTTCGGCTATGGTTTTCCGAAGATTTTGCGGTGCCTGGAACAAAAAACTTTTGCCGATTTTTTGCTTGTCGAGCAGCCCAAGCTCGCTCAAACCCAATAGATCAGAACGTGCCGTTTGGTACACAACGGCATGGCTGCGTTGATGTCCGTCAATTTTATAAACCTCCCCCGGATGTTTGAGGGCATGCGTCAAAAGCGCTAATTGACGATGATTAAGCCGATTTCTCAGTTTTCCCGAGCCGACCAGAAGGCGTTCGGTCGATTTCTGCTCGGAGACCTTGCGCGCCAGGTACTCATGCAAGCCTTGAATGGCATTGCGCATGACCTCCAGTTGATGAATCAGGAAATACGTCGTGTCGTTCCCATCCGTTTCCGTATGGAGATAGGAGCGCACGTATTTACCTGGCGCCTTCCGCAAGTAATGCGAAATCGAAACGAATTCCATCAACCAATAGCCGCTACGCGCAATTGCCCAGTAGAACAAGGCCCGTGCCGTTCGCCCGTTACCGTCAACAAAGGGGTGATCGTAGCCGATCATGAAATGCAACAAGATCGCGCGCAGGACCGGATGTACGAAAGGCTTGGTGTTTTCATCTGCATTGGCAAAAGCACATAGCTTCTCGAGGCGTGCGCCAAGCTCCGTATGGCTGGGCGGCTGGTGAATGATGGTGCCGTCGCGATTGTCCACGACATGAACATCGTCGGTCATCCGTAAACGGCCAGCACCGGCAGGATCATCCAGAGTGCCCTCGGTCAGAATGCGATGCAGTTCAAGAATCCGGCTTGGCGTAATGGGCTCATTTCTGATTTCCCTGATCAGCTCCATGGCGTGAAAATTGTTGAAAATCATGCATTCGCTGTGATCTCGGGGTTTCCTGCCTTCGCGCAGCATGTCTTCGGCCACCTGGCGCGTTGTTGCGGCTCCTTCCATCTGGCTTGAAGTAATCGCTTCTTCGGCCATGGACTGGAAAAGATATCGGTCCCGGTTCTCCGAAGTCGTCACTTCAGCCGCAGACTGTATTTGTCCCGCTGCATCCTTATCGATGTGATGCAAGTGAATCAGGACATCTTCGGGAGTGGCAATCTGGAATGGTTTGCCTGCTTTGTCCAACAGCGGCAAGGATTGAAGCATCCCGGTCCGGGCCAGTTTGACCGCAGCCCACCACAGTTCGGACGTCATTCCCTCGGGAGGAGCACGATGCCGAAGCTGGTCCCAATGCAAATAGGCCCCTTCCACGGTTGGCGTGCTGGCAGCGTAGATGTGTCGGAACAGCTCGGGCTTCAAGCTGAGAAGAAGCACGTCAATATCAGGCGGCGCGAGAGGGATTTTCATTTTTTACTAAACTGACGGCAAATTAGTATTACCGAGTTTAGAGCCCCTTCCATATCAATGTCTACTAAACATAGTAGCAATTAGTAGACCGATATTTTCTTCTGATAGCCAGCAGGTGAACGAGGGTCTGTCGGCTCTATTTGCAATCATCTACTAATTCTTAACTTCATTAGTAGATTACTAGTAAATATCGCGCTTGTTTGAGTGGCGAAAAATGGGATCGGGTCAATTTGGCTATTACCACTACCGCTCATCTCAACCCAATTTGCAATTTTGGCCTTTTTTTCCGGTTGACCGTAGCGGAGCATGTCGACGCTGCAAAGCCTTAAATACGGGAAAAAGATGATGCATAGTGCGCCGGATAAACCCGGCGCCAGCCGCTAGCGCTGCTCAGCCTTGAAATCGGCCATGAAACCGGCGAGTTGCTCAACGGCCGACAACTGCAGGCCGTTGTAGAGCGAGGCACGAATGCCGCCGATGCTGCGGTGCCCGGCCAGGCCGGAGAAGCCGGCGGCCAGTGCGGCGCTGACGAATGCGTTTTCCAGCGCCGGGGTCGGCAGCTTGAAGGCGACATTCATCAGCGAGCGATCTCCGCTTGCCGCCCAGCCACGGTAGAAACCGTCGCTGGCGTCGAGTGCACCGTAGAGCAGTTCCGCCTTGCGGCGATTGATCCTGTCCATCGCCGCCAGACCGCCGATTTCGTCGCGCAGCCAGCGGCTGACCAGCAGCACGACATAGATGGCAAACACCGGCGGCGTATTGAGGATGGAATGCGCTGCGCCTTGTGCGCGGTAATCGAGAAAGCCCGGCAGATTGTCCGGCGCTGCCGCGAACAGATCCTTGCGATGGACGACCACGGTGACGCCGGCCGGCCCGATGTTTTTCTGGGCATGCGCGTAGATCAGCGCGAAACGCCTGAAATCGCCGGGCGCCGAGAGAAAGTCGGACGACATGTCGCAGATGCGCGGCACGCGGTCGTCGCCGAGCACGCGATGGAACTGCAGGCCTTCGACCGTTTCGTTGGAAACGTAATGCAGGTAGGGCGCATCCGGCCGCAGATCGAGTTCGGCATCGCCCGGCAGTTGCGCAAAGCCGCAGTCCTCGCCGCTCCAGGCGACCCGCACCGGCCCGACCCGGCGTGCCTCGGGCAGCGCCTTGCCGCTCCAGTAGCCGGTATGCAGGTAATCCGCCGGCCGTTCGGCGCCGGCCAGCAGGCTCATCGGCAGCATGGAAAACTGCTGCGTCGCGCCGCCCTGCAAAAAGAGCACGCGGTAATTCGCGTCCAGGCCCATCAGGCTCAGGATGTTGCTTTCCAGCTCGGCAATCACAGCGGCAAACCAGTCGGAACGATGACTGATGCCGAGTATCGACAAGCCGACGCCGGGCACGGCAATGATCGCCTCCTGCACCTGCTGCAGGACACTCTCCGGCAGCACGCCGGGGCCGCCGGAGAAATTCAGGCGGTTCAGCGGGTTCGCGGGCATCAGATCCATCGTCCAGTCTCAGGCGACATGCGCCGGGCGGGCGCGGTACAGGCCGTACAGGTAATTTTCGAAAGCGCGTTTGACCTTGCCCATGTGTTCCTGCTTGTAGGGAAACAGGTCGACCGGGTCCATGGCGTGAACCACCATGGCATGATCGATCTCGAAGACCAACAGGTCGCCGTCGCCGGTTTCGGCGCAATCAACGCAAACATAGTCGAGTTGCGAGCGCTGCCAGATCGCCTTGAGCGCTTTGGCGTGGCGCCGGGCGAAAGCCGAAAAGCCGCGCATGAAGCTTTCTTCCTCGGCGCGTTTGGCGGCATCTTCATACATGCCGGCGTTCAGGTAGTGAATCATCCAGTGCGCCGAAATCCCCATGTGACAGGCAAACGGCTGGCCATCGATGAGCGCGATCCGGTATTTTCGGAACACGCCGTTCGCATCGCTGTAGTCGATGAAGCGCGACAAATAAAAACTGGCAGCCGGTACTGCCTCGAGATAGCGGGCAAGGCCGGCCAGATCGTCGATGCGGGCCAGATCGCGGCCGGCGTGCGAACCGACCGGACGCAGGATGAGCGGCAAGCGGCAGTCGGCAAACACCTCGCCCAGGCTGGCTGCACCGCTGAGCAAGGCAAACAGGAAATCGCGGCTGACTGCGCGGGTCGGCGGCATGAGCAGGCCGGGAACGCCCTGCAGCAGATCGCTGGCCGCGCTGCGCTCGGTATTCGGGATATGTTCCGGCGCATTGATCACCGGCCGGGCCCAGTTGCGCAGCAGGCCGGCCAGCATTTTCAGCATGGGCCGGTTGTCGACCGCGTCGCAGATCGCTACCAGCACGGCATCGTGCGCCGGCAACTCGGCCGGCAAGGGTAGTTCCGGCGTCGCGTAATGGCAGATCAGGTCGATGTCGCAGTCTTCAAGCAGGCAGTCGAGCGGCGTGTTTTCGGCGATATCGCCGGCCACCATCAGCAGCAGCAAACGAAACCGAGCCGGTTGCCGCAGCGCCGGCAAGAGGTAGGTCTGGCGCATCTGCAGGGCCTGGGCCTGGATCGCCAGGCCAGTTTGGTGCTGCCCCATGGCGAAAAAAGCCGTCGCCAGGTTCATCCACAGATTGGCGTTGTCCTGTTCTTTCTCCTGCTCGCTGCCGGCCAGAGCCAGCAACGCCTGCGCAACCGGGCGCAGATCGCCGCCCGCGAGATTGAGGCGCAGAAAGGGAGCCAGGCCGCGAAAGGCGGTCGCAAATTGCTGAATCATGGTGCGGCGATATCGATGAAGTGGGTTCGCTTGAGGTCACACGCCGAGGCAATCGCCCCCGACGAGGGCGCCGATATTACCGTATTGCCCGGCCCGGCAGGAAAGCCGGCTGGCGAACTTTTCCGGCCCGAAACCTCACCAGGAGGAGATTCCGGCCGTCGAGCAAGCCGCTGACGCACTGTTTTGCCACACGACCAGACAGGGAAAGCCGGCACAGCAGCAGCCTTTGCACCCGGTTTTGCTCGCGCCGGACAGCAGGAATACCCCGCCAACCTCACGCCGCCAGATCCGGCGGGAATTTACCTAAATTAACACCTGGGGCCACCTGTCCAGGCGGACGGCAGTCACACCTACGACTTCCGGCTCAGCCACTGCAGCAGCGTCGCATACAGGCTGTCAGGATTCACCGGCTTGCTGATGAAGTCGTTCATGCCGGCCTGCGTGCAGCGCGCCTTGTCCTCGGCGAAGGCATTGGCCGTCATCGCCAGGATGGGCAGGGAATATCCCTGTTCGCGCAGGCGCCGTGTCGCCTCCAGGCCATCCATCTGCGGCATCTGCATATCCATCAGGATCAGGGCATAGTCGTTTTCGCCAGCCATCCGCAGCGCGGCAAGCCCATCGGGCGCCGTATCCAGGACCAGGCCGACATCCTCCAGAATGATCTGGGCGACTTCGCAGTTAACCGGCTCATCTTCCGCCAGCAAGATCCGCGTCCCGGAAAACCGGGCCTTCAGTATTTCCCCGGCATCAAGCATCGAAGGTGCGGCGCCCGATGCAGGCTGGACGCCCTTGGCCAGTCTGGCCGTGAACCAGAATTTGCTGCCGATGCCCGGCCGGCTTTCCGCGCCCGCATCGCCCCCCATCAAGCGGGCCAGCTTGCGGGTAATGCTCAAGCCCAGACCGGTGCCGCCGTATTTGCGGGTAATGCTGCTGTCCGCCTGCTCAAACGTCGAGAACAGTTTGCCCAGAACATCGGCTTCAATGCCGATACCGGTGTCTTCGACTTCGAAACGCAGCAAGGCGCTGGTCGCATCTTCCTCAAGCACGCGCGAGCGCAGGGTGATGCTCCCGGCGTCGGTAAATTTCAGGGCATTGTTGGCGTAATTGAGCAAGGCCTGCTGCAAGCGGGTAGCGTCGCCGAGCAGGTTGCGGGGCAAGGCCTGGCTGTCGATTGCCATGCGGATGCCCTTGGCCTGGGCATTGCCGTTGAGCATGGTAAAGACATTGCCCAGAATGCTTTCCCCCTGGAGCGGCGCCACTTCGAGGCTGAGCTTGCCGGCTTCGATCTTTGACAATTCAAGAATGGCATTGATGACTTCAAGCAGATGCACACCGGCTGATTCGAGCTTGTCGAGACGATCCGCCTGCTCGGGCAGCAAACCGCCACGCCGCATCAAGTGGGCCATGCCGGTAATGACATTCAGGGGCGTGCGTATTTCATGGCTCATGTTGGCGAGAAAAGCGCTCTTGGCTTCGGTTGCCACTTCCGCCGCCTGCTTGGCGAGCAGCAGTTCTTCCGTACGCTTGGCGACCAGTTCTTCAAGGTGGTCCCGGTGTTGCCGCAATTCTTCCTCGACCCGTTTCCGCTCGCTGATATCGCTGAAGATGCCGATGTAGTGGGTCACCTGGCCGCTGCCATCCTTCACCGCCGAAATCGTCAGCCACTCGGGGAAATCCTCGCCATCGCGCCGCCGGTTGCAGATCTCGCCGCTCCAGTAGCCTTTGCCATTGATGTCGGCCCACATCGCGGCATAGAAGGCCGCATCGTGTTTGCCGGAAGAGAGTTTTTTCGGCGTATCGCCCACGATCTGTGCCGACGAATAGCCCAGAATATTGGTGAAGGCCGGGTTAATCGAGATGATCTTCTGGTTGCGGTCGGTGATCATCAGCCCTTCCGCACTGCCGGAAAATGCCTTCTCGTAGAGGAGGATGGATTCCTGTGCCTTGCTGCGTTCGAGCACGATGCCGACGATCGAGGAGCCGATTTCCAGGAGCTTGCGGTGGAAGTTGCTCGGCGAGCGGTGTTCGAAACTGGACAAGGCAAAAGTCCCGACGACCTTGCCCTGGGCGGAAAAGACAGGCGTCGACCAGCACGAACACAGGTTGAAATCGAAGGCGAACTGACGCAGATCCTGCCAGCGCGGGTCGGTAAAGGTGTTGGGCACGAACTGCGGCTCGCCGCGGAACACCGCATTGCCGCAGGAGCCGCCCCCCGGCCCCGGACGCAGGCCGTTGAGCCGGGCCACGCCCTCGGGCGGCACGCTGGGTGCGGCATAGACGTTGAGAAACTCGTAGTTCTCGTCCATCAGCATGACGGAACCGACGGAATTGGGGAGCAGTTTCTCCTCCAGGCGACAGACCTGGTTGATCAGATCGAGCGTCTCGCCGCCCCGCGCCACCGACTCAAGAATATCCTGCTGCAGGTGCAGTATCGTTTCCTGCTCGTCGATGGACAGCGTGCTGTATTCGACAGAGGAAAGATTGATCGAGCAATTGAGCGGTGGGGTTTGCATTACGTCAGTCCTTTGTTTGCGACTTTATTGATTTCCTGCACAAGCTCAATGATAGACCCGGCGCCGCCCTTTGCCCTAGCCCGCCACCCGGTTGCGCCCGCTCTCCTTCGCCTGGTAAAGCTTCTCGTCGGCGACCGCGAGCAGCGCCTCGATACTGGCCGGTTGCCCCGGTGCGCCCGAGCTGACCGCGACGCCGAGGCTGACGGTATAGGCGGGCAGGCTCTTGTTCGGCCGTTTCTGGATTTCCTTGCGGATGCGTTCGGCGACCTGGCGCGCTTCGGCGAGGCCGGTGTCGGGCAGCAGGATGACGAATTCCTCGCCGCCGAAGCGGGCCAGCACGTCGGGGATGCGCAGCATCTCGCCGGTGCGCTGGCAGAAGTCCTTGATCACCAGATCGCCGACATGGTGGCCGTGCGTGTCGTTCACCTTCTTGAAGAAATCGATGTCGGAAGCGATCGCCGCGAGCGGCTGGCGCGAGCGCTTGCCGCGCGCCCACTCCAGTTCGGCGCGGCTGAAGAAGGCGCGCCGGTTGAGCGCGCCGGTCATCGGGTCGCGTGTCGCCATGAATTCGAGTTCGACGCGCAGGCGCTCGTTGGCGAGCAGGATCAGGCCGATCGACAGGCCGAGCACGCCGAGCGAGAAGAAGCCGAGATAGACCTGCTGGATCAGGCTGTGGTCGAAGATGTCGTCGGTCAGGTCGACGACGGCCGGCAGCGTCGCGATGCGATACAGCGCAACGAGCAGGCCGAGCAGGAAGAAGCCGCTCAGGAAGCGGCTGCCGAAGCCCTGCGGCGGCGCGCGCCAGGCGAGGAAGGCGCCGACCGCCGAGAAGACGATGTGAGCCAGGGCCATGACGAACAGCCGGCCCTGGTAATGCTGCGAGCCGTAGGTCAGCCAGATGATGACCAGGACCAGCGCGCCGAGGATGTCGAGCGCCGGCCGCCAGTGGATGGCGCGCCCGCTGTAGCGACGCAGGCCGACGATCAGCAGCAGTTGCCCGAACAGGAACATGGCGCTGGCGACAACCACGGTGAAGAAACTCGGCAGGACGCCGCGCAGGCAGGCCAGACCGGAGCCGCAGGCGATCAGCGCGACCGCTTTCGCCCAGTCGCCGAGGCCCTCGATCTCGCCGGGAAAGCTGCGTGCCTGGACAGCGAGCACCATGGCGCAGAGCAGGCCGAGCAGGCTGGCGACAAACAGGAAACTGCGGGGATCGATGAATTCCATGCGGCGGTGGAGCGAGTGTTAAGGAGACGGGCAGGGAAAAACGGTTTTGTCCCGCCGCCAGCGGTCAACCGCCGGAAATACCCGAAAATGCCTCGCGCAGACGCTCGATGGCGGCCGGCTCGCCGCGCACCTTGAACAAGGCACCGGCTTCGTCGGCACTTTCGCCGAGCACTTCGCAGGCAGCGTAGACGTCCTTGCGCAGTTGCTGTGCCGACCAGGGCAGGAAGAGTTCGGCCTCGACCAGGTCCTTCTGGAAGAAGGCGATGATGGCCAGGCGCAGTTGCGCAACCTCTTCCGGCCGGCGCGCGCTCATCACGATGCAGCCGGGGTAGCGCGTGCGCAGTTCGGCCTCGCACTCGGCCTGGGCGGCGGCATCGCCGACGTGGTCGATCTTGTTGAAGATGCGCAGGCGCGGCAACGCGTCGGCCTCGATTTCGGCCAACACATGGTCGGTGACTTCGAGCTGACGCTCGAAACCGGGGTCGCTGGCATCGATGACATGCAGCAGCAGGCCGGCGTCGAGGGCTTCGTCCAGCGTCGACTTGAAGGACGCGACGAGGCCGTGCGGCAGGTTCTTGATGAAACCGACGGTGTCGCTGACCAGCACGCGCGGCACACTTTCCGGATGCAGGGTGCGCACCGTGGTGTCGAGCGTCGCGAACAGCTTGTTGGCGACCAGCACCTCGCTACCGGTCAACGCCCGCATCAGGGTCGATTTGCCGGCATTGGTGTAGCCGACCAGCGCGACGCTGGCCAGGCCCTGGCGTTCGTGGCGACGAGCGCGCTGCGTCTTGCGCTCGGCTTCCATGGCGACGATTTCGAGCTGCAGCTCGGCGATGCGGTCGCGGATCTTGCGCCGGTCGAGTTCGGTATGCGATTCGCCGGCGCCGCGGCCGCCGACCCCGCTGCGCTGCCGGCCCTGCGGCCCGGCCAGCTTGGCGGCTTCGCGCAGGCGAGGCGCCATGTAGCCGAGGCGGGCGATTTCGACCTGCGCCTTGGCGGCACGCGAACGCGCGTTGTTGTGGAAGATCTCGAGGATGACCATGGTGCGGTCCATGACGCCGCAGCCGGTTTCCTTCTCCAGGTTGCGCGCCTGCGACGGCGAGATTTCATGATCGACGAGAATGGCCTCGATCTCGCACTCGGCTTCGTGCGCCGCGTAATGCTCGATTTCCTGGCGCTTGCCGATCCCGAGATAACCCGTCGTATCAAAACTCGCCCGCTTCTGGATGAAGGTGCGCACCACGGTGTAGCCCAGCGTCTTGGCCAACTCCCGCAACTCGGCCAGCGAGGCCTCGAATTCGATGTCGCTGACGTGCGGCAACTGGACGGACGCCGCAACGGCGTAAACGGGCTTCTCTTTGACTTCGGTCTGCATTCCTGGCGGGCTACTTTCTTTTTGGCGAAGGCGGATAGTAACCGGGTTCGTTGCTGGGGGTCAGGGTGGGGGTGGAAAGAGGGGGATCTGGACAAGGAAAAGGCACCCGCAGGTGCCTGAGTCTGGGTCGGCTATGTGCCCTAAGCGGAACTAGCAAATGATAGAAAGCCGACATCCAATGTTAGACATGAGAGGCGCGGGAGGCCTTAGGTCGCAAAGTGGTCTTTCGCTGGATGGCTTGGAAAGAAGTAGAGAGTGTCTTCACTAGGCTTGCCACCCAATGGCTTATTGCTCTGTTTCCCGCGGTCTCGTGAGGTACATCACCACTCCGGAAATAATTAGCACCGGGCCCGCTACGTAGGTTACGTAGACGCCGATGTATGAGACCGTCGCCCAGATGCCAATGTAAACAAACAGTGTCAAAAAGAAGATTACTTGTGATTTATCGTGAAACCATTGTTTCATCGTTTGTTTTCCTTCTTATGCACGGGAACGAAGCCCTGTCCATGCGGATTGCGGGCAAATGATCTGCCGACATTGGATTTCGCCCACGCCTTGGCCTCATCGAAGGTGCCGAATTGCAAGTCGACCTGATTTCTGGGGCTATTTTTTGGTTCATCGCGCTTTACCGGGGAATGCGGCCTTGATCTTCAGGAAGAAGTAGGCTGAGTCACGAAATCCGTAGGCCATGCGCTTGATGACCTTGATCCGATTATTGACGCCCTCGAGGATGGAGGAATTCATTGGGTAGATGGCGGAAGCGAGAATCCCACGGAGATACTTCCGTAATCGCCTAGCGAACTGGATGGCGGGAGCAAGTTGGCTTTCGATGGCAAGGCGATACCAGCGCCGCCACCGTTGTGCCCCCTCTCGGACGGACGGGGCAAACCAGATTTCCTTGAGTTCGGTTTTCAGGAGATAAACAGTTGCCAACGGTGCGTTGGCGGCAAGTAACTCCTCGAGTTTGACGGCCTGCTCCTCTTGCAGGTTATCCCGGTTGCGCAGCAGGAGCCAACGGCTGCGCTTGATCACTTTTCGAGCCGCGGGTTGCTCGCGCAGGGCGTTGGCCTGATCGACGCGAACGCGATCGACCACATCACGGCCAAAGCGCGCCACCACATGAAAGAGGTCATAGACGACTTCGGCATTGGGGCAGTGTTTGCGCACTTCCAAATCGAATGCGGTATTCATGTCCATCGCGACGGCTTCGATCTGTCGGCAAGCTTCCTCCCCGAGCAATTCAAAGAAAGGCCGAATGGCCTCCCGACTATTGCCTTCTCCGACCCAGAGTACCCGCATGCACTGGGCGTCCATGACGACGGTGGCGTAGCGATGCCCTTTGTGCAACGCAAACTCGTCCATGACCAAGCGCCGGCTCCCCTTGGCGTTGAATTCACCGTGCAGGCGCTCCAGGCGCTGATGGTCAATGGCCTTGATCGTGTGCCAGTGAAGCCCTGTCAGTTGGGCGACATGAGCAATCGGCAGGAGTTGCGCCAGGGCTTCCACCCAGGCCCGGACCCGGTGGGTGATTCGGCTGCGCTTGTCCAGCCAGGCAATCTGCTCCACCACCCGAGCACCACAGTGATGGCAGTCCATCCGGCGAATCGGCACATCCAACCAGACTCGACGATCAAACCAGTCGCGCTCTCTGATGCGTCGCCGATTCCGTTCGTGAACCAGAACGCAAGGGGCTTGGCAGGATCCGCAACAGGCGAGTATTTCTGGTGCTTCGGAGAGACTGATCAGCAGAGAGCCGTCGGCCTCTTCGCAACACGAATCAACAACATGCCCTTCCCAGAATTGAAGGGCCAACATAGCATTCGACATGGCAGGGGTTTGGAAGATTGACTTGTTTGGCGACGATCAATCTACCAACGCCGAACCCCTGCCTCCTATCTCCGCTTCAATCCGTCAAGCCCCGCTTCCCCGGTAAAGCGCGATGAACCTATTTTTTTGAGGCCTATCTTCCAGACTATCTAGGAATTTGTCGTAGTCATCAGGTGAGCCAGCATTCCACCCGTTGGATTCACAGAAGTCTTCCCAGTCACTCATCGGCTTTCCTTGAAACGGCACTCTCATTTGTAATATCTAAACAGCAGCAGAAGCAAATTGCATCCAATATGCGGGAATATCAGACAAATTGAAACGCTGATTCAGTATGGCATTGCGGGTTGTAAAGCGGATAACTACTACTATTGTACTTTCAAACAAAATAGGACAAGCCAAATCCAACCCGCTTGGCATGCGCGGCTCAACTTCGTGCCCCCTTCAAAACTCTAAGCAGAGCGGCAACGTCCGCATAAGAGCGACCGCACGAGTGGCTGCAAATGGCCGGTTCCCGCCCGAGAACGTATGCGCGTTCATAATGCAAACAACCGGTCGAGTATCAGTGATGCTGTACCCAATCACGCAAAGCAGCGTTAATCCTGGTCTGCCAGCCTTCGCCGCCGGACTTGAACGCTTCCAGAATGTCCACGTCTATCCGCAGATTGACCTTGGCCTTGTTGCTTCCGACCGGACGGCCACGGCGCTTGAATTGACCGAGCTGCTCGGCGGTCAATGGCTGATTGTCCGGGTCGCCCAGAGCGGCGGCCGTGATTGCCGCGTCCTCGTCATCGGAAGGCAGCGCAAGGACGCGCCCTGATCTGGTTTTAATCGTTTTCAACATAAAACATCACCTCTCGCTTGTTCGCTTTTCGCAGGCTGATGATTCGCCTCTGGCCATCGCGCTCGACATAGACGCAGCAGAACAACCTGTCATCAATCGGCGCGAGAGCAACCAGACGCGTCTCACCATATACCTTGCGCTCATCCGCCCAGACCAGAGCAGCATTCCAGTCAATCAGCCCGGCGTCAGCGAGTGAGACGCCATGCTTTGCCTTGTTGCTTGCATCCTTGTCCGGATCAAATGTATTCACTTGATTTATTGTAGAGGCAGAAATTCGGCTGGGCAATTCTTTTTTGTCTCTACAAAAAACCCATGGCATGAGCAATTTGCTTTGAACTGGAGACGGAGCAAGCGATGTTCATCAAGCCCCTCACTGCCCCTTCATCCCCAATCCGCCCCGCACCTTGCCGATCAGATCATCGATATAGGTAAACACCACCGGAATCACCAGCAGGCTTAAAAAGGTCGAGGTGATCAGGCCGCCGATGACGACGATGGCCATCGGGGCGCGGAAGCTGGGGTCGGTGCCGATGCCGAGCGCGATCGGCATCATGCCGGCGCCCATTGCGATGGTGGTCATGATGATCGGCCGCGCCCGCTTGCGGCAGGCGTCGAGCAGCGCGCTCCAGCGGTCGAGGCCGTGTTCGCGGCGGGCGAGGATGACGTAGTCGATGAGCAGGATGGAGTTCTTGGTGGCGATGCCCATCAGCATGATCAGGCCGATCATCGACGGCATCGACAGCGCCGTGTGCGACAGGAAGAGCGCCAGGAAGGCCCCCGGTACGGAGAGGATGAGCGCCGCCAGGATGGTCACCGGCTGCACGAAATCCTTGAACAGCAGCACCAGCACGATGTAGATGCAGAGCACGCCGGTCGCCATGGCGAGAGCGAAGCTCTGGAACAGTTCGCCCATCGCTTCGGCGTCGCCGACCGTGGTCTGGATCACGCCGGGCGGCAGCTTGCTCAGGCTGGGCATGGCGAGCGCGGCTTTTTCGACTTCGCCGAGCGGTTGACCGTTCAGCTCGATCTCGAAATTGATGTTGCGCAGGCGGTCGTAGCGGTCGATCTCGGCCGGGCCGCCGGCAATGCTCAGGGTCGCGACATTGGCGATCATCACCGGGCCGTACTTGCCCGGTACGGTCAACCGCTCCAGAAGGCTCAAATCCTGGCGCGCCGCAGGCGGCAGCTTGACGATGATGGGCACCTGGCGCTGCGCCAGATTGAGCTTGGCAAGGCCCTGGTCGTAGTCGCCGGCGGTGGCGATGCGCAGCGTGTCGGCGATGGCGGCCGAGGTCACGCCGAGATCGGCGGCGCGCGCGAAGTCGGGGCGGATGACCAGTTCCGGCCGCACCAGGCTGGCCGTCGAGGTCACGTTGCCGATACCGGGAATGCTGCGCAGGTCGCGCTCGACGAGGCGGGCGTGGGCAGAGAGCACCGGGCCGTTTTCGCTGGCCAGCACGAGCACGTACTTTTCGTTCGAGCCGCCGAAACCAACCTTGAGCTGGACGCCGGGAATCGCCGCCAGACGGGCGCGGAAATCGGCCTCGACGTCCTGCTTGGTGACGCCGCCGCGTTCCTTGCGCGGCGTCAGGTTGATGGTCAGCGTTGCCTTGCGCACCTCGTTTGCACCGCGCGGCGCAAACGGGTCGCTGCCGGCCGCACCGCCGCCGATGGCGGTATAGACCATCCGGACATGCTTGTTCTGCTCGACAATGGCGCGCGCCTGCTCGGCGGCGGCCAGGGTTTCCGGGAAGGTGCTACCGGGCGGTAGCGAGATGTAAACCTGCGTCTGCGACAGATCGTCGGGCGGCAGGAAACCGGTCGGCAAGAGCGGCACCAGCGCGAAAGAGCCGACGAAGAAAACGACGGTGGCCGCCATCGTCAGCAGGCGATGCTTCAGGCACCAGGCGGCCCAGCCGCCGTAGATGGTCAGCCAGCGCGGTTCGTGATCCGCATGCGCGAGCGGCTTGAGGATGTAGGCCGCCATCATCGGCGTCAGCAGGCGGGCGACGACGAGCGAGAAGAACACGGCAATCGCAGCGGTCCACCCGAACTGGACGAAGAATTTGCCGGCGACGCCGCTCATGAAGGCGGTCGGCAAAAAGACCGCGATCAGCGTGAAGGTGGTGGCGATCACCGCCAGGCCGATTTCGTCGGCCGCTTCCATCGCCGCCGCAAACGGCGTCTTGCCCATGCGCAGGTGGCGCATGATGTTCTCGATCTCGACGATGGCGTCATCGACCAGGATGCCGACCACCAGCGACATCGAGAGCAGGGTCACGACATTGAGCGTGAAACCCATCAGGTGCATCACGGCGAAGGCCGGGATGATCGACAGCGGCAGCGCCGTCGCCGAAACGAAGGTGGCGCGCCAGTCGCGCAGGAAGAGCCAGACGACGATCACGGCGAGGATGGCGCCTTCGATCAGCAGCGACATCGAGCCTTCGAAATTTTCCTCGACCGGATCGACGAAATTGAAGGCTTCGGTGATCTCGATGTCCGGGTGTTCGAGGCGCAGCTTGGCCAGCGTGGCACGCACGTTGTCGGCCAGTTCGACCTCGCCGGCGCCGCGGCTACGCACGATTTCGAAACCGACCACCGGCTTGCCGTTGAGCAGCGCCGCCGAACGCTTTTCGCCGACCGTGTCGCTGACCGTCGCGACCTGGTCGAGACGCACGCGATGCCCGTCCGAGAGCAGGATGTCCATCGCCGCCAGTTCGCTCGCCGTGGCAACGGTGGCGATGGTGCGCACCGATTGCTCGATGCCGCCGACGTCGGCCTTGCCGCCCGAGGCTTCCTGCTGGATCTTGCGCAGCTGGCGCGAAATGTCGGAAGCCGTGGCGTTGAGCGCGAGCAGGCGGGCCGGGTCGAGTTCGACGCGGATTTCGCGCGTCACGCCGCCGACGCGCGCCACCGAGCCGACGCCACGCACGCTGAGCACCGACTTGGTGACGGTGTTGTCGACGAACCAGGACAGCGCCTCGTCGTCCATCCGGCTCGACGCGACGGTGTAGGTCAGGATCGGGCTGCCGGCCAGGTCGACCTTGGCGATCACCGGGTCCTTGAGGTCGCCGGGCAGATCGGAGCGGATGCGCGAAACGGCATCGCGCACGTCGTCGACCGCATCCTGCGTCGCCTTTTCGAGGCGGAATTCGACGGTAACGACGGTGACGCCGTCCTGCACCTTGGTGTAGATGTGCTTGATGCCCTGCAGCGTCGCCACCGAATTCTCGATCTTGCGCGCCACTTCGGTTTCCATCTGCGCCGGCGCCGCGCCGGGCAGCGAGGCGGTGACCGTCACGGTGGGCAGATCGACGTCCATGAATTGCTGCACCTTCATCGCCTTGAAGGCCATGACGCCGAACAGCGTCAGCATGATGAAGAGCAGGATGGCCGGGGTCGGGTTCCGGATCGACCAGGCGGAAACGTTCATTGCGGCTTGCCGCCCGCCACGACCTTGACCGCATCGCCGTCGGCCAGGAAGCCGGCGCTGTTCTCGACGATCTGCGCGGTCGACGCGAGGCCCGAGGTGATTTCCAGGCGCTCGCCGAGACGGCGGCCGATGCCGACCTTGGTCTGCGCGACACGGCCGCCGTCCGCCGTCGCGTTCTCGAGGCGGAAGACGTAGGCAAAACCTTCGCGCAGCACGACAGCGCCCTGCGGCACGGTCAACGCCGGGCTGCGCCCCAATTCGAACTCACCGCGCGCAAACATGCCGGCCTTGATCGGCGCATCAGCTGGCAAATCGACATAGACCAGGCCGTTGCGCGTCTGCGGATCGACGCTGGGCGCCACGGTGCGCACCTTGCCGACGACGCGCTCGCCGTTCGGGTTGACCAGCGCCGCAACGGCGCCCGGCTTGACGCGCGCCAGATCGGCGGCCGGCACTTCGGCCCGCCATTCGAGACGGCTGCCGCGGATCAGGCGGAACAGTTCCTGCCCGGCTTGGGTCAGCGAGCCGACCACGGCCGAACGGGCCGAGATCACGCCGTCGTCGCTGGCCAGCACGACCGTCTTGCTCATGCGCACTTCGGCCGCCTGCAGGCGCGCCTGCGCCGCGGCGAGACGTGCTTGCGCCGTGTGTTCGGCCGTCTGGTACTGGGTGTTGAGTTGCGTGCTGTAGAAACCCTTGGCTTTCAGCTCGGTCGCCCGCTCGCTGTTGCCCTTGGCTTCGGCCGCCGTCGCGGCCAGCTCGGCCACCGCCGCCTTGGCTTCGGCCAGTTCGCTGGCCACGGTGTCGCTGGCGATACGCGCCAGCACCTGGCCCTTTTTGACCTTGTCGCCAACCTGGGCGGCCACTTCGGTGATCCGGTAATTGCTCAGTTCGGGGCCGATCACCGCTTCCTGCCAGGCCAGCACATTGCCGTTGGCGGGCAGCACCTGCGCCCAGTCTTCGCTCTGCGGCGTGATCAGGCTGACGGTCAGGGCCGGACGGGCGGCAGCCGCGGGCTTGGCCGACTCGGCCGGCGGTGCTTCGCCAGCACCGGAAAAGACAAAAACGCCGAGCGCAAGCAGCGCCGCCAGGGCAAGGGCAATGCGCGTCTTGCGCCCGGCAAGCGGGCCCGTGGAAATGAAATTCATAGAAAAACCTGTGTCGACCGCCAAGAATTGGCGAATGATACCTTGCCCCTCGCCAATGTCATCGCCGGCGGCCGCACCGCCGGATTCAATGCGCGCCGAGTTGCCCCTGCGCCTCGTCGGCGCTTTCGTAAAGATGCGGCGTGATCTGCTGGCGCGCCAGCGCTTCGCCCAGTTTCAGGCGCATGAAGGAACTCGCCGTGTAGCGCGTGACGTGATGGTAGTGGCGCGCCATGATGCCCTTGACGACGGCGATGTAGTCGTCGATCAGTTCGGGCGCGATGGCGAAGCGGTCGTAATTGACGATGGCGTTGACCTTGTGGCCGAGCGGCGCGAGGTGCGCCTCGACCGCCTCGAGAATGCGCGCGATGTCACTCGCACTGCGCACCGACAGGCCGGCGAAATCGACAAAAAAGAGGTTCTGCGCGGCATCGTAGGAAAGACGCTCGGCGAGCGGCCGCTCCAGCATGTCGGGGCGCAGGCTCATCAGTTCCTCGGTGAAGATGCGCGCGTCCATCAAGGCGGGCGGCTGCGGCATCAGCGGCTGGAAGTCCATGCGGTCAAGGATGTCCTTCTGCAGATCGACGCCGGGCGCAATCTCGATCAGTTCGAGACCGGCCGCGGTCAGGCGGAAGACGCAGCGCTCGGTGATGTAGAGCACCGATTTGCCGACCTTGGCCGCCTGCGAACCGCTGAAGGTGCGGTGCTCGACTTCATCGACGAACTTGACCGAGGCGCCGTCCTGCAAAATGGCCAGTTTTCCGGCGTTGACCGCTACGTCGAGATTGCCGGCGGTAAAGGTGCCGACGAAGACGACTTTCTTGGCTTTCTGCGAGATGTTGATGAAGCCGCCGGCGCCGGCCAGGCGCGGGCCGAATTTCGAGACATTGAGATTGCCTTCCTTGTCGGCCTGGGCCAGGCCGAGGAAGGCGATGTCGAGACCGCCGCCGTCGTAGAAGTCGAACTGGCTGGGCTGGTCGATGATCGCCTGGGCATTGGTCGCGGCGCCGAAACTCAGGCCGCCGGCCGGCACACCGCCGATCACGCCGGGTTCGGCGGTCAGGGTGAGCAGGTCGATGACCTGTTCCTCGGCGGCCACATTGGCGACGCCTTCCGGCATGCCGATGCCGAGATTGACCACGGCGTTCGCCGTCAGCTCAAGCGCCGCACGGCGCGCGATGATCTTGCGCTCGCTCATCGGCATCGCGGGAATCGCCGACATCGGCACCTTGAGTTCGCCGGCGAAGGCCGCGCTGTACGGCTCGCTGAAGGTCTGCATGTGATATTCCGGCTTTTCGGCAACCACCACGCAGTCGACCAGGATGCCGGGAATCTTCACCTGGCGCGGGTTGAGCGTGCCGCGTTCGGCAATGCGCTCGACCTGGGCGATGACCAGGCCACCCGAGTTGCGCGCCGCCATCGCGATCGCCTGCGCTTCCAGGGTCAGCGCTTCCTTCTCCATGGTGATGTTGCCGTCCGGATCGGCCGTCGTGCCGCGGATGATGCCAACGTTGATCGGGAAGGCCTTGTAGAACAAGTATTCCTCGCCGTCGATTTCCATCAGGCGGACGAGGTCTGCCGTCGTTTTCTCGTTGAGCTTGCCGCCGCCGAAACGCGGATCGACGAAGGTGCCGAGGCCGACGCTGGTGATCGAACCCGGCTTGCCGGCTGCGATGTCGCGAAAGAGATGCGCGATCACGCCCTGCGGCAGGTTGTAAGCCTCGATGCGGTTGGCCACGGCCAGTTGCTGCAACTTCGGCACCAGGCCCCAGTGGCCGCCGATCACCCGCGCCACCAGGCCGTCGTGGCCGAGGTGATTGAGACCGCGCTCCTTGCCGTCACCCTGCCCGGCCGCGTAGACCAGCGTCAGGTTGCGCGGACTGCCGAGGCCGTGAATGTCGCGCTCGGCGGCTTCGAGAAAGCGCTCCTCGAGCGCCACGGCAATGTTCTCGGCAAAACCGATGCCGACGAAACCGCCGGTGGCAACGGTGTCGCCATCCTTGATCAGACGAACGGCGTCGGCGGCCGATACCACCTTGCCGGTATCGGAAGCACGCAACGAACTCGCCATCGGGTGACGGGAAAGGGCCATGATCAATCTCCTCGCTATTTGTTTTTATCGCTGATCAGACAATACCAGTCATGTAGAACACTGCAATCACCACGAAGACGGCCAGCGTCTTGATGCAGGTGATGGCGAAGATGTCCTTGTACGACTGGCGATGCGTCAGACCGGTCACCGCCAGCAGCGTGATGACGGCGCCGTTGTGGGGCAGCGTGTCCATGCCGCCGGAAGCCATCGAGGCCACCCGGTGGAAAACCTCGAGCGGAATGCCCGCCGCCTGCGCGTTGGCAATGAAGGTGTCGGCCATTGCCGCCAGCGCGATGCCCATGCCACCGGAAGCGGAACCGGTGATGCCGGCCAGCGCGGTGACGGTAATGGCTTCGTTGATCAGCGGATTCGGGATCGAACCCAGCGCATTGGCGACCACCAGGAAGCCGGGCAGCGCCGCGATCACGGCACCGAAGCCATACTCGGAAGCGGTGTTCATGGTGGCAAGCAGGGCGCCGCCGATAGCGTTCTTGCTGCCTTCGGCAAACTTGGCGGAAACGGCGCGCCAGCCGAAGATGAAGACGGTGGCAATACCGACCAGCAGGGCGCCTTCAACGGCCCAGATGGCGGCCACGGCCTTGGTTTGCTGCACCACCGGCGCCGCCTTGCCGATCACCGCCGGAATGAAGGAAACCTTCTCGCCATAGAGCAGCGGGATGGCATTGGTGAACACCTTGTTCATGACGCCGACCATGACCAGCGGCAGGATGGCGATCAGCGGGTGAACCAGCTTTTCGTGCTCGAAGGCCTCCGGCTCGTTGCTGTGACCGTCGCCGTAACCTTCACCGGCGGCAGCCGCCCGCCGGCGACACCATTCGAGATAGGAAATGCCGCAAACCAGGATGAACAGCGCGCCTATCGTACCCAGCCACGGCGCGGCGTAGATATCGGTCTTGAAGAAAGTGGTCGGGATGATGTTCTGGATCTGCGGCGTACCGGGCAGGGAATCCATCGTGAAGGTGAAGGCGCCGAGCGCAATCGTGCCCGGAATCAGGCGCTTCGGAATGCCGCCCTGACGGAACATTTCGGCGGCAAACGGATAGACCGCGAAGACCACGACGAACAGCGAGACGCCGCCATAGGTCAGCAGGGCGCAGACGACGACGATGGCGAGCATCGCCCTTTCCCGCCCGATCAGGTTGATCACCGAGGCGACAATCGCCTTCGAGAAACCGGACAGCTCGATCACCTTGCCGAACACCGCACCGAGCAGGAAGACCGGGAAAAAGTTCTTCACGAAACCGACCATCTTGTCCATGAACAGGCCGGTAAACATCGGCGCCACCAGGCTGGGGTCGATCAGCAGAACGGCGCCAAGCGCACAGATGGGAGCGAAAAGGATGACGCTGTAGCCGCGATAGGCGACGAGCATCAGGCAGGCCAGGGCGGCCAGAACGATCAGGAAGTCCACTGTTGTCTCCATTGGATTTTATTGCGGAGCAACCCTCAGTGCACGGCCCATGCCAGGATGTTCAAGTCATTGAATCAGCTGAATATCACCACTTTCCTGACGCCGGCCACTTCCCGCTTCTGTCAGCCGGTCCGGACATTGTGTCCGCAATGACGGACAGCTCAAGCTGCGTGCGCGTCCACACCCAGTATGGCGATCTTCTCGTAAAGTGCGGCGCGCGAAATGCCCAGCAGGCGGGCCGCCTGGACCTTGTTGCCATGGCTGTTGCGCAAGGCGGCAAGAATGGCGGCACGTTCGGCACTGGCCACCGCCTCGGCAATGCCGATGACGTTGGCACCGGCGAAATTCGCTGGCGCTTTCGGTTTCGGCATGACCAGGTCGAGATCCTCGGCCTCGAGCACATCGCCATCGCTCATCAGCAGCGCCCGTTCGAGTACGTTGGCCAGCTCCCGGACATTGCCCGGCCAGTCGTGCTGTTGCAGCCGACTCAGCGCCGCCAGGCTGATCCCGTGCGGAGCCATGCCCTGCAGGCGGCAAATCGACTCGATCAGATGTTCGGCAAGCAGCGCCATGTCTTCCGGCCGGTCGCGCAGGGCCGGCGTGCGCAGCAGGATGACGTTCAGCCGGTAATAGAGGTCGGCGCGGAAGCTGCCGGCGGCAACCATTTCTTCCAGATTGCGGCTGGTCGCGGCGATGATGCGAACGTCGACCGCAATCAGCTTGTTCGAACCGACCGGCTCGAACTCGCGCTCCTGCAGGGCACGCAACAACTTGGCCTGGAGCGCCAGCGACATGTCGCCGATTTCATCGAGAAACAGCGTCCCGCCATCGGCCAGTTTGAACTTGCCATCACGACCGCGCCGCTCGGCACCGGTAAATGCGCCCGGTGCCACGCCAAAGAATTCGGCTTCGAGCAGGTTTTCCGGCACGGCGGCAATGTTGACCGCCACGAAGGGGCCGTTGGCGCGCGGACTGGCGGCATGCACCGCCTGCGCCAGCAATTCCTTGCCGGTACCGGTTTCGCCGAGAATCAGCACCGACGAAGAAGTCCGCGATGCCCGCCGGGCGGCCTGCTTGAGACTGCTGCAGGCCGGCCCGGCACCGATGAAACTGGAAAAGGTGTATTTGGTGCGCCGGGCATCGGCCAGCTTGCGCTCGGCCTCGGCCAGGTCCAGACGCAGTTTCTGGTAGCGGCTGACCACCGGCGCCAGATGGCGCAGGTCGTCAAAAATCATGAAGCCGACCCCGCCAACGACGGTGCCCTCGGCATTGCGCAGCGGCAGACGGGTGACGACAAAGGAGTCACCCTCGAAATCCATGACATCGAGCATGATCGGCCGGCCACATTCGACCACCTGGCGCATCTGGCTGTTCGGGATGATCTTCTCGACCGGCTGCCCGATCATCGCCGCCGGGTCGGCGATATGCAGGCGGCGCGGGTAGTGATCGTTCATCCAGACCACGTTGGCGCTGGCATCGACAATCACCACACCGGCACAGACATCGGCAAAATGCGCCAACAGCGACTGGTTGGCCAGTAATTGAAGCTCTTCCCGGGTAGTCATCTGGTCGTGATCAGTTGGCGAGCGCGGCTTCGATTTCGGCAAAGGTCGAGGCCAGCTCGAAACCAAGGACCGGCACGCCGAGCAGGCGACCGATCTGGGTCGCCGAGAAGATGCCGCGCACGCGGGGCAGACCGGTTGCCGGATCGACGTCTTCCACCATGATGTGCTGCCGGCCCTGATTTTTCAGGGCATTGAGGATATCGATGACGCGGGCGTGCATTACTTCGTTGAGATAGAGCGTGTCGATGTTGGCGAGCGGGCACATCAGGTCACGGACCGTCAGATCGTCGCGCTTGCCATTGCGGGCCTGGGCCAGTTGCAACGGCCGTTCACCGAGGATGTCGCGGGCGGTGATCAGGCCCAGCACCTCTTCATCGGCACTGACCACCATCAGCAGGCGGACGCCGCGCGAGATCATCGTGGCATTGGCTTCCGGCAGCGAAGCCGCGGCACTGATCGTAACCGCATGCACGCGGGAAAAATCGGTCATCGCCTCGATCGCCGGCGAATCGGCGCCGACCTGGTTGTAACCCGAGGTACACAGGGTGGCATTGGAAGATAGCTTGTGCGTACGCACCTTGGCAGAAAGTGTCATGTCTCGACTCCATTGGTCTGTTGTTTTTGGCCGTGGCGGCAAGCGCAACGGCAGCAGGCGGCAAGCTGATTTTTTTATTCCTGACGCCCGCTTGCAGTATTCGTAGAAGCGGCGGGCTTGACAAGGGGGGCGAGGGAAAACCCTAAGTGACAAAAATGCTGCAAGTGCACATTTTTCAGCTATTCCCGTCCGCATCTTAAGCCGCTAGAATAAGCGGCATGGGGGCGTAGCTCAGTTGGGAGAGCGATTGGTTCGCAATCAATAGGTCGGCGGTTCGATCCCGCCCGTCTCCACCATCCGGGAGCTTGCAAGCTCTCGTTTTTTTTCGCGGATGCGAAAACAAAAATGTCCGCTCGCGGCGGACATTCACTACCCGGACAAAACCAGCGTTCAGCGCCGCTGCTGCGCATCCTCGATCAGCGGTTTCAGCAGCAGATCGAACTTCATCATGTGCTGCAGCACCCAGCCGGAAACCTTGGGTGCGAGAAACTCGGCTGCACCATAACCGTCCGAGATCGAGGTCAGGTGAATCAGGGACATCTCGTTCATGATCTCGGTATGGGCAGCCACATGTTGCTCGAACAACTCGCCCTGCAGGCCGATCTTTTTCATCAGGGCTTCTTCGTAATCGAAGTGCTGGGCCATTTTCCCGGTCAGCTCCGACATGATTTCATTGCACTTGTAGCCGGACACATCGTCAGAGAGTTTCTTCAATGCATCCAGACACTCGAACAGCCCTTCGTGCTGACTGTCGAGCAACTGGTCACCAAGAACAAACGGCGCAGGCAGGAAACGAAAATTCTGGCTGAACATGAAATCTCTCACCTCAAGATGTCAGCATAGCATGCACCTGAACTCAGGACTGCCCGGCACCGGCGACGGCGCGCCGCAGGCGGTCGGCGACGGCCGCCCAGGCCGGGGTTTCCGGCAGCGCTTCGACGGCGATCAGGTCGACACCGGCATGGTCCATGTCGCGCATGGCGGCATACAGGCCGTGCGCGTAGCCGACCGGGTCAGCCGGCAGCAGCTGCCAGGCGTGCGGCATGCCGGCCTGCGGCGGCTGGCTGTGGGCGATGACACCGCAGCGGTCACCCTTGTGACGCTGGGCATTGATGAAATCAAGCAGACGTTCGCCAGCGACCAGGCGCATCGGCGTCTGCGGCGCGTAATGTGCGGCCAGCGAACCGGAGACGCGCGGCGCGCCACTCGCCGTCTCGATCGACGGCAGACGCCCGAGCACGGCTTCGAGATGGGCCGGCGCGATATGGCCGGGACGCAGCACCACCGGCTCGTCACGCGAGCAGTCGACGATGGTCGATTCGATGCCGACCGCGCATGCTCCGCCGTCGAGGATCATGGCGACGCGGTCGCCGAGTTCTTCGCGCACATGCTCGGCCGTGGTCGGGCTGATCCGCCCGAAGCGGTTGGCCGAAGGTGCGGCAATACCGGCGTGTTCGCCGGTTGCCGCAGCAAAACGCCGCAGCAGCTCAAGCGCCACCGGATGCCCGGGAACGCGCAGGCCGACAGTGTCCTGGCCGCCGGTCACGGCGTCCGGCACCCAGGCCTGTTTCTTCAGAATCAGGGTGAGCGGGCCGGGCCAGAAGGTTTCCATCAACTCCCAGGCGACGGCAGGAACCTGCTCCGCCCAGCGGTCGACCGCGTCGTGACCCGACAAATGCACGATCAGCGGATGATCGGCCGGCCGCCCCTTGGCGGCAAAGATTTTCGCGACCGCCGCCGGATTGGCGGCGTCCGCGCCCAGACCGTACACTGTCTCGGTCGGCAGGGCGACCAGTTCGCCGGCGCGCAGCAGCGCGACGGCGCGGTCATAGTCCGGGCTCAGTGGCAACAAGGGCTCAGACCAGATCCGGCAGGGTCTTGGCCAGAACCTTTTCGGTCTGGTTGACACGGAACTGGGTCAGCTTGTCGGCGACACCAGCGTCGCCCAGGGCGAGGATGGAGACGGCGAACAGCGCAGCATTGGTCGCACCGGCTTCGCCGACGGCGAAGGTGGCAACCGGAATGCCGCCCGGCATCTGCACCATGGAGAGCAGCGAGTCGAGACCCATCAGGTGCTTGGACGGCATCGGTACGCCGAGCACCGGGATCTGCGTCTTGGCGGCGAGCACGCCGGCCAGGTGGGCAGCACCGCCGGCAGCGCCGATCAGCACCTTGATACCGCGTTCGGCAGCAGTGGCGGCGTAGTCGAGCGCCTGATCCGGCGTACGGTGCGCCGACAGCACCTTGGCTTCGTAAGGAATGCCCAGGTTCTTCAGGGTTTCGGCGGCGGCCTTCATGATCGGCCAGTCGCTGTCCGAACCCATGACGATACCAACCAGGACTTCTTTGCTCATGTTTTTTCCTTCAGGAATAAGGGGATAGATGAAAGTCGCGGGACCGGGGCCCGCGTCGGCTGGCCTTGGTCAACAATCCGGTGAATTAGTTTCCGGCTGCTTTGCGCTCGGCCGCCTCGATGGTGTTGGCGAGCAGCATGGTGATGGTCATCGGGCCGACGCCACCCGGCACCGGCGTGATCTGGCCGGCGGTTGCGAGGCAGTCGGCAAAATCGACGTCGCCGCAGAGTTTACCGTCCGGCAGGCGGTTGATGCCGACGTCGATGACGACAGCGCCCGGCTTGATCATGTCGCCGGTCACGAATTTCGGCTTGCCGACCGCGGCAACGACGATGTCGGCACGGCTGGTGTGGAACTTCAGGTCGCGCGTACGCGAATTGCAGACGGTGACCGTGGCGCCGGCATTGATCAGGAGCAGGGCCATGGGCTTGCCAACGATGTTGGAACGGCCGATGACGACGGCTTCCTTGCCGTTCAGATCGACATTGCCTTTCTCGAACATCTTCATGACGCCGTAGGGCGTGCACGGGATGAAACGCGGATTGCCCTGGGCCAGCGCGCCGACGTTCTCGGCGTGGAAGCCGTCGACATCCTTGTCGGCAGCAATGGCTTCGAGCACTTTTTCTTCGTCGAAATGCTTGGGCAGCGGCAGTTGCACGAGGATGCCGTGAATCGCCGGATCGGCGTTCAGCTCGGCGATCTTTTTGAGCACGATTTCCTGGTCGACCGTTGCGTCGTAGGTAATCTTCTCGGAGTGCATGCCGATCGCCAGACAGCCATTGACCTTGTTGCGGACATAGACTTCGGAGGCCGGATCGGCACCAACCAGAATGACCACCAGGCCGGGTTTGTGGCCCTTGGCCGTGAGCGCTTCCACGCGCGCCTTGAATCCCTGGCGCAGTTCTTCAGCCAGGGCCTTGCCGTCGATAATTTGTGCCGTCATCGTCGCCTCCACCAGAAATGAAAAGGGGAAAGGCGGGCGCCTTTCCCTTTGAATTGGCTGAATTTTACCAGAATCAGGCCAGCGCAGCCTCGGCCGCGCCCACCGCCGCCCGCCCGGCGGCAAAAGCCCGCCGGTTCAGCTCGACCAGTTTTTCGCCCTTGCGCTGGAAACGCTGCAGCACGCAGGTGAGCAGATCATCGGCCGAGAACGGCAGGTGATCGGCAATCGCACCAAGCATCACGGTATTGCCCAGACGGATGTCGCCGAGTTCGAGCGCGATGGTCGTCGCGTCGAAGGCGACGACCTTGTTGCCGCCCTTTTTGACCTCGGCAATCGGGTCGACCGGATAGTCGAACAAACCGAGTTCGACCACCGGCGGCACCAGGCGCGCCGTATTCATCAAGGTGATACCGCCCGGCCGCAACATGTGCTGCCAGCGCATCGCTTCGGCCGACTCGAAACCGAGCAGCACGTCGGCCGTGCCCGGCGTGATCTGCGGCGACAGGACCTTGGCGCCGAAACGCAGGTGCGACGAAACGACGCCGCCGCGCTGCGCCATGCCGGCGACTTCGGTTTTCTTGGCATCCTGGCCGAGCGCGATCGCCGCTTCGGCAAGGATTTCGGTAGCGGTCATGACGCCCTGGCCGCCGATGCCGACGACGAGAATGTTGGTCGTAGCGCTCATCAGTGACAGCCTCCCTTGACCAGCGCAATCGGCGAGACCGGGACGTAGTGCTCGATGGCTTTCGGTGCACAGGGCTGCACGCACAGGCCGCAACCGGTACATACCGAGGACTCGATGCGTACGAAGGCAAGATCGACAACCCGCCCGTTCGGCTTGGTTTCCTGGCCGCGCCGGGTAACGTGGATGGCCGGACAGCCGACGTCGATACAGTTGCCGCAACCGGTGCACTTGTCTTCGACGACGGTAAACGGCTTCAGCTTGTGATAATCCTTGACCAGCACACAGGGCTGGTCGGTGATGATGACCGAGACTTCCGGCACCTTCACTTCTTCACGTATGGTCTTGAACAGCACGGGCAGTTCGTAGGGATTGACCTTGTGCACGCGCTCCGGCTTGACGCCCAGCGACTCGACGAGCTTGACGAAATCGACGCGCGGCGCCTCCTCGCCATGGATGCCGTAGCCGTTGCCCGGATTGTTCTGGCCGCCGGTCATGCCGACCGCGCGGTTGTCGAGCAGCAGCACGGTGACATTGCCCTTGTTGTAGACCATGTCGAGCAGGCCTTGCATGCCCATGTGCAGGAAGGTCGAATCGCCGATCACGGCGAGGATGCGCTTGTCCTTGTCGGCTTCGCCGCGGCCCTTGTCGAGACCGAGCGCGACACCCATCGAAGCACCCATCGAGACACAGGTATCGAGTGCATTCCACGGATGCCCGGCGCCGAGCGTGTAGCAGCCGATGTCGCCGGCAATGGTCAGGTTGCGCACCTGCGACAGGGTGTAATAAACGCCGAGATGCGGGCAGGCGACGCACATCGTCGGCGGCCGCGGAAAGACCGGCAGCGGTGCGACGGCCTGGGCGGCCGGCACTTCTTCGCCAAGCAGTCTGGCGATCGCCGGCTTCAGCACATTCGGCGACAGCTCGCCCTGGCGCGGCAGGATGTCCTTGCCGAGCACGGCCAGCCCGGCCGCCTTGAGTTCGGTTTCGACCAGCGGCTCGACTTCCTCGACGACCACAACCTGGTCGACCAGCGCCACCAGCTCGCGGCACTTGTTGAACGGCAGCGGGCAGGAAAAGCCGAGCTTCAATACCGGTGCGTCCGGGAAGGCTTCCTTGACATGCATGTAGGCCGGGCCGGAGGTGATGAAGCCGACGCGCCGGTCGCTGCCCGGCTCGAGCACATTGAGCGCCGAGTTTTCGGCCATTTCACGCAGTTGACCGTCACGCTCGAACATCAGCGGAATGCGCTTGCCGGCATTGCCCGGCACCATCACGAAACGGCCCGGTTCCTTCTTGAAGCCGGCACCGCTGTGCGGCACGCGCTCGCCGACCGTGACCAGCGCCTTGACGTGGTTGATGCGGGTCGTCATGCGCAGGATGACCGGCACCTGGAACTGTTCGGAGAGTTCGAACGCCTGCTTGGTCATCTCGTAGGCTTCCTGCGAGTCGGCCGGCTCGAACAGCGGAATGTGGGCAAAACGCCCCCAGTAGCGCGAATCCTGCTCGTTCTGCGAGGACGACAGGCCGACGTCGTCGGCGATGGCGATCACCAGGCCGCCGACCACACCGGTCAGGGTCAGCGTCATCAGCGCATCGGAGGCGACGTTCATGCCGACATGCTTCATGCAGCAGAAGGCGCGCGAGCCGGCATAGGCCGCACCAATCGCGACTTCCAGCGAAACCTTTTCATTGACCGACCACTCGGCATAGAGATCCGGATAGGTCGAAATGACTTCAAGCATCTCCGTGGCCGGCGTTCCCGGATAGGCCGCAGCGACCTTGACACCGGATTCCCAGACGGCACGTGCCACTGCTTCGTTGCCGGACAAAAACAACCGGCTGGCCGCCGGTGCAGGCATAACTGCCGCCATGAAAACTCCCGTAATCAATCGCAAAGCCTTCAATTTTAAAAGCGTGCAACAAGCCTCGATTTGATACAGCGCAACCCCTTCGCGGATTTTTTTTGAATGACTTTCGCGGCAGGAAAAATATGCACGGGATATTGCACGATGCGAACTTTGTTTTTACAATGCGAAAAATCAAGTAGGTGTAAACACGGGCTCGCGAACCGACCCATTAAGCGCTAGAGTTGTTTTGCTCAACAGGCAAAACAGAATGAAGACCAATCTTGGAGACAAAACCATGGCCAATCAGCCCAACGCACTGCCTGACCCTGCCGACGTAGATCCGCAGGAAACCAAAGAATGGATCGACGCCCTCGACGGCGTCATTTCCCAGGAAGGCCCGACCCGGGCCCACTACCTGATCGAGAAAGTCATCGGCCAGGCGCGCCTGCAGGGTGTGGACATCCCCTACTCGGCCAATACCGAATACATCAACACCATTCCCGCCGATCAGCAGCCCAAGTACCCGGGCAACGCGGACATGGAAATCAAGATTCACTCCTACATCCGCTGGAACGCCATGGCCATGGTCGTGCGTGCCAACAAGGACACCAACGTCGGCGGCCACATTGCCTCCTTCGCCTCGGCTGCCGCGCTTTACGACGTCGGCTTCTCGCACTTCTGGCGCGCCCCGTCGGCCGACAACGGCGGCGACCTGATCTTCTTCCAGGGCCACTCCGTACCTGGCGTCTATTCTCGCGCCTTCATGCTCGGCCGCCTGACCGAGGAGCAGATGGACAGCTTCCGCCAGGAAACCGACGGCAAGGGCATCTCGTCCTACCCGCACCCGTGGCTGATGCCGGACTTCTGGCAATTCCCGACCGTTTCGATGGGCCTCGGCCCGATCCAGGCCATTTACCAGGCCCGCTTCATGAAGTACCTCGACTCGCGCGGACTGGCCAAGGCCGGTGATCGCAAGGTGTGGGCCTTCCTCGGCGACGGCGAGACCGACGAAGTCGAATCGCTCGGCGCCATCGGCATGGCCGGTCGCGAAAAGCTCGACAACCTGATTTTCGTCATCAACTGCAACCTGCAGCGCCTGGACGGCCCGGTGCGCGGCAACGGCAAGATCATCCAGGAACTCGAATCCGAATTCCGCGGTTCCGGCTGGAACGTCATCAAGCTGGTCTGGGGCACGCAGTGGGACACGCTGTTCCAGCGCGACAAGAAGGGCATCATGAAGCAACGCATGATGGAACTGTGCGACGGCGAGTACCAGACCTTCAAGGCCAAGAACGGCGCCTACGTGCGCGAGCATTTCTTCAACACGCCGGAACTGCGCGAACTGGTTGCCGACTGGACCGATGACCAGGTCTGGCAACTGAACCGCGGCGGCCACGACATTTTCAAGATCTTCGCCGCCTACAACGCCGCCGTTAACCACAAGGGCCAGCCGACGCTGATCCTCGCCAAGACCATCAAGGGCTTCGGCATGGGCCAGGCCGGCGAAGCAATGAACATCTCGCACCAGCAAAAGAAAATGGACATCGAGCAGATCGGCCGTTTCCGCGACCGTTTCGACCTGCCGGTGCCGGACGACAAGCTGGCCGAACTACCCTACCTCAAGTTCGCCGAAGACTCGCCCGAGTACCAGTACATGCGCCAGCGCCGCATGGATCTCGGCGGCTTCCTGCCGTCGCGCCGCCGCAAGGCCGAGCCGCTCGCCATCCCGGCGCTCGACAGCTTCACCGCCCTGTTGAAGGCATCCGGCGAAGGCCGCGAGCTGTCCACGACGATGGCCATCGTGCGCATCATGAACATGATGTTGAAGGACAAGAATGTCGGCAAGAACGTCGTGCCCATCGTGCCGGACGAATCGCGCACCTTCGGCATGGAAGGCATGTTCCGCTCGGTCGGCATCTGGAATCAGCAAGGCCAGAACTACGTGCCGGAAGACCACGACCAGCTGATGTTCTACAAGGAATCGAAGACCGGCCAAGTCCTCCAGGAAGGCATCAACGAAGCCGGCGCGATGAGCGACTGGATCGCTGCCGCCACCTCCTACTCGGTGCATAACGTCCAGACCATTCCGTTCTACATCTGCTACTCGATGTTCGGCCTGCAACGCACCCTCGACCTGTGCTGGGCGGCTGGCGACCAACGCGCCCGCGGCTTCCTGATCGGCGGCACCGCCGGTCGCACGACGCTGAACGGCGAAGGTCTGCAGCACGAAGACGGCCACAGCCTGATCCTCTCCAACCTGATCCCGAACTGCATCTCCTACGACCCGACCTTCCAGTACGAAGTCGCCGTCGTGACGCAAGACGGCATGCGCCGCATGTTCCAGGAACAGGAAGACGTCTTCTATTACCTGACGGTGATGAACGAAAACTACGAGCACCCGGAAATGCCGGCCGGCTCGGAAGCCGACATCATCAAGGGCATGTACTCGTTCAAGAAGGGCGCCGAGTCTGCCGGCCCGCGCGTCCAGTTGCTCGGCTCCGGCACCATCTTCCGCGAAGTCATCGCCGCCGCCGATCTGCTCAAGGCCGATTGGGGTGTCGAAGCCGACCTGTGGGGTTGCCCGAGCTTCAACGAACTGGCCCGCAACGGCCAGGACGTGCAGCGCTGGAACCTGCTGCATCCGCTCGAAGCACCGAAGCTGTCGCACGTCGAAGAAAAACTGGCTGGCGCCAAGGGCCCGGTCATCGCCGCCACCGACTACATCAAGCTATTCTCCGAGCAGATCCGTCCCTTCGTCAAGGCACCGTATGTCACGCTGGGCACCGACGGTTTCGGCCGTTCCGACACCCGCGAGAAATTGCGCCACTTCTTCGAGGTCGACCGTCACTGGGTGACGCTGGCTGCCCTCAAGGCACTGGCCGACAACGGCGAGATCGAACGCGAGAAGGTTGCCGCCGCCCTGGTCAAGTACAACCTTGACCCGAACAAACCCAACCCGATGTCGGTTTAACGAGGGAGAGACGACATGAGCCAAATCATTGAAGTCAAAGTCCCGGACATCGGCGATTTCGACGAAGTCCCGGTTATCGAACTGTTTGTGAAGGTCGGCGACACGATCAAGGTCGACGACGCCATCGTCACGCTTGAATCCGACAAGGCCACGATGGACGTGCCCTCGACGGTAGCCGGCGTGGTCACCGAGGTTCTCGTCCAGCTCGGCGCCAAGGTTGCCGAAGGCGCCCTGCTGATCAAGGTTGAAACCGGTGGCGCCGCTGCCGTCGCCGCCCCGGCCGCTGCAGCTCCCGCTCCGGCCGCAGCGCCGGCGCCGGTTGCCGCACCGGTGGCAGCCGCCCCCGCGGCCGGCGGTGGCGTGGTCGAAGTCAAGGTGCCGGACATCGGCGACTTTGACGAAGTCCCGGTCATCGACCTGTTCGTCAAGGTTGGCGACAACATCAAGGTCGACGACGCGATCGCCACGCTCGAATCCGACAAGGCAACCATGGACGTGCCGTCCACCGTTGCCGGCGTCGTCAAGGAAGTGCTCGTCCAGCTCGGTTCCAAGGTCGGCGAAGGCACGGTCCTGATCAAGGTTGAAACCGGTGCCTCGGCCCCGGTCGCCGCAGTGCAGGCCGCTGCTCCGGCTCCTGCTGCTGCAGCCCCGGCAGCTGCGCCGGTCGCCGCTCCGGCTGCCGCCGCACCCGCCGCGCTTGCCCCGGCCCTGCCGCTCGGCGCCAAGGTACATGCCTCGCCCTCGGTCCGTGCCTATGCCCGCGAACTCGGTGTCGATCTGTCCAAGGTTCCGGCCACCGGTCCGAAAGGCCGCATCGTCAAGGAAGACCTGACCAAGTACGTCAAGGGCGTCATGTCCGGTGCCATTTCCGGCCCTGTGGCAGCGTCGACCGGTGGCGTCACCGGCGGTGGCGTGCTCGATCTGCTGCCCTGGCCAAAGGTCGATTTCGCCAAGTTCGGCGAGATCGAAGTCAAGCCGCTGTCGCGCATCAAGAAGATTTCCGGCCAGAACCTGTCGCGCAACTGGGTCATGATCCCGGCCGTCACGTATCACGAAGATGCCGACATCACCGATATCGAAGCCTTCCGCGTGCTGCTCAACAAGGAAAACGAAAAGGGTGGCGGAGCCAAGCTCACGATGCTCGCTTTCCTCATGAAGGCTTGCGTCAAGGGCCTGCAGAAGTTCCCGGAATTCAATTCCTCGCTCGACGGCGACAACCTGGTGCTGAAGAAGTACTTCAACATCGGTTTCGCAGCCGACACCCCGAACGGCCTGGTCGTGCCGGTGGTCAAGAACGTCGACAAGAAGTCGGTCTTCGAACTGGCGCAGGAATCCGGCGATCTGGCCAAACAGGCACGTGACGGCAAGCTCAAGCCGGCCGACATGTCCGGTGCCTGCTTCACGATTTCCAGCCTGGGCGGCATCGGCGGCACCTACTTTGCACCTATCGTCAATGCACCGGAAGTCGCAATCCTCGGCGTCAACAAGTCGGCGATGAAGCCGGTCTGGGACGGCAAGCAATTCGTGCCGCGCCTTGTCCTGCCGCTGTCGCTGACCGCCGACCATCGCGTCATCGACGGTGCGCTGGCGACCCGCTTCAATGTCTATATCGCCCAGTTGCTGGCCGACTTCCGTCGCGTCGCGCTGTAAGGGGGGAGAACACCATGAGCAATCTGGTAGAAGTCAAAGTCCCCGACATCGGCGATTTCGCCGAAGTGCCGGTCATCGACCTGTTTGTGAAGGTCGGCGATACGATCAAGGTCGACGACGCCATTGTCACCCTCGAATCCGACAAGGCCACGATGGATGTGCCCTCGACGGTCGACGGCGTGGTCAAGGAAGTTTTGGTCCAGCTCGGTTCCAAGGTTGCCGAAGGCGCCCTGCTGATCAAGGTCGAAACCGGTGCTGCTGCGGCGGCTCCCGCCCCGCAAGCCGCCGCGCCGGCGGCTGCTCCTGCAGCTGCGCCGGTCGCGGCGCCGGTCGCCGGCAGCCATGCCGGCGGTGCCGATCTCGAGTGCGAAATGCTCGTTCTCGGCGCCGGTCCCGGCGGCTACTCGGCCGCCTTCCGCTCGGCCGACCTCGGTATGAAGACCATCATCGTCGAGCGTTACGCAACGCTCGGCGGCGTCTGCCTCAATGTTGGCTGCATCCCGTCCAAGGCCCTGCTGCACGTTGCCGCGGTGATCGAGGAAGCCGAACATGCCAATGACCTCGGCGTCACCTTTGCCGCCCCGACAGTCGACATCGACAAGCTGCGCGCCCACAAGGACAAGGTCGTCGGCAAGCTGACCGGCGGTCTGGCCGGCATGGCCAAGGGCCGCAAGGTCGACATCGTGCGCGGTTTCGGCACCTTCCTCGACCCGCACCACATCGAGGTCGAAGTCACCGACGGCACGGGGCAAGACAAGACCGGCGCCAGGAAGGTCATCAAGTTCCAGAAGTGCATCATCGCTGCCGGCTCGGCGGCCGTGCATCTGCCCTTCATCCCGAAGGATCCGCGCATTGTCGATTCGACCGGCGCGCTCGAACTGCGCTTCGTGCCGAAGAAGATGCTGGTCATCGGCGGCGGCATCATCGGTCTGGAAATGGCCACCGTCTACTCGACGCTGGGCGCCAAGGTCGATGTCGTCGAAATGCTCGACGTGCTGATGCAGGGCCCGGACCGCGATGCGGTCAAGGTCTGGGAAAAGCAGAACACGCACCGCTTCGACAAGATCATGCTGAAGACCAAGACGGTTGCGGTCGATGCCAAGGAAGACGGCCTGTGGGTCAAGTTCGAAGGTGAAGGCGCGCCGAATGTCGACGCCACCCGCTACGACATGATCCTGCAAGCCGCCGGCCGCGCGCCGAACGGCAAGAAGATCGGTGCCGAGAATGCCGGCGTCGCGGTCACCGACCGCGGCTTCATCAACGTCGATGCCCAGATGCGCACCAACGTGCCGCACATCTTCGCGATCGGCGACATCGTCGGCAATCCGATGCTGGCGCACAAGGCGGTGCATGAGGCGCACGTCGCGGCGGAAGTCGCGGCCGGGCACAAGGCTGCCCTCGACGCGCAGGTCATCCCCGGCGTTGCCTACACCCATCCAGAAGTGGCATGGGTCGGCTACACCGAAGACCAGGCCAAGAAGGAAGGCCGCAAGGTCGAAGCCGCAAAGTTCCCGTGGGCAGCCTCCGGCCGCGCCATCGCCAACGGCGCCGAGTACGGCTTCACCAAGCTGATCTTCGATGCCGAAACGCATCGCGTGATCGGCGGCGCCATCGTCGGCCCGAACGCCGGCGACATGATCGGCGAAGTCTGCCTGGCCATCGAAATGGGCTGCGATGCAGTCGATATCGGCAAGACCATCCACCCGCACCCGACGCTGGGCGAAACGGTCGGCATGGCGGCCGAAGTCGCGCACGGCTCCTGTACCGACGTGCCGGCACCGCGCAAAAAGTAAAACCCGGCGCCACCGCCGGGTCCAAAAAAGGCGACGGATTCCGTCGCCTTTTTCACGTTCACCGCTCAGCGAGCCAGCGCTGCCAGCGCCTCGGCCGTGGTCCACACGCCGCTCGCGATCATGCCGTAATTGACCAGCGCCGCCTGGTAGGCCGCGTCGCCTGGCGCAGCGACGGCATCCTTGACGACATAGACCTTGAAACCGTTCTCCATCAGCGTGCGCATGTGCGAATCAACGCACAGGTTGGCAACCATGCCGCCGAGGATCACGGTATCGATGCCGCGACTGCGCAACTGGTAGATCAGGTCGTTGCTCTCCGGCCCGTACATCTTGTGCGGCGCGGCAATCACCGTCTTGCCGTCGTCGATGTAGGGCTTGTAGGGCGCGTAGAAATCCGCCCCCGCACTGCCGGCACGCAAGGCCTGCATGTCGAGCAGTTGGCGCTGCAGTGTGCCGGCCTGCGTCCAGTCACTATCGCTTTTGCCGAAAACCAGCGGGTCGACCGCCAGGAGCACTTTCTTCTCCTTGGCGGTACGCATCAACGCCGCGAGGTTGTCGATGGTGCCGAGCGCCTTCAGGTTGTCGGCGAGCAGGCCGTACAACTTGCCGTCCTCGCGCAGGAAATCGTTTTGCGGATCGGTGATGAGCACGGCGGTGCGTGCCCGGTCAAGCGGCGCCAGGCCGCCGCCGGCTTCGGCCGGCAGGGCGCAGAACAGGATGGGCAGGGCGAAGGCGAAGCCGAACAAGCGATTTTTCATGATGCGGACCTTTCCTTGATACGGTTGAAATGGGCGGCCGGAACGCCCGGCCGTGCGGCGCATCCTGCCCGGCCGCCCGGGACCGGTCTGTAGCAAGGGTTACACAAGGCGGATCGGCGCCCAGCGTGACTTTTGCTACATATCCGGCGCCAGCCGGCGGCTATCGTTCGCTCCATTCCTTCTCGTGGAGCACGACATGAACAGCGAACTCACCGACCTGCTCGCCATCGGCATCCCGGCCACCGGACTCGGCATAGCCGCCCTCGCCCTGATGATCCACCAGGAGCTCGGCCCCTTCGCCAGCCTCGACCGCGCCGGCAAGTGGCTGCTCAGCGCCGCCTTCGGCATGGGGTTGCTCGCCTTCGGACTGAAGATGGCGGTCGCCGTCGCCATCGAAGGCAACCCCGGCCATCTCGCCGCGCCGCACCTGCCTTTCCCTCTGTTGCCGCAGGCGGCAACCGCAGCAGAAGGCGTCGAGTTCGCCAACCCGGCACCGCCGCGAAGCGCGCGCCATGTGTGGGCGGCCTTGCCCGAGGTCGCACCGGCCCCGGCCGACAACCCGACCACGCCGGCCCGGGTGGCGCTCGGTCGACGCCTGTTTTTCGAGAAAAAACTGTCCGGCGACGGCAGCCTGGCCTGCGCTTCCTGCCACGACCTGTTCGCCTCCGCCGGCGCCGACGGCCGGCCGACGGCCAAGGGGATCGCCGGGCAAGTCGGCATGCGCAACACGCCGACCGTCTGGAATGCCGCCTTCCAATCCGTGCTGTTCTGGGACGGCCGCGCCGCCTCGCTCGAAGAGCAGGCCATGGGCCCCATCCTCAACCCGCTCGAAATGGGCCTCGCCTCGCCGGCCGAGGCGGAACGGCGGCTCAATGCCGATGCCGCCTACCGCGCCGAATTCCAGGCCGCTTTCGGCGACGCGGCGCCGATCAGCTTCGTGCGCATTGCCCAGGCCATCGCCGCTTTCGAACGCACCCTGATCACGCCCGACAGCCCCTACGACCGCTTCGTGCGCGGCGAGACCGGGGCGCTGACGCGCGCCCAGCTGCGCGGCATGGCGCTGTTCGAAACGGTCGGCTGCGTACTCTGCCACCGCGGCCCCAATTTCAGTGACGCCAGCCTGCTCGGCGGCGAGAACGCGCGCCGCGTCTTTCCCGCCAATGCCACACCCTACGAAACCAAGTACGGACTGCTCGTCAATGGCGAACGCGCTGCCTGGCGCGTCGCCTCGCTGCGCAACGTGGCGCTGACCGGCCCTTGGCTGCACAACGGTTCCGTCGACTCGCTGCCCGAGGTGGTGCGCATCATGGCCGGCGCCCAGCTCGGGCGCTCGGCCGGCCTGACCACCTGGCTGGACGAAAAACGCGTGCTCGGCAAGGTCGACCGCTCGCCACTCGGCGAGCGGGAAATCGCCGACCTCGTCGCCTTTCTCGAGGCCCTGAGCAGCGACTCCCTGCGCGCCCGCATGTCGGCAGAAAAATCAGGATGAATGCATGCGACCGGCCCGGCGGAGCTAGAATTCCCCTCCTCTATCCGCCGCCTGCCGGAACGTCGGCGGTCGACGCGGCCCGGGAGGGGAAAATGCCGACACTGGAAGACTACAAGCCGTTCTGCCAACTGAGCGCCGCCGGCAAGGTGCGCCTGCGCGAAGCCCAGGTCAGCCACCATTGCGCCTCGGCGACACCGCTGCTGGTCAAGGGACAGCGCGTCTCGGGTGCCTACTTCGTGCTCGAAGGCCGCTTGCGCGTCTTTTCCCTGGCCCCGAACGGCAACGAGGCAACGCTGTATTGCATCGAACCGGGCGAAACCTGCGTCTTCGCGCTAAACAGCCTGTTCAACGACCTGCTTTACCCGGCCTGGGTGCAGGCCGTCGACGCCACCACCATCGCGCTGCTGCCCGGCCCGCTCTTCCACCACCTGTTCGCCGGTGAAGCGGTGATCCGCGACCTCACGGTGCGCACGTTGTCCACGCTGGTTTTCCGCCTCATGGCCGAACTCGAGGAAGTGCATTCCTACAAGCTCAACCAGCGCCTGGCCAACCTGCTGCTGGTCCACGCCTCGGGCAACGGCGAATTACGCATGACGCAGCAGCAGATGGCCTGCCATCTCGGCACCAGCCGCGAGGTCGTCGCCCGCCTGATCGGCGAACTGGTCGGCGCCGGCCTCATCGAGACCGGGCGCGGGCGCAGCCTGATCCGCGATGCACGCGGTCTGGCGGCACTGATCAACGGTACGGCCGGCAACGCGGGTTAAACTTGCGCCTGACGGGAACCCGTCGCCCCCCATCCCTGTCTGTAGAAAACGATGACCGCCCACCCCGCCCTGCCCCGCCGCTCACCCGAAGAACAAGCCCGCCTCGAAACCTCGTTGCGCGATGTCTTCGAACACAAGCTCTGCTTCAACGAACTGCTCGGTTTCAAAGTCGAATCGCTGGATCCGGAAGCGCCGCAAATCAGCTTTGCCATGCGCAAGGACCTGATCGGCCACTTCCTGCATGGTCGCCTGCACGGCGGCGTGATCGCCACGGTCCTCGATACCGTTGGCGGTCTGGCCGCCACGGTGGCGATTGCCGAAAAATTCAACGACGAGAGTACCGAACAGGTTGCCCATCGTTTTGGACGCATCGGCACCATCGACCTGCGTACCGATTTCCTGCGCCAGGGCATAGGCAAAAAATTTACGGCCACCGGCCGGGTAACCCGTCTCGGTGGCCGTCTGGCCTCGGTGCAGATGACGCTGGAAAACGAAGCCGGCCTCTTGATCGCAACCGGCTGCGCTTCCTACGTGATCAGTTAAAGGATAGGCACGCCCTGCTGCTCGCCACGCTCGAAAACGACGTTGGCGCGGCCGACGATCAGCGGATCGAGATTGCCGATGCGGTCGGTATCCTTGTTGGTGTAGGGCAGCTTGTGCAGCACGTAACGCATGGCATTGAGGCGTGCGCGCTTCTTGCAGTTCGACTTGATCACCGTCCACGGCGCATCGGCGGTATCGGTATGGAAGAACATCGCCTCCTTGGCCTTGGTGTAATCGTCCCACTTGTCGAGTGAGGCCATGTCGATCGGCGACAGCTTCCACTGCTTGAGCGGATGCACCTTGCGCTCGCCGAAACGGCGACGCTGCTCTTCCTGGCTGACCGAGAACCAGAACTTGATCAGATGCGTGCCGTTACGCGCCAGCATGCGCTCGAATTCCGGCGCCTGACGCACGAACTCGCTGTATTCCTGATCGGTACAGAAACCCATGACCCGCTCGACGCCGGAGCGGTTGTACCAGGAACGGTCGAACAGCACGATTTCGCCGCTGGTCGGCAGGTGCTGCACGTAGCGCTGGAAATACCACTGGCCGCGCTCCATCTCGCTCGGTTTTTCCAGGGCGACCACGCGTGCGCCGCGCGGATTCAGGTGTTCCATGAAACGCTTGATGGTGCCGCCCTTGCCGGCCGCATCGCGGCCTTCGAAGAGGATGACGACCTTCTGCCCGGTTTCCTTGACCCAGGCCTGCAGCTTGAGGAGCTCAACCTGCAGGCGGTATTTCTGCCGCTCGTAGTTGCGGCGCTGCATCAGGTTCTTGTACGGGTAGCCGCCTTCGCGCCAGTCCTTGACCAGTTCCTCATCCGGGCTGACCGGCAGCTGTTCGTTGCGCAGGCCTTGCTGCTTGAGCAGGTCGCGCAACAGGGCGACCTTTTCGTCGGCGGGCATGCCGGCGATGACATCGCGCATGGCGCCCAATTTCGACTCCTGGGCAGCGTCGACCGCTGCGTGCACGGTAAATCCTTCAATTCCTTCCGGCGTCAGTACCGGGGGAATATCTCCGCTGGCGACGGAACGCTGACGCGGCTTGCGAACCGCTGTCTTTTTCGGGGTGGCAGCAGATGCTGCCGGCGGGGTTGCCGTTGTCTTTTTTGTTGAAACCATACCCTCTTCTCCAAGCGTTGAAGCGAAAGGGCTTATTTCACGCCTAAGCGGCGCGCTTGTCTAGTCCAGCAATTCGGCTGGAATGACCGCGCGCAGCACGGTTTGCGTTTCGCCGCGACGGACGCGGTTGCTCAGCCACCACAAGGCGCCCTTCTTGATCGTCCATTCCGACTCATGGCCGGCGAGCAACAGCGACGCCATGCGCCCCAGGGATGGCTGGTGACCGACGATGAGTACCGAACCATTGGCATTCGGCCAGCCGGAAGCAGCAATCAGTTCCGAAACGCAGGCGTCGGGACCGATCTTGCGATGCGTTTCGAAAGGCAGCTTGAGCGCCTCGGCAGTCTGCTGCGTGCGGATCGCCGGGCTGACGATGATGCGCATATCCTTGAGCTGACGCTTATGCAGCCAGGCCGCCATGCTGTGTGCCTGCTTTTCGCCACGCTCGGTCAGACGCCGCTTGAGGTCATCCTCGCCGTCTTCGGCTTCGGCATGGCGCCACAACAAGAGATCCATCGTTCAGCCCCTTTTTGGAAAGTGCATTATCATGAGGTACGCATGTTACGACAATATTGCAACATCATGAACTGCGCACTTGAATTGAATAGTTGACAGACGTAGTCAACTTTATTAGAGTTCGTTCATCCCAAGGGGGAGTAGCTCACTTCCGGCCTGTCGTCATCACGAAGCGCAAGCTTCCGGCAACCGGGCAGCGCACCACGCTGCGAGCAAGACCTTTGCCGCGACGGCGAGGCTCCTTTGGCATTCCACGGCCCCTGCCCATCCGGCACGGGCCGTTTGTTTTGTGGAATGCGCAAAAGGAAATTGATATGGAAACCATAGGCAGTACCGGTTTGTGGCTCGCCTTCACGGGCATCGTCCTCGTCATGCTGGCGATCGACCTCTTCGTGGTCGGCGGCGGCAAGGAACACCGCGTCAGCTTCAAGGAGGCCGCCGTCTGGTCGGTGATCTGGATCAGCATCACGCTGGCCTTCGCCGGCGGTCTGTGGTGGTACCTCGACGGCAGTCTGGGACGCGAAATCGCCAACACCAAGACACTGGAGTTCATCACCGGCTACCTGATCGAAAAGGCGCTGGCGGTCGATAACGTCTTCATCTGGCTGATGCTCTTCTCCTTCTTCGCCGTACCGCTGGAATTGCAGAAGCGCGTGCTGCTCTACGGCGTGCTCGGCGCCATCGTCATGCGCACCGGCATGATCTTCGCCGGCGCCTGGCTGATCACGCAGTTCCACTGGATACTTTATGTCTTCGGCGGCTTCCTGCTGCTCACCGGCATCAAGATGTACTGGTTCGCCGACGAACAGCCCGACCTCGAGAACAATCGCCTGATCAACTGGCTGCGCCGCCACATGAACATCAGTTCGAGCTTTGACGGTCAACGCTTCTTCACGCGGCAAAATGGGGTCCGCTACGCGACGCCGCTCTTCCTTGCCCTGGTGCTCGTCGAACTGTCCGACCTGATTTTCGCCGTCGATTCGATCCCGGCCATTTTCGCGATCACCACCGACCCGTTCATCGTGCTGACCTCGAACATCTTCGCCATCCTCGGCCTGCGTGCCATGTACTTCCTGCTCGCCGGCGTCGCCGACCGTTTCTCGCTGCTCAAGTACGGTCTCGCCGTGGTCCTCATGTTCATCGGCGTCAAGATGCTGCTGCTCGACATCTACACGATCCCGGTCGGCTTCTCGCTCGCCGTCGTCGCCACCATCATCGGTGCCTCGGTATGGGCTTCCCTGCGCAAGGAAGCCCGCGAGCGGAAGAACGGCTAACGGTTCTCGAAGCGGCTGTAGTCAAGAATGGCCGCATCCTGCGGTGCGATCCGGCGCCATTCGGCGTGGATCGCATCGCTCAGCGGCCAGAAGCGGCGGTCAGTGCGGCGCACGCCGAAACGGTCGGTGAGGGCGATCAGGTCGTCCTCACTGCCCAGGCGGACGACGGCATCGGTGAAATTGGCCAATTCTGCGACGTCGACCGTATAGAAGGCATTGGGGTAGGCGCCGACGACCCCGTTGAGCGCCAGCAGCGTGTCCTCCTGCGGCAGACGGCGGGCCGACTCGCCAAACAGCTCGGCAACATTGCTGTGCGCACTGTTGCGCACCAGCGACACCAGACGCAGCCTGCCGTCCGGATAGCGGATGCTGAGCAGGCTGTTTTCCGGCAAGACCGACGCCGGAATACCGCGCACCTGATTGAGCCGCTGGAATTGCGCCACTTCCCGCCCCGACCAGCCATTTGCCGACCAGTCCAGGCTGCGTTCGCGCACCGGCTCGACCCTTGCCTGCAATTCGGCATAGAGCTCGCTCAGATGATCCTGGCTGCGATAATGCATGCCGCTCTCTTTCGGGAAAAATGCCGCGGCATCGGCAAACTGGCGGATATGCGGCTCGCTGCGACCGCGATACCAGTGATCGAGTACCGCCTGCCTATCCTTGAGCGGCAGCAGCGTCAGGAAATTCTGCTCGCCTTCCATGCGCAGGAAGTCCATGTAGAGGCGGGTCGCCACCTGGTGACCAAGATTGCCGTAAACATCGAAGCCGGCGACCAGCAGGTAATGCATGCGCTCGAACAGCGGATAACCAAGCAGCAGGGTCGTCTGCGGCCGCTCGCCAACCAGGCCGCGCAGCACCGAGGCACTGTCGAAATGGCGGAACACGGTCAAGGCTGCATTCGGATTCTGGCCATCGCCATTCCACAACTTGTCCGGTGCCGGCAGGTAGTCCCGGCTGGCAAATTTGGCGAGCACCGAGCTCTTCGCTTCCAGATACTTGTTTTCCAGCCTGGCATACTGGCGCCAGGTGAGCGGTCCGATCGACCCCTCGCGCTCGGCAGGCAGGCGCAGGTTCGGCATTGCCGCATCCAGCATGGCATTCATCAACCGGGTTTCCTTGCTGTCCGGCGCAACGAAAACCACCCAGAAATGATCGTTGATGACGTTAAGCGCCACCTGACCGCGACAAACCGGGCCTTTCATGAAGCCCATCAACGTGAATTGGGCATCATCAAGCATGAAGCGGTAGCGGGCATCGACCGGCAGCGCCCGGAAAGTCACGAAAGGATTCGCCGCCACCTCCGGCGCATAGCCGGGCAGATCGCCGACCGGATAGTCCGCCGCCAGGAACCAGCCGCGCAGACGCTCCATGCGTGCCGCATCAAGCTTCAGCGGCATGTGCTTCTTGGCGACAGAACTCGCCTCCATGCGCTGCAAACGGTAGTAAACCCGCTCGACACCGGGGTCGTCATACGGTCGACGCGTGGCAATCAGGTCAATTGGCTGACCGGCCGGCGTCCGGCTGCGCACCAGTTCGAAAAACTGCCGGGGCATTTCGTCAAAGTACAGGTGCCCGATATACCAGTGCTCGTAGATATAGCGGGCCATCAGCTGTTCCTTCAGGCTGTCGCCATTCAGGAAGCGTTCCCAGTCGGCCAGCCGGCGCTGGACATTGGCCGGCAGAGCGGCCGGCAGTTGATAGGGGGCACCGGCCTCCAGCCAGCGGCTCAGCGTCTGATGCTCGGTAGCACTCAGCGGCGGCAGACCGAAGGGCATGCCGCGTGCCGGATGGCGCAAGGCATAGTCGTCGAGTCCCTCGGCCCGGACACACATCTGGGCGCGATCCAGCGAAAAATCGAAATCTTCATCCGGCAAGGGACCGCTCGCCGGCCCCGGATTGAGGCGCTTCATTTCCAGCAGGCGATGCAGCACGCCCCCCACCCGGTTGGCCTCCGGTGTCGAGACGCGCTCGTTGAGCACCGGGAAGAAACCCATCTGCCGCCATTGCACGGTGGTCGCCGCATCAATGCCGAGGCGGGTCGGCGGATCGGCCAGCAGGCGGATCGCAGAGTAGACGACGTCAGTATTGGCGCCGCGCGTCAGCCCGGCATAACTGCTCAGGTTGAGCTGGCAAGGCGCATCGTAGCAGGCATGGCAACTGACGCAGCGCTGGTCGAGAATCGGCCGCACCTCTTTCCAGTAATCCGGCGCCGCCGCGTTGGCAAGGACAGGAAAGCGATCGAAACGCGCCGGGTTGGGCAGGCCGAAACGGTCGTCGAGGCGCAGGGAAACGACCGTGGCACAGGCCGCCAGGAAGAGAAACAGCAGGGGGGCAAACTTGCGCATGACTGGACTGAGAAAAAATGGCCCACCGGCATGGCAAGGCCCTGATTTAAAAAAGCCCGCGAGGAATCAGTAATGCCGGGATCCCTCTCGCCACCTCAACGGGCACAGTAACTGCGAACCAACTCCTCGGCTGAGAGCGGGGTTGCGAACAAATAGCCCTGACCGATGTTGCAGCCCAGATCGCGCAGTACATCCAGCTGCTCCTGCGTCTCTATACCCTCGGCCACCACCGAGAAGCCGAGGGTTTGCGACATCGCCAGAATGGTCTGGGCGATGGCCCGGTCGTCGAGATTCTGGGCAATATCGGCAACGAAGGACTTGTCGATTTTCAGCTCGTCGAGCGCGAAACGGCGCAGGTAGGCAAGCGAGGAATACCCCGTGCCGAAGTCGTCGATACTGAGCTGGACGCCCAGGGTCTTCAACTCGCGCAGCATTTGCTGCACCCGGTCGACGTTGTCGAGCAGGGCACTTTCGGTCAGCTCGACGACGAGCCGGGTTGCATCGAGGCGGTAATGGCTGAGCAGGCGACGCATCAGCACCGGCAAGTTGGTACGCCGCAACTGCTCGGCCGAAACATTGATCGAAATGCGGGGCACGTGATGTCCCTGGGCAATCCACAGCGCCATCTGGCGACAGGCGGTCGCCGCCACCCATTCGCCCACCTGGTCGATCAGACCGTTCTTCTCGGCCAGCGGGATGAACTTCATCGGAGCAATCAGGCCGTCTTCCGGATGCTGCCAGCGCACCAGTGCTTCGACACCAATCAGGCGTCCGGTCGCAATGTCGATCTGCGGCTGATAAAGCAGGAACAGCTCGTTTTTCTCGACGGCGTGACGCAGGCCGGTTTCGATCTTGAGACGTTCCTCGGCCGCACGACGTAACTCGTCGGTAAAGAAATGGTGCGTGCTCTTGCCGCCATCCTTGGCCTGGTACATCGCGCTGTCGGCGTTCTTGAGCAGGGTTTCGGCATCCTGCCCATCATCCGGGAAAATGCAGATGCCGATGCTGGCACTCGGATAAACGCTCTGCCGACCGATCAGGTAAGGCCGCTGCATGGCTTCGGCAATCCGCCGCGCCGTCATTTCGGCGTCCTCGACGGAAGCATCCTCAAGCAGCAGTGCGAACTCATCACCACCGAAGCGGGCCACCGTATCCGATCCGCGCACGCATTCACGCATGCGCCGGGCGATTTCCATGAGCAGCTCGTCACCGGCAGCATGCCCCATCGAGTCGTTGACCACCTTGAAATTGTCGAGATCGATGAACAGCACCGCGAACGTTGCTTCAGAGCGCGCCGTGCGCGCCACGGCCTGACGTGCCCGGTCGAGGAACAGGGCACGATTGGGCAGCGAGGTCAGTTCGTCATGCGTGGCCAGGAACTCGACCCGGCGCTGCGACTCCTTGACGATGGTGATATCGCTGAAGATGCCGACATAGTTGACGACCTTCCCTGCCGTATCCTTGACCGAATTGATGGTCAGCCACTCGGGATAGATTTCGCCGTTCTTGCGCCGATTCCAGATTTCGCCCTGCCACCAGCCCTGGGTTTGCAGATGCGACCACATGTCGAGATAGAAATCCTCGTTATGCCGGCCGGAGGCGAGCACGCTCGGGCTCTTGCCGATGACTTCCTCGGCGGAGAACCCGGTGACATTGGTAAACGCTTCGTTCACGGTGAGAATGGTCTGGCGCGAATCGGTCACGACGATCCCCTCGCCGGCCCGGTCAAAGACACGGGCGGCAAGCCGCAACTGGTCCTCGGCGTGCTTGTGTTCGGTGACGTCGATCGACTGGGTACAGATGCTGTACACCACCCCGTCTTCGGTCAACAGCGGAAAACGGATCGAATTCAGGTAACGGTCGCTCTGCGCCGCAAAAACGAGATGGTCCTCGAATTCGACCGCGGCGCGCTGCCGGACAACTTCCAGCTCCTTGGCACGGAAATCGTCCGCCAGCTTGCGTGGAATGACCTTGGCATCGGTCTTGCCAATGACCTTGTCGGCCTCGATGTCGAAAAAGGTTTCGAACTTGCGGTTAACGAATTCGTAGCGACCGGACAGATCCTTCAGCGTGATGATGGAGGTCGAATTGTTCATGATCGCCAACAGCATCTCGCGATTCTTGCGCACCTCCCGCTCGGCGGCCAGGCGTTCCGTATGGTCAAGCATGACGACGATCGCACCGCGATTGCCGCGCACCTTGGTCTCGTACGGCGAGACATGGATCAGGTAATGCCGTTCGCTGGAGAAAATCGGCGCCTCAACCGGCCGGTTGGTCTCGATCGCCTGCCGCACCACGGGGAGAAAATCCTGCATGCCGGGCGGCAGGCGCAGCAAGGCCATCGGTTGCTTGATCGACGCCGCGGAAAGCGAGAAAAGCGCAGCGGCCGGACTGTTGAAGCGCGACAACCCGAGATCCTCGTTACAGACCAGGATGGGAAAGCCGACGCTGTTCTGGATATTTTCCAGATCATTCAGCGTATCCGCCAGTTCGCCCGTGCGAACCTGCAACTCCTCGTTAACCGTGGTCAGCTCTTCATTGGTCGACTGCAGCTCTTCGTTGGCAGCTTCCAGTTCCTCGTTCGACGACTGCAGCTCCTCGTTGGCGGCAACCACTTCTTCGTTGAGCGCCTGCATTTCCTCGTTCGAGGTTTCCAGTTCCTCGATCACCGTCTGCAAACGCTCACGGGTAGACATCAGCTCGTCTTCGAGGTCGCGAACATTGCGCCCGTCCTCGGCAGTTCCCCGCAGACCGGACTCCGGCTCAACCACCTCCACCGGCGGCAACGGCTCGAAACAAACCAGATAGAACGGGCTGACCACGCCCCGCTCCAGCGGATGCACGACCAGTCGCACATCCCGCGGCCCTTCCAGGGTCTTGATACTGTGCCGGCGGCCACAGGCCGACTCATGCTTGTGCTCGGCCTGGTGTTGCAGAAGCTGCAGGTCGGCCCGCATTTCACGGCGCAGCAGATGCTGCAGGTTGAAATTGGGTTTGCCCGGCAAAACCGTCAGATAGGCGCTGACATCCCCATGCATTTGCAGGATGTCGAAAGTCGCATTGACCAGTACCGAAGCCGGCACATAACGGCGGATCGCCGCATCGAGGAGACGACGCTCGGCATCCGGCGGCGTTGCCACCACCGTACGGTCGACATTGTCAGGCAGGCGAAAAGACGGGACCGTCAGGCGTGACTCGCCCGCCCGACGGCGATAGATGCGCGCCGATTTGTCGATGACTTCGTACAGTGACTCCTGCTGGAAAATCCCTTCCGACTTGCCGAGGAAGAGGAGTCCGCCAGGATTGAGGCCGTAATGGAAAGTGGCCAGCACTTTTGCCTGCGGCTCGTTCTGCAGGTAAATCAGCAGATTGCGGCAGCTGACCAGGTCGAGGCGCAAAAACGGTGGATCCTGGATGATGTCCTGACGCGCCACAACCACCATGTCACGCAAATGACGGGCGACTTCCAGGCGATTGCCGACCTTCTGGAAATAACGCACGACCAGACCGGGCTCGAGATCGGCCAGGGCGCTTTCGGCGTACGAGCCCTTGCGCGCGATGGCCAGCGCGTTGAGATCGATATCCGTGGCAAAGATCTGGATGCGGTACTGGGCTGCAGTCGGCCCCAGCGCTTCGGCAATCAGGATGGCGATGGTGTAGGCCTCTTCACCGGTTGCACAGCCCGGCACCCAGACCCGGATTTCATCCCCCGGCAGCTTGTTCAACAGCATTGTTCGCACCAGCGTGCGCAAGGCCAAGAACGACTCCGGGTCGCGGAAGAAAGCAGTGACCGAGATCAGGATATCCTTGCCCAGATGCTCCAGCTCTTCCGGATTGGACTCGACCAGAGTCAGATAGTCGGTCAGATTGGTCACATGCTTGGCCGCCATGCGCCGCTCGATCCGGCGCCATAGCGTGCCTTCCTTGTAGCCGGAAAAATCAATGCGCGTCTGCTGCTTGACCTTCATCAGCAACTTCTTCAACGCTGTCGCCGCCACCGGCGGCTTGGTGGCCACCGTCACCGTGCCATGCGAGCGGGCAATGATGGCAATTTCGGCAGCAATGCCATCCGGCGGCAACACCCAATCAACGCAGCCGGTATCGATCGCCGACTGCGGCATGCCGGCATACTTGGCGCTCTGCGGATCCTGGGCAAAGGTATAACCGCCGGCAGCCTTGACATCGCGCAGACCGGCGGCGCCGTCACTGCCCGTGCCGGAGAGGATGACGCCGATCGCATCCTCGATTTTTTCGGCGGCCAGGGAGGTCAGGAATACATTGACCGAGGGCCGCGGCATCGCCTCACGCGGACCTTCGATCAGCACGAAGCAACCATCCTTGAGAATCACGTTGCGACTGGCTGGCGCCACATAAATCGTGTCCGGCTCAGGCTGCCCGCCATGCTCGACTTCCCGTACCGCCATCGCGGTTTCGCGCCCCAGCAGTTGCACCATCATGCTGCGGTGGGTCGGCGAAAGGTGTTGCAGCACGACGTAGGAAATACCCAGATCCGTCGGCAAGGCAGCAATCAGGGCCGAAAGCGCCTCCAGCCCGCCGGCAGAGGCACCGATGCCGACCAGATAGGGGCGGAGGGGAATGGCAGATTGTGCTGCAACATTGTCAGGAACTGCCAATGCCGCTTTGCGGCGGGAAGGACGAGCATTCGCAGCAACCGGCTGCTTTTCCTTACTGTTTGTTTTCGCAGTCATAAAACGACATTTGTCCTGATCGGCAACATGGGGAGCTACTACGCTTTTTTTGCCGCGAAACTATAGCTTATTCCTTATTGACATGAAGGATTTGGGTAGCAAAAACCCCTGCCTGTCACAATTGAGCAGGGCAAGGCGAGCCGCCCTATCGCCGCAAAATGGCGAAAATGCCCATTGAATCAAACACCCCAGGAGATAATGGAAGGCTGACCAGATGGGTCATTTTGAAAATTCAAAATATAAAATCAGGAGATGGATCAATGTTCTGGAACAGCTCAGGCAAACAGGAGGCCCTGCACAGGGAGCTTGCCGAAACCCAAAGCCGCGAGCGGGCACTGCGCGATGAACTAGCCAGCCTGCAGCTCAAGCTCGACAGCAATGCGCAAGCCGCAGCGAGCAAGGAACGCGAATGCGAGATCCTGCGCTCGATTTTGCGCAACCTGGCCTCCTTCAGCGAAACGCTCTCCGGATCGCAAAACAGCCTGGGGCAAATGGCCCACCAGCTCAGTGAAGAAAAGGCGCAAGCCGTGGAAGCGGCAGAGGTTTCCATCAGCAGCGGCCAGACAACCACTGAAATTGCGGCCAACCTGCATCAACTGGCGAGAGACTCCGCGGTCAGCGCCAACGAAGTTGATGCACTCGCCCGCGAAGCCAGCGAAATCAGCGCCATTGTCCAGCTGATCCATGAAATTGCCGACCAGACCAACCTGTTGGCGCTCAATGCAGCTATCGAGGCTGCCCGTGCCGGTGAAGCCGGACGTGGCTTTGCAGTTGTCGCCGATGAAGTGAGAAAGCTGGCTGAGCGCACCTCGAAGGCAACCAAGGATATTGACGGCCTGGTGACCAGCATCCGGCAAAACTCCAACTCCGCCAAGAACGCCATGGAATCGCTATCAAAGGCCGCCGAAAACTTCAGCGAACGCGGCAATCAGGCAACGGAAGACATGCAGCGCCTGATGGGACTATCCCGCCAGATGGAAGAGGTCATTGCCGGCAGCGCCCTGAAGAGTTTTATCGAACTGGCGAAGGTCGACCATCTGGTCTTCAAGTTCCGCATCTATATCGGCTTGTTCGGCCTGGAAAATATCGCACCGAGCTCGGTTGCATCGCACAAGACCTGCCGCCTTGGCAAATGGTATTACGAGGGCGAGGGACATGACTGCTTCAGCAAGCTCCCCGGCTATCGCGAAATCGAAGCACCTCACGTCGATGTCCACAAATTCGGCATCGCCGCCCTCGAGGCAAAAGGCTGCGGCGAAATGGACGCCATGCTGCGGCACGTCGAAGCGATGGAAAGCGCCAGCCTGCGCGTTGTAGACAACCTGCAACTGATGGCGGAAAAGGCCACCGGCGAACATGCACTGGGCTGCCATCACCAGGGCAGCTAAGTACCAGAAAAAACGGCAGCCGACCCAGGTTGCCGTTTTTTCATCCGGCTCATGTGGAACAAAATGCGAGCGCAAGCATTGCCGGATCATCAAGCAAATTCAGCAGGGCATAGGCGGCAAGGCGATTGATCGCCGACCACGCAAATTCAGACAGTTGCTGCAAGCTCCCGGCCACAGGATCACCTTCCCCTGGCTGGCGACGGATGAGAACAACAGGGAGTCCGGCGAACATCCCGGCAAGGTCCGGACATCGTCAGCATCCGCTCACACCCGAACCTTCAATGCCTTCTTGGCATAAATATCTAAGCGGCTGGATTTGCCTTCGAGAACATGGCTCGGAGCTCGTCCCGCCACGCCCGGCGCCTTGCGCGGTCGCTTGACGACAACCCGGTGCGTCGCCAGATCCAGCGCGGCAGCCAGGAGTTGCGGCGCATCATCGTCATCCCCCACCAAGGGCCGGAAGAGACGCATCTCCTTCTTCACCAGGGCACTCTTGTCGCGATGCGGGAACATCGGGTCAAGATAAATGACTTGCGGCGGATCACCCTGCCATGCCGTCATCAAATCGATCGCATTACCCTTTTGCAGGTGCATGCGCTGCACGATAGGACCAACCTCGGCATCGGATAAAGCGCGCGTCAGCCCGTCGGCAAGCAAGGCAGCAATCAGAGGATGACGCTCGATCAGCACGACATCACACCCAAGCTGGGCCAGCACGAAAGCATCGCGCCCCAGACCAGCCGTGGCGTCGAGAATTGCCGGCCGGATACCGGACTGGATACCGACCGCCTTGGCTATCATCTGGCCAGCACCTCCGCCTTGCTGGCGACGATGTGCCATTGCCCCCTCGAGAAAATCGACACGGACCGGGCCCGCCGCATCCGCACCAAGTTCCTGCAGTTGCAAACCGGCATCGCCCAGCTGCAGGGCGAAATCAGCGACGCCGCCAAGCGGCAAGCGCAGTTCATCGGCCAATGCAGCAACCGCGTCAGAGAACTCCGGCGCCAGTGCCTCGATACGAATGCTTGCCTTGATATTCATGTCGTGCGTCAGTCAATGTGCAACCACCCCGGCCAACCTGCACCGGGCAGTTTTCCGGCTAGGGCGTGCCACTGCCTTCCGGCACACTCGTCGCAGCCACGGGAAGCTCGTCGTGCACCACGGCTTCACCGGCATTGGCCCCGACATTACCCGCCAGCTTCTGACGACGCTTTTCTTCCTGCTTGTTCTTCTTGGCGAGATCTCTCTGGCGCTTTTCGAACTGGTAGTTGGGTTTGGCCAAGATGCATCCTCTATTCGCCGATCGGCGGCTGGAACAACAAGCAGTCAGCACCGGCGAAATGCCGGGCATATGAACTACGGATCCGCAATGCAAAACGCCAACCGCTTGGGGTTGGCGTTTTTCCCTGAGTTACCAGGAAGTATTCTGGTGGCCAATCGCGGAATCGAACCACGGACACGCGGATTTTCAATCCGCTGCTCTACCAACTGAGCTAATTGGCCAAAAGGAGGGCGCATTATAGCGATGCGAGTCGCCTCTGGCAAGAGAAAAGCGCAATTTTCCGGACTCCGGATACAAAATTGATTACCTTGCGTTCCCCCTAGGTACCGATCGGAGGCGACTGACGATAGAGTTCGGAATAGTCATCCGGCTCCGGTGGCGGAGGTGGTGGCGGCTGCCAGGCGGCAAATAGGACATGGGCCACGGCCCCACGACCACGCGGATTCGGCCGCAAGCTGGCGCGCGAGCCGTGCTGCATGGCGATCTCCTGAACAATGGCCAAACCGAGACCACTGCCCTCCGTCGTCGCATCATCAACGCGGTAGAAGCGCTCGAATACCAGTTCGGCCTGCTCCTCGCTGATACCGACACCATCATCTTCAACCTCGAGCAGAACGGTCGCCTGATTGGCCAGTATCCGGCAGGTAACATGCCCTCCGGACGGCGTATAGCGCAGGGCATTGTCGACCAGGTTCTTGGCCAGTTCGCGCAACAGGAATGCGTTGCCGACGATCATCGCCTCACCGTCCGCCTCGTAGCCGAGATCAATCCCCTTCTCGATGGCCTGCATCACCCAGTCTTCGACCACCTCCCTGACCAACAGGGCGAGATCGAGCGGCTCATGCTTTTGTTGTGCCGGCTCGCCACCCTCGGTGCGCGCCAGCGTCAGCAACTGGTTGACCAGACGCCCGGCCCGATCGACGCCGGTGGCAATCTGGCGCAGGGCGTGGCGCAATGCCGCCGGATCGGTTTCGCGCATCGCGAACTGGGCCTGCGTCTTGAGGCCGGTCAATGGCGTCCGCATCTGATGCGCTGCATCAGCCACGAAGCGCTGCTGCGCCTCGACGTTTTTCTTCATGCGTTCAAGCATCGCGTTGAAGGCTTCAACCAGTGGCTCCAGCTCCTCCGGCACCCGCCGCGTCGCAATCGGCGAAAGATCCGCCGGCTCGCGTGTCTCGATCATCTGGCGCAACCGGGTCAATGGCCGCAAGCCGCGCGACAGGCCGAACCAGACCAGCATGACGGCGAGCGGAATGATGATGAATTGCGGCAGGATCACGCTGGCCACGATCTTGTTGGCAAGCTGCGTGCGTTTTTCGGTGGTTTCGGCCACTTCGACCACAATCCAGCGCCCGCGCGGCAGCTGAGCGTCGGCCAGATAGGTGTAGGCCATACGCAGATCCTGGCCGTTGTACTCGGCATCACGCAGATAGATTTCGCCGGAGAATGGCGAGTCGTCTGCAATTTCCAGCGTCGGCATCGGCAACTCCTTGTCGCCGGCGAGCAGCTTTCCATCCTGCGTCACGACATGAAAATAGACACTGTCGGTCTCGTCCGCCCGCAACAGCGCACGCGCCGATGCCGGCAGGGTCAGTACCGGCTTGCCACCAACCAGCTTGACCTGGCGGGCAATCGCCGCGACGTGCTCACGCAAGGCCTGATCGTAGGGGAAATTGGCGACGTTGTTGGCGAAGTAATGCGTGAAGGCGATGCTGAGCGGCCAGACAAAAAGCAGCGGCGCCAGCATCCAGTCAAGGATTTCGCCAAAAAGGGAGCGCTCGGTTTCGCTGCCGGAAAGATTGCTCAATTACTCACCCTGTGGCCGCTCGAGGCAATAGCCCAGACCGCGCACGGTCGCAATCTTGACGCCACCTGCCTCCAGCTTCTTGCGCAGGCGATGCACATACACCTCGATGGCATTGTGACTGACTTCCTCCCCCCAGCCGCACAGGTGATCGACCAGTTGATCCTTGCTGACCAGACGTCCCATGCGCGTCAGGAGAACCTCCAGCAAACCGATTTCGCGTGCTGACAGGTCCAGCGAGTGTCCCTGGATCTGCGCCACCCGCCCCACCTGGTCATAGGTCAGCAGGCCGCACTGAATGGTCGGCGTGGTACCGGCCGAACGCCGGGTCAGAGCCCGCACACGCGCCTCCAGCTCGACCAGCTCGAAGGGCTTGACCATGTAGTCATCCGCCCCCAGATCGAGCCCTTTGACACGGTCACCCGTACCATCAAGCGCGGTCAGGATCAGCACCGGCACCTGCGAATTGCGCGAGCGCAGACGCTTGAGGACTTCCAGGCCCGGCAGCTTGGGCAGGCCGAGATCAAGGATCAGCAAATCGTAGGAAACCGTCATCAAGGCTGCATCAGCCTCCAGGCCATTGGGTGCCCAGTCGACGGCGTAGCCGCCCTGGCGCAGGGAGCGCACCAGACCGTCGGCAATGATGGTGTCGTCTTCAGCGATAAGAATGCGCATTTGTTCGTTGCCTGTACTCGCGTAAGATTTTTGTAAGCCTGCTGCATTATTCTGCGCGGGCTGTTCTCCTTTTATGGTCTCGGAGCCTGCGGTTCAACCGCAGCTCAGGGGGTGGCCCGATCCTGCACTGGGTAACCCCCTACCGTTTTTTTCCCCTAAAAAGCCTGACAAGTCTAACAAATAAACTGCACTGCAATTTCCGCAGTGCACAAGCACGTCCACTGTATTTTCACCCCAGGCGGTCGACTGCCTTTTTATTGCCAAAATCAGGACGAAAAAAAGCCCGGGTCGAAACCCGGGCTTTTTGCTGACAGCGAGCTGTCGGCTTAGTGACCGCCGGAGGTGGATGCACCCAGGCCGGTTTCCGAACGGATCAGCTGATCCGGGAACAGGGCACGTTCCTTCTTGGCCTGCTCGGAGTTGTCCAGGATGGACACGAGCCAGATCGTGAAGAAAGCCAGGGTCATCGAGAAGATGGCCGGCGAAGAGTACGGGAACGGAGCCGAGCCCTTCGGGTTGTGCAGCACGGCTTCCCAGACGTTGGCCGACATCACGGTCAGGGCAACGGCGGCGAAGAGGCCGACGAAACCACCGATGGTAGCGCCCTTGGTCGTGCAGTTCTTCCACAGAACGGACATGAACAGAACCGGGAAGTTGGCAGAACAGGCGATGGCGAAAGCCAGCATCACCATGTAAGCCACGTTTTCCTTTTCGAACAGGATGCCGAGAACAACAGCCAGTGCGCCAAGGCAGATGGTGGTGATCTTGGAAACGCGCAGTTCGTCTTCGGAAGAAGCCTGGCCCTTCTTGAACACCGTAGCGTACAAGTCATGCGACACGGCAGAAGCACCGGACAGGGTCAGACCAGCCACCACAGCGAGGATGGTTGCGAAGGCCACGGCGGAGATGAAGCCGAGGAACAGGTCGCCACCAACAGCCTTGGACAGATGCACAGCAGCCATGTTGCCGCCGCCCTTCAGGCCCTTGGCGATTTCGCCGCCGACGTAGTAGTCAGCCGGGTTCTGCACCAGATTGACGATGGCGCCGAAGCCGATGATGAAGGTCAGGATGTAGAAGTAGCCGATCCAGGTGGTCGCCCAACCCACGGACTTGCGAGCTTCCTTGGCAGACGGCACCGTGAAGAAGCGCATCAGGATGTGCGGCAGACCAGCCGTACCGAACATCAGGGCCATACCGACCGAGATCGCGGAAATCGGATCCTTGATCAGGGCACCCGGCGACATGATGGCGTCGTGCTTGGAGTGAACTTCAACAGCCTTGGTGAACAGCGCTTCCGGGCTGAAACCGAACTGCAGCAGCACGGAGACGGCCATGAAGGTCGCACCGGTCAGGAGCATGACGGCCTTGATGATCTGCACCCAGGTCGTTGCGGTCATACCGCCGAACAGCACGTACATCATCATGATGATGCCGACCATGATCACGGCGTAGGTGTATTCCAGACCGAAGAGAACCTTGATCAGCTGACCGGCACCAACCATCTGCGCAATCATGTAGAAAGCGACGACGACCAGGGAGCCGGTAGCGGCAAAGGAACGAACCGGGGTCTGGGCGAAACGGTAGGCAGCCACGTCAGCGAACGTGAACTTGCCGAGGTTGCGCAGACGCTCAGCCATCAGGAAGGTGATGATCGGCCAGCCGACCAGCCAGCCGATCGAGAAGATCAGGCCGTCGAAGCCGTTGGCGAACACCAGACCGGAAATACCCAGGAAGGAAGCGGCAGACATGTAGTCGCCGGCAATTGCCAGGCCGTTCTGGAAGCCGGTGATACCACCGCCGGCCGTGTAGAAGTCAGCAGCCGTCTTGGTCTTGCCGGCGGCCCACTTGGTGATGTACAGGGTGAAACCGACGAAGGCGCCGAACATGGCGATCGCGGTCCAGTTGGTTGCCTGCTGGGTCGTCTGACCCAGATCGGCACCGGCAGCAGCGGCGGCGCCGGCTGCCAGCAGGGCGATCAGGCCGCCCAGGATGTGTTTGTAGTTGGCGTTCACTGACCGGCCTCCTTCAGAACTTGGGCGGCTTCGTCGTCGAATTCCGTATTGGCACGACGTACGTAGATGTTGGTGAGAACAATGGTGAAAATGATGACGCCCAGACCCATCGGGATGCCGATGGAAGTGGTGTAACCCTCGCCGATCTTCGTGGCCAGCCACTCCTTGTTGAAAGCGATCAACAGGATGTAGCCGTAGTACACGATCATCATGAGCGAAGTCATCATGAACGCGTAGGCGTTACGCTTGGCGATCAGCGACTTGAATTTCGGGTTGTCCCGAATCTGCGCATAGCTGCCGGTGTGCTGTGACATTGATTTGCTCCTCAGACTATATTGTTTATAGAGGCATTGCTGCGGAGCGTAATTTAGGCGGAGCGTCTTACAGCCAACTTACAGCGCGTAAGCGATTTCGAAATAGTTAATTTATTGCAGGTAGCATTAACAAGGCACCAGACAAAAAAAGCCCCGCGCAAGGCGGGGCTCTTCTCAAACGGTGAGGCCTGGACGGGGCAATTACATGCCCATGCCGCCCATACCACCCATGCCGCCCATACCGCCCATGTCAGGCATGCCGCCGGCCGGCTTGTCATCAGCCAGTTCAGCAACCATGCATTCGGTGGTCAGCATCAGGGCAGCCACGGAAGCGGCGTTCTGCAGTGCGGTGCGGGTGACCTTGGTCGGATCCAGCACGCCCATTTCAACCATGTCGCCGTACTCGCCGGTGGAAGCGTTGTAACCGTAGTTACCCTTGCCACGCTGCACCTTGTCGACCACAACCGACGGCTCGTCACCGGCATTGGCGACGATTTCGCGCAGCGGCTGTTCCATGGCGCGCAGCACGATCTTGATGCCGGCATCTTGATCGTGGTTGTCACCCTTGAGCTTGCCAACGGCAGCACGGGCGCGGATCAGGGCAACGCCGCCGCCGGCGACGATACCTTCTTCCACGGCAGCGCGGGTAGCGTGCAGGGCATCTTCAACACGAGCCTTCTTTTCCTTCATTTCGACTTCGGTCGCTGCACCAACCTTGATGACGGCAACGCCGCCAGCCAGCTTGGCAACACGTTCCTGCAGCTTTTCCTTGTCGTAATCGGAAGTGGCTTCTTCGATCTGGATACGGATCTGCTTGACGCGGGCTTCGATGGCAGCAGCTTCGCCGGCGCCGTCGATGATCGTGGTGTTTTCCTTGGCGACTTCGATGCGCTTGGCCTGGCCCAGATCCTTCAGGACAGCCTTTTCCAGCGTCAGGCCGGTTTCTTCGGCGATCACGGTACCGCCGGTCAGGATGGCGATATCTTCCAGCATGGCCTTGCGACGGTCACCAAAGCCCGGGGCCTTGACGGCAACGGTCTTCAGGATGCCACGGATGTTGTTGACGACCAGGGTAGCCAGGGCTTCGCCATCGACATCTTCAGCGATGATCAGCAGCGGACGGCCGGCCTTGGCGACTTGTTCCAGGATCGGCAGCAGGTCGCGGATGTTCGAGATCTTCTTGTCGAAAAGCAGGACGAACGGGTTTTCGAGCAGGGCTTGCTGCTTGTCACCGTTGTTGATGAAGTACGGCGACAGGTAGCCGCGGTCGAACTGCATGCCTTCGACGACGTCGAGTTCGTTGGCCAGGGACTTGCCGTCTTCAACGGTGATGACGCCTTCCTTGCCGACCTTTTCCATGGCATTGGCGATGATTTCGCCGATGTCAGCATCGGAGTTGGCGGAAATGGAACCGACCTGGGCGATTTCCTTGGTCGTCGTGCAGGGCTTGGAGAAAGCCTGCAGTTCGGCGATGGTGGCGACCACAGCCTTGTCGATACCGCGCTTCAGGTCCATCGGGTTCATGCCGGCGGCAACGTACTTCATGCCTTCGCGGACAATGGCCTGGGCCAGAACGGTTGCGGTCGTGGTGCCGTCACCGGCGATGTCGGAGGTCTTGGAAGCAACTTCCTTGACCATCTGGGCGCCCATGTTGGCGAACTTGTCTTTCAGTTCGATTTCCTTGGCGACGGAAACGCCGTCCTTGGTGACGGTCGGGCCGCCGAAGGAACGCTCGAGCACGACGTTGCGACCCTTCGGGCCGAGGGTAACCTTGACTGCATCAGCCAGGATGTTGATGCCTTCGACCATGCGGGCACGGGCGGAATCACCGAATTTGACTTCTTTAGCTGCCATTTATAGCTCCTGAATTTTGATCTGTTTTTCCGGTTGACCGCTGGCCAACCGTAGCTTCTCGGGGTGCAGGAATTACTTCTGCAGAACGCCCATGATGTCTTCTTCACGCATGACCAGGACTTCCTGGCCATCGACCTTGACGGACTGGCCGGCGTACTTGCCGAACAGAACGCGGTCACCCACCTTGACGTCCAGGGCGATCTGCTTGCCGTTGTCGTCGCGCTTGCCCGGGCCAACGGCCAGGATTTCGCCCTGATCCGGCTTTTCGCCGGCGGAATCAGGAATGACGATGCCGGAAGCGGTGGTGCGTTCGGCTTCAACGCGCTTGACGATCACACGGTCGTGCAAAGGACGGATATTCATAAGACTAACTCCTCGTGGTTCACAGAGATGAAATTGGCCGGCACACCCGAAGGCGCCCGGGAACGGAGCGGGCTTTGTTAGCACTCGCATCCGGTGAGTGCTAAATAATAAGGTCGCCCCCCCGGGATTTCAAGAGGCGACCATAAAATAGAGATTCTCAGCCACCCGGCTGACGAATCGACTCACCTTGATTCGGCATGGCAATAACACGGCTCGGGAAACTTTTTCCACTATTAGCACTCACAGGCAGCGAGTGCTAGAATGTATTTGCAACCCTTGAAGGAGAAAACCACGCTATGACCCAAGCCTTGGCGCTTCCCATCCCGTCAGCAGTCGGTAACATCGATGCCTATATCCAGGCCGCGAACCGTTACCCCATGCTTTCCGAGGCTGAGGAGATCAGGCTGGCCGAGCGTTTCCATGATGAAGGTGATGTGGAAGCGGCCCGCCAGCTCGTGCTCTCGCATCTTCGCCTCGTCATCTCCATTGCCCGCGGCTATCTCGGCTACGGCCTGCCGCATGCCGACCTCATCCAGGAAGGCAACATCGGCCTGATGAAGGCAGTCAAACGCTACGACCCGACGCGCGGCGTGCGTCTGGTTTCGTTTGCCATGCACTGGATCAAGGCCGAGATTCACGAATACATCCTGAAGAACTGGCGCCTGGTCAAAGTGGCGACGACCAAGGCGCAGCGCAAGCTGTTCTTCAACCTGCGCAGCCTGAAGAACGACTACGAAGGCGTCGATACGCTGTCCGGCACGCAGGCCGGCGAAGTGGCGACCCGTCTCGGCGTCAAGCCGGAAGAAGTGGTCGAGATGGAAACCCGCCTGACCGGCCGCGACCTGGCGCTGGAAGGCAGCCCGGACGACAGCGACGAAGCTTTCGCGCCGATCGATTACCTTGCCGACTCGCGCTACGAGCCGACCCGCGTCATCGAGAACAAGGCGATTGCCCGGCAGCAGAACGAAGGCCTGCAGGAAGCGCTTGGCACACTCGATGCGCGCAGCCGCCGCATCATCGAGGCGCGCTGGCTGCATGACGGCGAAGCAGCAACGCTGCACGACCTGGCCGACGAGTTCTCGGTGTCGGCCGAGCGTATCCGCCAGATCGAAGTCAAGGCGCTGCAAAAGATGCGCGGCGCGCTGGCCGAAGCGGCCTGATCCCGTACAGGACATCCAGAAAGGGGAGCTTCGGCTCCCCTTTTTGTTGATGCAGGCTGGACTCGCCAATGCCATGCTCATTTCGCAAACGAAGCTGCTAGGATTGCCGTCCGCCCGCGAAAAGGAGTTACCACCTTGAAACTTGCCGCATTCCTTTGCCTCGCCGCGCTGAGCGCCGCAAACGCCGCCGCCGAGGGTTACGGTTTCCTGTGCTGCAACATGCGCACCGACGGCAACTGGATCAGCGACATCAATTATGCCGACAGCGGCAAGACGATGATTCCAGCCGGCACGCCACTGTCGATGGACGGCTACGGCAAGCACCGCGTCCTGTTAACGATCAATGGCCGCCGCCAGGCAATCGGCAATGACTACAGCCGCAACATGTCGCTCGATGCCTTCGCCAAACGCTATATCGTCGAGCAGGACCCGCTGATCAAACTGAAGTCTTATCCGAAAAAAATCCAGGAAGCGATCGGCAGCGCCCGCCTGATTCGCGGCATGAATCGCGAACAGGTGCTGATGGCGGTCGGCTATCCGGTCTATGACGAGAACCCGCTGATCGAGAGCAAGACCTGGCATTACTGGTTGAGCAGTTTTGAGGGCTTCGACGCCATTTTTGACGAAAACGGCGTGTTGACCGCTATCGAAGCCAGGCCGGAAGTCCGCCGCAAGGTCGTTGCGGAATAAGGACGGAGTCAGCCCAGCCCGGGCAATACGCGCCGGGCGTTGGCTGCGGTGATCGCCGCCAGCTCGTCCGGCGCCATGGCGCGCAACCCGGCCAGCACCTTGGCGATGCGCGGCAGTTCGGCTGGCGCATTGCGGCCGCGCGCCAGCCAGGCCGGCGGGATGTCCGGCGCATCGGTTTCAAGCACGATGGCGTCGAGCGGCAAATTCGCCGCCAGATCGCGGATACGCGTCGAGCCGCTGAAGGTCATGGCGCCGCCGAAGCCCAGCTTGAAGCCCAGTTTGATGAATTCGTCCGCCTGCTGCCGGCTGCCATTGAAGGCATGCGCGATACCGCCGCAGACCGGATGCCGGCGCAGGTATTTGAGCACCTGATCAACCGCCCGCCGGACATGCAGCAATACCGGCAAGTTGAATTCCTGCGCCAGTTTCAGTTGCTCGACGAAGAAAAAGGCCTGGCGCTCGGGATCGAGCCCGGCGACGTAATAATCCAGCCCGATCTCACCGAGCGCAACCGGCTGTTCAGCGCGCAGCCAGTCGCGCAATACGGTCAGATCTTCGTCTTTGGCCTGCATCACGTAAAGCGGATGAATGCCGTAGGCGGCGACACAGCCGGCATAACGGGCGACCGTGGTTTTGACCGCCGGAAAGGTGTCGACCGCTACGGCCGGCACCACGATGCGCCCGACGCCGGCGGCCAGCGCCGCCGCATGCACTGCATCGCGATCCGGCGAAAACTCGGCCGCATCGAGATGACAGTGGGTGTCGATCAGCATCGGATGAAGGGGAAATCCGGCGCCGCGCGCTGACCGCTCATCAAGTCGGCCAATGCCGCCGCCGAACCGCAGGACAGCGTCCAGCCCAGCGTGCCATGGCCGGTGTTGAGCCACAGGTTGTTGTAACGCGTGCGGCCGATGTACGGCAGATTGGACGGCGTCGCCGGGCGCAGGCCGCACCAGTATTCCGGCTCGGCGGCCAGCTCGAGGCCGGGAAACAGGCGCTGCGTGCGCTCGATCAAGGCCCGGCTGCGCACCGGATTGAGTTCGAGGTTGTAGCCGTTGAACTCGGCCGTGCCGGCGATGCGCAGGCGATTGCCGAAGCGCGAAAAGACCAGCTTGCGCTCGTCATCGGTCAGGCTGACGGTCGGCGCGACGCAACCATCGGCCAAAGTCAGCGTCGCCGAATAGCCCTTGGCCGGATAGACCGGCAAACCGATGCCGAGCGGTTTGAGCAGCAAGGGCGAATAGCTGCCCAGCGCCAGCACGTAGGCATCGGCGCGCAGCATGCGCGAAGTCTCGCCGTCATGCACCTGCACGCCGCTGATCCTGCCGTCAGCCGCCTCGATACGGTCGACCGTCGTATTCAGGCAAAAATCAACGCCGGCCGCCTGCGCCTTGTCGGCCAGCGCACGCGTGAATTTGTGGGCGTCGCCCGACTCGTCCGACGGCGTGTAATCGCCACCGACCAGCAGATGACGGGCGCCGCTCAGGGCCGGTTCGATTTCCAGGCATTTTTCGACGTCGACCGTCACACGATCCAGCCCGAATTCGCGCATGATGCGCGCCGCCTCGACGGCGCGTTCGCACTCGTCGGCTTCGGTGTAGATGTGCAGGATGCCGCGCTCGAGATGGTCGTAGCGCAGATCAAGTTCCTGGCGCAGCGCCTGCAACTGGCTGCGGCTGTAGAGCGCGAGGGCGACGATCGCCGCAATGTTGTGGCGCGTCCGGCCGGGCAGGCATTCGCGCAGGAAACGCAGGCCCCAGGCGAGTTGTGCCGGATCGGCCCGCCAGCGCCAGAGCAAGGGCGCATCCTCGCGCCCCAGCCATTTCAGCAAACGCGGCAGGACGTGCGGATTGGCCCAGGGTTCGGCATGCGAGACGGAAATCTGGCCACCGTTGGCAAAACTGGTCTCATTGCCCGCCACCGGCTGGCGATCGACGACCGTCACCGCGTGTCCGGCGCGGGCGAGATACCATGCGGTCGTGGTGCCGACAACGCCGGCCCCCAGCACGAGTACCCTCAAACCTCGCCCCCACGCTCCCGCACGATGCGGGTGACTTCCGGAATATGGCGCATGCCGCGCATCACGGCTGCCAGATGGTTGCGGTGCGCAACCTGGATGGTGAAGCGGAGCAGCGTGAACAGGTGCTCGGAATCGGCATCCATTGAGACATGCTCGATGTTCGAGCCGGCTTCGGCGATCGCCGCGGCAACCTGGGCGAGCACGCCACGCGTGTTCTTGACCTCGACCTTGATGCGGATGTCGAACAGTTTGCCCTCTTCCGGCTCCCATTCGACGTCGATCCATTTCTGCGGCTCGGCCGAGCGCGATTTGCGGATGCTCGGGCAATCGTGGGTATGAATCACCAGACCGCTGCCCTTCCTGATCGAACCGATGATCGGATCGCCCGGTATCGGCTGGCAGCAACGTGCCAGCTGGATCGCCATGCCCTCGGTGCCATGGATGGCGAGCGCCATGTTGCCCGGCTGGTCGGTGCCCATGTCCTCGCGCGCCAGCAGGCGACGGGCCACCACGGAAGGCAGGCGCTTGCCGAGGCCGATGTCGGTGTAGATCTCTTCGATGTTCTTCTGGCCGCTCGACTTGACCATCTGGTCCCAGGCATCGGCCGGAATCGAGATCGGCACGACGCCGAGCGAGAGCAGTTCCTGGCGCAGCAGGCGCTCGCCCAAACGCGACGACTCCTCGTTCTGCATGGTGCGCAGGAAGTGGCGGATCTTGCTGCGCGCCCGCCCGGTCTTGACGTAAGTCAGCCAGACCGGATTCGGGCTGGCCTGCGCCGAGGTGATGATCTCGACCAGATCGCCATTGCGCATCTCGGTGCGCAGCGGCGCCAGCTCGTGATTGACGCGCGCCGCCGAGCAGTGGTGGCCGACGTCGGTATGCACGGCGTAGGCAAAGTCGACCACGGTGGCGCCGCGCGGCAGTGCCATGATCTTGCCCTTGGGCGTGAACACGTAAACCTCGTCCGGGAAGAGGTCGATCTTGACGTTCTCGAAGAACTCGGACGAGTCGCCACTCTGCATCTCGAGCAGGGATTGCAGCCACTTGTGCGTCTTGATCTGCAGATCGGCGCCGCTATCCTCGATGTCCTTGTACAACCAGTGGGCGGCAACGCCCTCCTGCGCGACATGATGCATCTCGTGCGTGCGGATCTGCACTTCGACCGGCGTGCCGTACGGACCGATCAGCGTCGTGTGCAGCGACTGGTAGCCGTTCGCCTTGGGGATCGCGATGTAGTCCTTGAACTTGCCGGGCACGGGCTTGTAGAGACCATGCAGGGCGCCAAGGGCAAGGTAGCAGGTCGGCACATTCTCGACCACCACGCGAAAACCATAAATATCAAGCACCTGCGAGAAGGAGAGATGCTTTTCTTTCATCTTGCAGAAGGTTGAATACAGGCTCTTTTCGCGCCCGAATACCTCGGCCTTCAAGCCGGCACCGGAAAGCTTGTCGCGGATGCCGTCGAGGATGCGCGACAGCAGCTCCTTGCGATTGCCGCGCGCCGCCTTCATCGCCTTGGTCAGCACCTCGGCACGATGCGGGTGGATCAGGCGGAAACAGGTGTCCTGCAATTCGCGGTACAGCTTGTTCAGGCCCAGACGCAGCGCGATCGGCGCGTAGATCTCCAGGGTCTCGCGCGCAATGCGGGCGCGCTTGTCCTGGCGCATCGCCGACATCGTCGCCAGATTGTGCTGGCGGTCGGCGAGCTTGATCAGCACGACGCGCAAGTCGCGCGCCATCGCCATCAGCATCTTGCGGAAATTCTCGGCCTGCGCCTCCTGGTAGGAAGCGAACTCCATCTTGTCGAGCTTGGAGAGACCATCGACCAGCTCGGCGACTTCCTTGCCGAACAGGTCGGCCAGTTCGCGCTTGCTGGTGCCGGTGTCTTCCAGCACGTCATGCAGCAGCGCCGCCATCACGGCGTCGGCGTCCATGCGCCACTCGACGACGGCACCGGCCACGGCCAGCGGATGCGTGATGTAGGCTTCGCCGGACATGCGCTTCTGGTGCGCATGTGCCTTGGCCGAGAAGGCATACGCCTTCTCGATCTGGGCTACTTCATCCGGAGAAAGATAGTCGAGACTATCGAGAAAAACCCGGTAGGCGGGTTCTTCCATGGCAGGCGGTGGTGATGACGGCGTTGACCCCATCAGCATTCACCGCGCCGAACTCAGCCCAGACTGCGGTTGAGAATTTCGATGCCGATCTTGCCGGCACCCACTTCGCGCAGGGCAACGACCGTCGGCTTGTGCTTGCCGGCTTCGACCAGCGGCGTCGCGCCATTGGCCAGCTGACGGGCACGGTTAGCCGCCGTCAGGGTCATCTGGAAGCGGTTGGGAATTCTTTTCAGGCAGTCATCAATCGTAACGCGAGCCATGTAAAACCTCGGAAAATCAGATCATTCGGTCGAAGAGGGCAGCGTGCCGGGCAGCTTGCGCGGCGTACTGCAGACGGGATGCACGCACCACGGCGCGCAGATCAAGCAAAGCCTCTTCCAGTTGGTTGTTAATAATAACATAGTCGAATTCCCCGACATGGTGCATCTCGGCCTGTGCCGCGGCCAGACGGCGGGCAATGACGTCGGCGGCATCGGTGCCGCGCCCGGTCAGCCGGCGTTCCAGCTCTTCCATCGAGGGCGGCAAAATGAAGATGCCGATCGCGTCGGGAAACTGCTGCCGCACCTGCTGTGCGCCCTGCCAGTCGATTTCGAGCAAAACATCGGCGTCGACCGCCAGCTGGTCGGCAATCCATTTTTTCGAGGTGCCGTAGAAATTGCCGTGTACCTCGGCCCATTCGAGAAACTCGCGCCGCTCGATCATGGCGCGGAAGGTTGCCGTATCGACGAAATGGTATTCGCGGCCATCCTGCTCACCCGGCCGCGGCTGGCGGGTGGTGAAGGAGATCGACAGGCGCACCGGCTCGGCTTCGAGCAGGAGACGTACAAGCGTGGTCTTGCCGGCGCCGGACGGGGCGGCGACGACATAAAGATTTCCGGCCATGGTTTATTCCTGGGTTGGGCGTTTCTGATCAGCGACTGCCCGCGGCAGCCAGTGCAGCAGTTTACTGAAAAGTAGCTCCGGGTTGACCGGCTTCGGAATGTGATCGTTCATTCCCGCCACCAGACAACGCGCCCGATCGGCATCGAAGGCATTGGCCGTCATCGCCAGAATCGGCGTCTGGCGGTAGGCGGGCATGGCGCGAATCAGTCGCGTTGCTGTGAAACCATCCATCTCCGGCATCAACAGATCCATCAGGATCAGGTCGTAGCAGACAGCGCCTGCCATGCGCACGGCCAGCACACCGTTCTTGGCCAAATCAACTTGCAGCCCGGCAAAGTCGCGCAGCAATTCCAGCGCCACCTCCTGGTTGATCTCATCGTCTTCAACCAGCAGCAGGCGGGCGGTGCAGCAACTTTCCCGAAGTTCGGCTTCATTGCTTGCCGGGGCGGTGAAATTGACCTCTTCCGGACGGTCGACCGCTGCCAGCTTGCCAAAACGGACATTGATCCAGAAGGTGCTGCCGACACCCAGCGTGCTCTCGACACCAACCGCGCCCCCCATCAGCTCACCCAGCCGCCGGTTGATCGCCAACCCGAGACCGGTGCCGCCATACTGGCGGGTCGTCGAGTTGTCCGCCTGCTCGAAGGCCATGAAGAGACGCGGCAACACCTCCGCCGCAATGCCGATCCCGCTGTCCTGCACTTCGAAACGGGCGAGCAGCGAGCTTTCGTCTTCCTCGATCACCCTTGCCCGCAATTCGATGCCACCCGTCGCGGTGAACTTGATCGCATTCGCCAGGTAGTTGAGCAGCGCCTGCGACAAACGCGTCCGGTCGCCCACCACCAGCGGCGGCAAATCACCCGCCGAGGTCGTGAATGACAGGCCCTTGGCCTGCGCCCGCCCGGCATATAGCCCGCCCAGTTCGGCAAGCACATCGGCCACGGCAAAAGGCGCCGACTCGATGACCAGCTTGCCCGATTCGATCTTCGAGATATCGAGCACGTCGTTGATGATCGCCATCAGGTGACGGGCCGAGCTTGATATCTTGTCCAGACGGTCAGCCTGCGCCGGCGTCAGCAACTCCCGCTGCAACAGATGGGTCAGGCCGATGATGGCATTCATCGGCGTCCGGATCTCGTGACTCATGTTGGCCAGGAAGCTGCTCTTGGCGCGACTGGCCGACTCTGCCGCCTCCTTGGCGCCCTCCAGTTCGACCGTACGTTCGCGCACCAGACTTTCGAGGTGCTGGCGATAGTTTTCCAGCTCCTTTGCGTTGTTCTTCTGCTCATCGATATCGGTGATCAAGCCGACCAGCCCGACCGGATAGCCGCGCCCATCCAGCAGGGGCCGGGCACAGAGAAAACCCCAGAACATGCTGCCATCACCGCGCCGATAAGCCCGTTCATGGCGGGCAAAGGGCACCTCGGCCGTGAGCAGGCGTCGCAACAAGTCTGCGGCCACCGCGCGCTCGGCATCGACAACATATTGCAGGTAATCGCTACCGGTCAGCTGCTCGAGCCGGCAAGCCAGCATCACGGCCATGCGCTCGTTGGCATGCGTGATCCGCCCCTGCGCATCAAGCAGAAATATGGCGCCGTCGGATGCCTCGAAGATGGTCCGCAGCATCCCTTCGCGATCCGCCAGACGCCGCGCATAACGCTGCAGGAGCAACACGCACAGACCACTCAGCACGATGAAGACGACCAGCAGCACAAGCGTCGTCCACACCTGGTTGCGCCAGGGAGCGAGGTAATCGTCTTCGGCCACCCCGACATTGACATAGAAGCGGTACTGCGGATTGAAGCGGAAAACATGCAGGCGCGGCATCCCGTCAACACTGCTGTCACCCGCCCGATAAACCCCGTGCAAAGGGTTCTCCGCAAGCGCCGCGTGATAATCGTCGGAAACCACCGTCGAGCCATACTTCACCACCGCGCCAATTTTCGGCAGGCGAACAATCACCCCGAGATCGGCATCGCGCAGACTGACCGTGCCATGCGCTCCCAGTTGCAAGGCGCCGAAATGCTTTTCGAAATGTTCAAGACTCAGACTGGCGTAGGCAACCCCGGCAAACGCCCCGTGCCGGTCGTTGAGACGGCGCGCCAGGACGATTGCCCACTTGCCGCTGATCCGGCCGACGACCGGCTTGGAAATGACCAGTCCGGCAACCGGATCAGTCCGCAGGCGATTGAAATAGTCACGATCGGCCAGGCTCGAATTGGCCCCGGTCTCGCCGCCCGCATCGGCAATGCTCAGGCGCTGCATCGACTCCTGACGGGCCGCCAGACGTTCCAGGAACGCATCCATGTCGCTGCGCCCCACCGGACCGAGCTGCGCCCGCCGCTCATATTCATCGGCTACCGAGCGCAGGATCAGATCAACTTTTTCCAGCGAAGCCGCGACATCGCGTTCAAGCACCTGGGTCAGGTTCTCCGCCTCCAGCGTGGCACTGGTTCGGACGTGCTCGAGACCTGCCCGGAGAAACAAGCCGGCGAATGCGCAAATGCACAGGACCACCGCCAACCAGCCGGCAAACAGTTGCCAGGCCAGCATCCGCGGCGAAACCGTCGAGGCATTTTGAATCGGGATCGGCACGCCGGGCAGCCTCCTTTGCTGGACCTGAAAAACCCGGAATGCGGACAAGCAACGCACTGGGGTAGCAAATGCCTTATGAAAAAGGCATTGCCAGTCTAGCGCAAAAAGAGGTGAGGCAGCACAGCAGGAATGCATCGGGCATGCGATGCCCGGTCGCGAAAAGCAAGCCGGGCTTGCCCCGACCTGCCCGCCCCGAAAACGCCGGCCTTATTCCAGGTTCTGGATCTGCTCGCGCATCTGCTCGATGAGCAGTTTGAGATCGACCGAGGCTTGCGACACCTCGGTAATCGCCGATTTCGAACCGAGCGTATTGGCTTCGCGATTGAGTTCCTGCATCAGGAAATCGAGACGCTTGCCGCTGGCGCCGCCCTGCCGGAGGACGCGTTCGACTTCATCGAGATGCGTGCCGAGACGGCTCAGTTCTTCGGCAACATCGATGCGCGTCGCGAACACGGCGACTTCCTGCATGATGCGGTCGTCGCTGGCATTGCCGAGGGCTTCCTGCAGACGCTGGCGCAGCTTGTCGGCAAACAGGGCCTGCGCTTCGGGAATGCGCGGCGCCACGTTGCGCACGATGTCGCGCATGGCGTTCACCCGGTCGACGATCATTGCAGCCAGTTTTTCACCTTCACGACCGCGGCTGGCGGTGAATTCGTCGAGCACTTCGCGGGCCAGCGCCAGCACCGGTGCATTGAAGGTGGCAAAGTCAATCGACTGGTCACCGAACATGCCCGGCCAGCGCAGCACGTCATTGACCGAGAGCGGCCGCGCTTCCGGCATCGCTTCGCGAACGCGCGCATTGAGCACGGTCAGCGAGCCGAGCAGATCGGCGTTGAGTTCGAGCTGGTCGGCGCGCGCCGCCGAGGCATTGAAGGACAGACGACACTCGATCTTGCCGCGCGCCAGACGCGAGGCAAGCAGTTCACGCAACGGCATCTCGAGCGCACGCAAATCTTCGCTGATGCGAAAATGAAAATCGAGATAGCGGGAATTGACGCTTTTAAGCTCAAGTTGCAGCGTTCCGCGCTCGATATCGCGCGTTTTAACTGCATAACCGGTCATACTTGAAATCATGTCTGGAGTGTCTCCGCTTTACAGGCCGGACAACACGCCCGAAAATGCCTGATACGCATCATAACCGCGAGCCCAATGGCGCAACAAGCCAATCAGCCGTTACCCAACGGCTTCCAACTGGAAGAGTACACGATAGACCGCCAGCTCTCGCTCGGCGGCTTTTCCATCGTCTACCTGGCGACCGATGCCGACGACCAGCAGGTCGCGATCAAGGAGTACCTGCCGAACAGCCTGGCACTGCGCAATGACGGCGACGTCAAACCGGTGATCACGGCCGAGCACCTCGGCGCCTTCCGCTACGGCATGAAGTGCTTCTTCGAGGAAGGCCGCTCGCTGGCCAAGCTGTCGCACCCGAACGTGATCCGCGTGCTCAACTTCTTCCGCGCCAACGACACCGTGTACATGGTCATGGAATACGAACACGGCCGCACGCTGCAGGAATTCATCCACAAGCATCAGGGCCACATTTCGGAACGTTTCATCCGCGGCGTCTTCACCCGCATGCTGAACGGCCTGCGCGAGGTGCATGCGCACAAGCTGCTGCACCTCGACCTCAAGCCCTCGAACATCTACCTGCGCGGCGACAACACGCCGGTCCTGATCGACTTCGGCGCCGCCCGCCAGACTCTGGTCACCGACCAGCCCATCCTCAAGCCGATGTACACCCCGGGCTTTGCTTCGCCCGAGCACTACGGCTCGCGCAAGGATCTCGGGCCGTGGAGCGACATCTACAGCGTCGGCGCCTCGATGTATGCCTGCCTGGCCGGCTCTGCGCCGCAGGCCGCCGACGAGCGCATGAAAAAAGACACGCTGGGCCCGGCGATGATGCGCTGGGAAGGCCAGTACTCCGACCGCCTGCTCGAGATCATCGACTGGTGCCTGAACCTCAACCATCTTTACCGGCCGCAAAGTGTCTTCACGCTGCAGAAGGCACTGGTCGAAACGATTACGCCGCCCAGCCCCAAGGATGCCGAGCACTGGCTGGACCGCCTGGTCGGAAAATTCCGGAAGCCGACTAAATGAGATTCAGCATTTATCAGGACAGCCTGCAGGGCGGCCGCGCCAACAACGAGGACCGCACCACCTATTGCTACTCGCGCGACGCACTGCTGATGGCGGTGGCGGACGGCATGGGCGGCCACCATTACGGCGAGATCGCCGCGCAGATCGCCATCCAGACACTGGCCGACAGCTTCCAGCACGAAGCGCAGCCGCTGATCGGCGACCCGTTCCGCTTCCTGCAGAAGGCAATGAGCAATGCGCACCACGCCATTCTCGATTACGCGACCCTGCATCACCTGAAGGACTCGCCGCGCACCACCTGCGTCGCCTGCCTGGTCCAGGACAATGTCGCCTACTGGGCGCATGCCGGCGACTCGCGCCTGTTCCTGATGCGCGATGGCAAGGTCATTACCCAGACACGCGACCACTCGCGCGTCCGCCTGCTCATCGAGGAAGGCCTGATTACCGAAATCCAGGCCGCCCATCACCCGGACCGCAACAAGATCTACAGCTGCCTGGGCAGCCCGACCCCGCCGGAAATCGAGTTTTCGCGCAAGACGCCGCTCGAACACGGCGACATCCTGCTGCTCTGCAGCGACGGCTTGTGGGGCGTCACGTCCGGCGAGCAGATGGCGATCAGCCTGCATGGCACCAACCTGCTCGAAGCCGTGCCGACCCTGATGAAACAGGCCGAAATCAAGGGTGGACCGCATGGCGACAACCTCTCCGTGGTTGCCGTGCACTGGGAGCAAAGCTATGTCGAGGAAGCAACCAGCTCGATCTCGACGCAGACCATGACCCAGGGCGAAGTGACGACGCGGCTTGAAGAGTTCGGGCGCAACCCGGCTTACAAGAGCGATCTGACCGAAGACGAAATTGAAAAGGCGATTGAGGAAATCCGCAACGCCATCGACAAATACAACCCGAAAAAATAAGGAATTCCATGCGCCCCAGCCAACGCCAGGCCGACCAGCTCCGCCAGGTCCGCATCACCCGCAACTTCACCCGCCACGCCGAAGGCTCGGTGCTGATCGAGATGGGCGACACCCGCGTCCTGTGCAATGCCAGCGTCGAAGAAAACGTGCCGCCCTTCCTGCGCGGCAAGGGCCAGGGCTGGGTCACCGCCGAATACGGCATGCTGCCGCGCGCCACCCATTCGCGCAGCTCGCGTGAAGCCGCCAAGGGCAAGCAGACCGGCCGCACCCAGGAAATCCAGCGCCTGATCGGGCGCAGCCTGCGCGCCGTGGTCGATCTCAAGGCCCTCGGCGAACGTCAGATCACGCTCGACTGCGATGTTCTGCAGGCCGACGGCGGCACCCGTTGTGCGTCGATCACCGGCGCCTGGATCGCGCTCTACGAAGCCTGCGAGAAGCTGGTCACCGCCGGCAAGCTGCCCGCCAACCCGGTGCGCGACCACGTCGCCGCCGTTTCGGTCGGCATCTACAACGGCGCCCCGGTACTCGACCTCGATTACCCGGAAGACTCCAACTGCGATACCGACATGAACGTCGTGATGACTGGCGCCGGCGGCATCGTCGAAGTCCAGGGCACGGCCGAGGGCGAACCGTTTACCCGCCAGCAGATGAACGTACTGACCGACCTCGCCGAAGCCGGCATCCGTCAACTGATCGCCGCGCAGCAAAGCGCGCTGGCCAGCTGAGCATTTTTCCCATTTTCCAGCGGTCGACCGCTGGAAAAAGCACTTTTTCAGATTTCTGAACCATGAAAAAACTCGTCCTCGCCTCCAACAACGCCAAGAAGATGAAGGAACTCAACGCGCTGCTCGCGCCGCTCGGTTTCGAGGTCATCGCGCAGGGCGAGCTCGGCATCCCGGAAGCCGAAGAGCCGCACAGCACCTTCGTCGAGAACGCGCTGGCCAAGGCGCGCCATGCATCCAGGCTGTCCGGCCTGCCCGCCCTCGCCGACGACTCCGGCCTGTGCGTTGCGGCGCTCGGCGGCGCCCCCGGCGTCTATTCGGCGCGCTATGCCGGAGAGCCGAAATCGGATGCGCGCAACAATGAAAAGCTGTTCGCCGAGCTCGGCAGCAACCCGGACCGGCGCGCCCATTTCGTCTCGGTACTGGTGCTGGTCCGCCACGCCGACGACCCGCAACCGCTGATCGCCGAAGGCGAATGGCACGGCGAAATCCTGCCGGCTTCGCGTGGCGACGGCGGCTTCGGCTACGACCCGCTGTTCTTCGTGCCGGCCTTCGGCCAGACCGCGGCCGAACTCGACGCCGACACCAAAAACCGCGTCTCGCATCGCGGCCAGGCCATGCAGAAGCTGATCGAGCGGCTGCCGGCCCTGTAAACAGCACGGCAATATCGTCGCGGGACTAAGCAACAGCCATTGGAAATGGCGTGCGGAAAAAGCGGGAACAACATACCAGCCCATTTTTCAGGGAGATAATTCACCCCCGCATTTTTTGCGCGACGCGTGGATACGCAAAATTTTTAACATGAGGCGCATGTCGTGTTAAAAATCAGTTGTTTTTGTAACACGAAAAATATCTCCTGTTATCCCGCCGCATGCATCACGGAGTCTCGCCATGGCCTTGCAGCCCAATTACCCGATCCCCGAACTACCGCCAGCCGGCGTCGATTTCCAGTCGCCGGAACTGCTGCGAGCGCTGGTGGCGGCACATCGGCATCTGGCGGAACTCAAAGGCTGCGCCGCCAGCATCCCGAACCAGGCCATCCTGATCAACACGCTGGCGCTGCAGGAGGCCAAGGCAAGCTCCGAAGTCGAGAGCTATGTGACGACGCAGGACGAGTTGTTCCAGGCCGACCTGCACATTGCCGAATGGATTTCGCCGTCGGCCAAGGAGGTCGCGCGTTACCGCGAGGCGCTGATGCACGGTTACGAACGCATGCGCCAGCAGCAGGGCATTCTCGGCAACGGCACGCTGATTTCGATGTTCCAGTTGCTCAAGAACAGCAGCGAGGCTTTTCGCACCAGCGGCGGCACGGTGCTGAAAAACGAGCGCACCGGCACGACGGTCTTCGTCCCGCCGCAGGATGGCCCCAGCGTGCAGTCCCACATGCAGGCGCTGGAGAGTTTCATCAACGATGACGCGCTCAGCGACCTGGACCCTATCGTCAAGATGGCGCTGATCCATCATCAGTTCGAGAGCATTCACCCGTTCAGCGACGGCAATGGGCGGATCGGGCGGATTCTCTGCGTGTTGTATCTGGTGCGTTCGGGCCTGCTCGATTCGCCGGTGCTCTATCTGTCGCGCTACATCAACCGCAACAAGGACGACTATTACCGCCTGCTGCAAGCCGTGCGCGACGCAGAACCGAATGGAGAGGAGTGGCAGGCCTGGGTCAGGTTCATGCTGCAGGGCGTCGCGGAAACCGCCCGGCGCGCCGTTCGCCTGGTCGGCGAGATGCGGACGCTGATGGCGGAAACCAAGCAGCGCATGCGCAGTGCTTTGCCCAAGCTGTATTCGCAGGACTTGCTGAACAATCTCTTCCGCCATCCCTACACGCGCATCGAGTTCGTCCAGCGCGACCTGAACGTCACCCGGCAGACCGCGGCCCGCTACCTGCGCCAACTGGCCGACGCCGGACTGGTCAGGGAACACAGCCAGGGCAAGCACCTCTATTTCATCAATGTTCCCCTGATCGACTTGCTGTCGCAGGGAGAGAAGGAATGAACGCCATGCCGTCTCCCAGCAACCGGCCAGCGCCAGTCTGGCCCCATCGAATCAGGCCGCAAGCGTGAGCACAGCCCGCACCATTCCCATTTTTGCCCAAAAACCGGCGTCGACCGCCCAGGCGCTCGAATTCCGCGTCTCGCCGCCGCTCGCGCTCTACGTGCATGTGCCGTGGTGCGTGCAGAAATGCCCCTACTGCGATTTCAACTCGCATGAGGCCAACGGCGAGATACCCGAGCGGCAATACGTCGACGCGCTGATCGCCGACCTGCAGTCCGCCCTGCCGTTGATCTGGGGCCGGCCGGTGGTCAGCGTTTTCTTCGGCGGCGGCACGCCCAGCCTGCTCTCACCGGCCGCCATCGACGAACTGATCACCGCCTTCCGCACCCTCGCCATGCTGGCGCCGGACGCCGAGATCACGCTCGAAGCCAACCCCGGCACGGTGGAAGCGGAAAAATTCGCCGGCTTTCGCGCTGCCGGCGTCAATCGCCTGTCGCTCGGCATCCAGAGTTTCAACGAAGGCCATCTCAAGGCGCTCGGCCGCATCCACGATGCCGGCGAGGCCAAACGCGCCGCGCAACTGGCCGGTGAGCACTTCCCCGCCTTCAATCTCGACCTGATGTACGGCCTGCCCGGCCAGACGCTGGAGCAGGCGCTCAGCGATGTCGACACCGCGCTCGGTTTCCAGCCCGGCCATCTCTCCTGCTACCAGCTGACGCTGGAGCCGAACACCCGCTTCGCCGCCTTCCCGCCCGAACTACCCGAAGGCGACACCTGCGCCGACATGCAGGATGCGATCGAGGCCAGGCTCGCCGCCGCCGGCTTCACGAATTACGAAACCTCGGCCTTCGCCCAGCCCGGCCGGCAATGCCGCCACAATCTCAATTACTGGTATTTCGGCGACTACCTCGGCATCGGCGCCGGCGCCCACTCCAAACTGACGCTGCACGACCGCGTGCTGCGCCAGATGCGCTGGAAACACCCCAAGGCCTATCTGGAAAACGTCGCCAGCGGCAATCCGGTACAGGAGTCGAACGAAGTCGCCGCCACCGACCTGCCCTTCGAATTCATGATGAACGCCCTGCGCCTCGCCGACGGCTTCCACCCAAGCCTGTTCGAAGCGCGCACGGCGCAACCGCTCGGCCTGATCCTGCCACAATTGAAAGCGGCGGAAGCCGAGGGACTGCTTGAGGTCGGCCCGGAAAAGATTGCGCCGACGCTCAAGGGACGGCGCTTTTTGAATGTGTTGCTGGAGCGGTTTCTCGAGCGGGAATAGGCGGCGGGAAGGCAGCTTTGTGCCCTTTGCGGACGTAGGCTAGTTGGAATAGCGGTCATTCAGGAACGTTTTAGGTAAGGGGCGCCCCGCTTGCGGGACGTCCAGCGGAGGCCGAAGGCCATAGCGACCTTGACCGATCAGTTTCCTTGCTTTTTGGGGGAGTCCATATACGGAATGTTAGGGTTCATTTTGGCGAGAAAACCTGAGAATTTGTAACTGTCGAGTTGTGCCGATAACCAAAATCAAAGCTGGCCAAATACGCATAGGGATTGCGAAGAGCGGTATGGCAGCAAGAAAAATAGCAAGTGATACACCTGTCAGTAACTCGGTAATTGCATATAGGCGAGCAATTTTCTTTCGGTTTTTGAGCGGTTCGCCGTTCCAAGACTTGACGAGATGAAGGACGTTTTTCACCCCGACTTGGTAGGCGCGTACCAAGAAATAGCCGGCGACACCCCACATGACTATGTAACAGGCAAAAGCAATCCAGAAGAAATCGCTCATGAGTCGGATGGTGTGCCTTGAACCCTAACGAATAGCGTTTATCCGCCGACGCGGACGAGTTTGAAGAGGGCAGGAAGTCATATTGGCGGATAAACCTCGTTGGACTGGACCGCCGGACGGGCGATGGTTATGGGGATTGTAAGGAGCGGCGGTTTGAAGTCAATCGCATGGCATGAACCAAGGTGTTGGATTGATGCGGGAGCTACGCGTTTGGCTACTATGGACGCCGAAACACAGGCTTAAGCTTGGAGATCAGCGCTCGTAGCCACCTGACGGCATGCGCGATGGCAGCCACCCAAAAGACTCAATAAAAGGGGCCAGGCTCAAACTATTCTCAGGGGTAGGCCAGCGAGGGGGGGAAACTGAGATGACGGGGCATGAAGGAGTGTCTGTCAAGTTAAATCGAACCTGGCACCTTTAATTTTTCAGCCCGGCCGGCAATGCCGCCACAATCTCAACTACTGGTATTTCGGCGACTACCTCGGCATCGGCGCCGGCGCCCACTCCAAACTGACTTTGCACGACCGCGTACTGCGCCAGATGCGCTGGAAACACCCCAAGGCCTACCTGGAAAACATCGCCAGCGGCAATCCGGTACAGGAGTCGAATGAAGTCGCCGCCGCCGACCTGCCCTTCGAATTCATGATGAACGCCCTGCGCCTCGCCGACGGCTTTCACCCAAGCCTGTTCGAAGCGCGCACGGCGCAACCGCTCGGCCTGATCCTGCCGCAGCTGAAAGCAGCCGCAACCGAGGGACTGCTTGAAGTCGACCCGGAAAAGATTGCGCCGACGCTCAAGGGACGGCGCTTTTTGAACGTGCTGCTGGAGCGGTTTCTGGAGCGGGAATAGGCGGTGGGAAGGCAGCTTTGTGCCCTTTGCTGCCGGTCGGGCCGTGGAAAAGCGGACGTTCAGGAACGTCGAGCTAACCGGCGCTGCGCGGTTTTATCGCGCAGCGTCCAGCGACCGAAGGGAGCGAGGTGGAGCACCATGTTAGACGGGCTTGATCAGCAGCATTTCATTGCCGCCTCGCTGAAACTCGTAAGGAACGCGCTTAACTTCTACCATGAAGCCATGGTTCGCAAGATGTTCGCTCACAAAATGGAGATGGGGTGATAAAGCACCGTCGAGCGTAAGCATAGGAAAAACGCGCACTTCGCAAGCTACACGCAACATTTCTTGAAGTGCCTGAAGATGAAACTCTGCGGACAAATGGGCGCTGTACAAAAACAAGAAATGAGACGACAAGGCGATGTCGAACTTTCCATTTTCAAAAGGAAGTGACGGCAACTCCCCGGGGACGTATCGGCCTTCGTTTTTTCCCGCATCGAAGTCAGCGAGAAATGTTTCCATCGCAGACATGCGAAGATGCCCAAGTTGCTCAACCGACGGAATGGCTTCCCAGACGTAGTCGCTTTGGTTCCCGCGCATTTGTGCCATAACGGTTTCATACGTTTCGGAGATGCGGCCCCTGATCTGTTCAGCCTCAAAAACGTAGATTGGATCTACCGAGACGATGTTCCCACCTTGTTTGGTCAGCACTGTATTAAACGCCGCAGGGCCATCACCACAGCCAAGAATGCGAAGCTCAAGATCGACCTCGGAAAGGCCAAACATGCTGACGTATTCTTCATAAGAACGTCCCCACGGTACAACTTTTTCGAGTGTAAATCCCATGATGACCTGCCTGTCTAACGTGCAGCTTGAGCCGACGCCGGAGCGCGCAGCGCGGAGGGAACCCAAAAGCGTAGCTTTTGGGCGGTCGGCTCGAAGCGTTTGTTAGGTTTGATGGGTGTCAGAGCCATTTTTATTATTGATTCCCTTAATGATGTCGTTAATACCGACACCAAACGCCACGAATGCAATGCTGTAGTTGGCAAAGCTGACCAATGGCTTGGATGACGAGAAAAACCACCCCCAAAGGATTGCGAAGCAGCCAAGCGCAAGAAATTTGATTCCCGATCTGATCAAGTTCTCTGGCGGCATCATCATGACGAAACCTAACGAAGCTGTAGAAAAATAGTATCCATGCCCGCATCGTGCCGTGAACCATATGGAATAACAAGGCTCCAACCTGAAGACGAGTTCAGGAGAAGGCCATGGCCCGCTACAAAGCAATCGACACCAGCCCGAGGTTCCTGGCGGTGGATCTGGAGAAGCAACTCCTGCCGGGCAGTTTCGAACATGCCGTGCATCACCTGCTTGAGCACGAATTTGACCTTTCCCTCTTCGACACCCGTTACCGCAATGACCAAAGCGGCGCCTGCGCCTATCCGCCGGGGATGCTGCTCAAGGTCATTCTCTGCGCCTACGCCCAGGGCGTCGTGAGCAGCCGGGGCATTGAGCGGCTGTGCCGCGAACACGTCACTTTCATCGCTCTCAGCGGCGACTCCGCGCCGCACTTTACGACGCTGGCCGCCTTCGTTTCCAGCCTCGACGAGGAAGTCGCCCAGCTCTTTGCCCAAGTGCTTTACCTCTGCGACCGGCAAGGCCTGATCGGCCGGGAGATGTTCGCCATTGACGGCGTCAAGTTGCCAAGCAACGCCTCCAAAGCCAGAAGCGGCACGCGCGCTGACTTCGCCCATCAAGCCGACAAACTCGAAGCCGCTGCCAGGAAGATGCTTGAGCGCCACCGCGCAAATGACAGCCTGCCCGTCGAACCCGACCTTGCCGAGAAATCCCGGCAAAAGGCCGAAAGCCTGGGGCGTGAAGCCGCCGAACTGCGCCAGTGGCTGGCCGATCACCCGAAGGATCGCAAAGGCAGCAAAGGCGCCATCAGGAAGAGCAACCGCACCGATCCGGACAGCGCCAAGATGGCGACCGGCAAAGGCGTCATACAAGGCTTTACTGGCGTGGCAGCGGTCGACGCCAAAAATCAGGTCATTATCGAAGCGCAAGCCCATGGCACCGGTTCGGAACAGGAACTGCTGCTGCCGGTCGTGCGCGCCACGCAAGCCCAGGCCACCCCGGATACGCTCTACACGGCCGATGCCGGCTACCACTCAGAACGCAACCTCAAGGAACTGGCCAAAGAGAACATCAACGCCCTGATTGCCGACAACGGCATGCGCCAACGCGACGAACGCTTCAAGGACCTGGGAAAACACAAGCAGAAGCCTGATCCGCTCTACGACAAGGCGCACCCGAAGAAAGCCGCCAAACGTTACCGGCCGCAGGACTTCACGCTCGATCCGGCCACTGGTATTTGTAGCTGTCCAGCCGGCAAGCAGCTCTACCGCAACGGCACGAACTGCATCCACAACGGCCGCCTCGCCACGAAATACAGCGGCACTCTGCGCGATTGCCTGCCCTGCGAACAACGCGCCAAATGCCTGCGCACGCCGGAGAAGACTCAGGTTCGGCAGGTTGCTTTCTTCCGCGGCAAAGCCAATACAACCGAAGAAAGCCACACCGACCGGATGAAGCGGGCCATCGACAGCGAAGAAGGCAAAGCCCGTTACGGGAGGAGGTTTGCCACGGTCGAGCCGGTGTTTGGCAACCTGCGGCACAACAAGCGGCTGGATCGGTTCACGCTACGCGGGCGCAAGAAGGTCGACACGCAATGGAAGCTGTATTGCCTGGTGCACAACATCGAGAAACTGGCGCATCACGGGTTCGGGCAGTAGGCGAAGAAGGGGGGATCTCCTCGCCAGATGGTCGCCGCCATCACCGACAGCAGGACACAGCGGTTGACCAGTTCAAATGCATGAAAAAGCAAAAAGGCGCAGAGAAAACCTGCGCCATTTTTTTGCTGGAAGTCGGGCTGGAAAAGGGTTTTTCTACAGCGTCAACGTGAAGCTAACCGGCGCGGCGCGGCTTTATCGCGCAGCGTCCAGAGAGCGAAGCGAACGGGGTTGAGCGTAGGGTTATGCGGCATGGTTTGCTCCGGACAGGCGGTACAGAACGTGCTGACGTAGGCCGGTGTCTTTCGGAACGTGGGGATGCTCGAAGGTGCCAGACTCCCGCATACCTAGACGCTCCATAACGGCACGAGATCTGCGGTTGCCGAGCGTTGTGAAGGACACGATTTCAGACAACTGGAGCACTTGGAAACCGATGCGAAGAGCCTCCGATGCAGCTTCGGTGGCAAACCCCTTGCCCCAATGCTGAAACGTAAGACGCCACCCCACCTCAACGCAGGGAGAGAAGGGAAGCTCTGCCGATGGCGTGTGCAGGCCGACAAAGCCAATGAACTCTTGTGTGGCTTTGCATTCGGCGGCCCAAAAACCCCACCCACGCTCCTCGATGAGTGACTGGCAACGGTTAGCTATGGCATCACTCTCCGCACGCGTAAGGAGAGTGGGGAAGAACTCCATTACCTTTGAATCTGAGTTGAGCGCAGCAAATGGCTCGCGATCTGCGGGGAGCCATTGCCGCAAACGAAGCCGCTCGGTTTCAAATTCGATCAGATTAACCATGAGCCAGACTGTAGTGCCGCATAACGTAAAGTGGACATCAATATTGCAGGGTTTCTCTCCTGCTTGAGATCTATATCGGCGCGAGGCATGTCTGTAATCGTCCTTGTCATTGGGTTTTTCGCGCCTATACTGTGTTTATGTACAGCACTAAATATCCAGTCAAACCCTGCAAGCCTGCCGACAGGCCACCGCTTACATCGGTGCGCTTGCTCGATCAGGTGCGTGAGCGTATTCGGTACAAGCATTACAGCATACGTACTGAGGAGTCTTATGTCTATTGGGTACGTGGATTCATACGGTTTCATCAGTTGAAACACCCCAAGGAGATGGGCTCCGTCGAGGTTACGGCGTTCTTGTCGTGGCTGGCGGCAGAGCGTGGAGTTGCTCCGTCCACACACAAGCAGGCGTTATCAGCACTGTTGTTTCTGTATCGCGAGGTGCTGGAAATCGACCTACCGTGGATGAACGAAATTTTGCGTCCAAAGGATCGTGTCCGGGTTCCAACGGTACTTTCGGTAGGCGAGGTGGCACGCTTGTTTGCGGCTCTGGAAGGCCCGATGGCATTGCTCGGACGTTTGTTTTATGGCACAGGACTGCGCTTGATGGAAGCGTTGCGCCTGCGGGTCAAAGATGTTGATTTCGAGCGCAGGGAAATTGTGGTACGAGCCGGCAAGGGAGACAAGGACCGGCGGGTAATGTTGCCTGAGTCGTTGGCCGCGCCGCTTAAGGAGCAGTTGGCGCATGCCCGTTTGATTTGGTCGCAAGACCGTCTACACAGCTTGCCGGGAGTGTTTATGCCGGACGCACTGGATCGGAAATATCCAAACGCTGGGACGCAATGGGCGTGGTTCTGGATGTGGCCGGCGCCCGATCTGTCAGTTGATCCGCGTAGCGGCATTCGTCGCCGTCACCACCTCTACGAACAACGCTTGCAACGTGCTATCAAGCAGGCGGTATCACTGGCTGGGCTAAGCAAACAGGTGTCGGTACATACTTTGCGCCATTCCTTCGCCACACATCTGCTGGAAAGCGGGTACGACATTCGAACAGTGCAGGAGTTGTTGGGGCACAGCGACGTCAGCACAACGATGATTTACACCCACGTGCTCAATCGTGGCGGGCGCGGTGTGGTGAGTCCAGTAGATCGAGTGTGTGCAGGGGCGCTTACCAGTTGAGTGGTTGCAAATGTGCCAGGCTGACCTTAACGGAATGACCGCTTTGCGGATGCAACTTCAGCCGGCCGCTCATGGCCGTTCTCTGCCCTACCCCACAAACAAAAAAGCCCCGCCATTCCGGCGAGGCTTTTCAGGTCGGGCAAGCCTGCTCAGCTGAACAAACGGCCCTTGAGCAGATCCAGTCCCTGCGCCAGCAAGTCGCCGCCTTGCGGGACTTCGCCGTTCGGGGTCAGTTGGTCGACGACCTGCGGCAGCATGGCGGCAAGACCGCCCGAGATCTGTTCGTTCGACATGCCGAGTTTGGCGGCGAGATCCTGCAGCGTCGAGTTGCCGAGTACGGACTGGATCTGTTCGGCCGAGATCGGCAGGTTCTGACCGGTCGACACCCAGGAATTGACGATTTCTGCCAGGCCGCCCTGCTGGAAGGACTGGACGAGACCGCCCAGGCCGCCGGTTTGCGGGTTGTTGACGAGTTGCAGCACCGTTTCCAGCAAGGCGTTGCCGCCACCGGACTGATTGCCGGAAAGTGCGCCGACTACCTGATCGAATAAGCCCATGACTGTTTCTCCAATGAATGATTGTCAGGGCATGCTAGCCGATCGAGATGACGGGAAATGTGAAAAATTGCGAACATTCCCCGTCCGCCGAATGACTGCCAAAGCGTCAGGCAGCTGCCTTCTTCTGTGCCGCGGCAGCCTCTTCGCGGACGCGCTTGGCTTCGTCGAGCAGGTAGCGCTGGTAGTCCTCGAGGTCGCCGTCGAACGGCTCGACGCCGCCCTTGGAAACCAGCCAGAACTCGTCGCAAACCGAGCGCAGCATGGCGCGGTCGTGGCTGACCAGCATGACGGTGCCTTCGAACTCGTTGAGCGCCACGGCCAGTGCCTCGCGGGTATTGAGGTCGAGGTGGTTGGTCGGTTCGTCGAGGAGCAGCAGGTTGGGGCGTTGCCAGACCAGCATGCACAGCACCAGGCGGGCCTTTTCGCCGCCGCTCATGGTACCGACCGCCTGCTTGACCATCTCGCCGCCGAAATTGAAGGTACCGAGGAAATTGCGCAGTTCCTGCTCGCGCCCCGGCACGTTGCTGCGGCCGTTGGCGATGGCTTCCTTGGCCAGCCGGACCATGTGTTCGAGCGGCGTGTCCTGCGGCCGCAGCACGTCGAGTTCCTGCTGCGCGAAGTAGCCGATGTTGAGGCCCTTGCCTTCGGTGACGTCGCCGCTGATCGCCGCGATGTCGCGGGCGATGGTCTTGACCAGCGTGGACTTGCCCTGGCCGTTGGCGCCGAGGATGCCGATGCGCTGGCCGGCCATCACCGAGCGGTTGATGTTGCGCACGATGGTGGTCGGCGGCGTGCCGGCCGGCGCATCTTCCGCCGGCGCGTAGCCGATGCTGACATCCATCATCGAGAGCATCGGGTTGGGCAGGTTCTGCGGCTCCTGGAATTCGAAGGTGAATTCGGCATCGGCCAGCACCGGCGCGATCTTCTCCATGCGCTCCAGTGCCTTGACCCGGCTCTGCGCCTGCTTGGCCTTGCTCGCCTTGGCCTTGAAGCGGTTGATGAAGGACTGCAGGTGGGCGATCTTGTCGGCCTGCTTGGCCATCGCCGCCTGTTGCAGCAGCATCTGTTCGGCGCGCATGTCCTCGAACTTGCTGTAGTTGCCGCCGTAGCGGACCAGCTTGGCGTTGTCGATGTGCAACGTGACGCCGGTGATGGCGTCGAGGAATTCGCGGTCGTGGCTGATCATGATCAGCGTGCCCGGATAGCGCTTGAGCCAGGCTTCGAGCCAGACCAGGGCGTCGAGGTCCAAGTGGTTGGTCGGTTCGTCGAGCAACAGGATGTCGGACGGGCACATCAGGGCGCGCGCCAGTTGCAGGCGCATGCGCCAGCCGCCGGAGAAGCTGTCCACCGGGTTGTGCAGTTCCGAAACCTTGAAGCCGAGCCCGAGGATCAGCGACTGGGCGCGCGCTTCGGCATCGTGCTCGCCGGCATCGTTCAAGGCCATGTAGGCCTCGGCCATGCGCATGCCGTCGTCGCTGGCTTCGGCGTCGTGCACCTCGTTGCGCGCGGCGAGCAGCTTGGTGTCGCCGTCGATGACGAAGTCGGTGGCCGATTGCGCCGTTTCCGGCATGTCCTGCGCCACCTGGCCCATCTGCCATTGTTTCGGAATCGAATAGTCGCCGCCATCCTCGTGCAGCGTGCCGTTGAGCAGCGCGAACAGCGTCGATTTGCCGGCGCCGTTGCGCCCGACCAGGCCGACCTTCTCACCCGGGTTGATGGTGACGGAGGCCTTGTCGAGCAGCACTTTCGAGCTGCGACGCAGGGTGACGTTCTTGAGAATGATCATGCGGAATTCTTTTCCTGGGGATTGAGGTCGCCGTCGACGTAGTACCAGCGCCCGTCCTCGCGGACGAAGCGGCTGATTTCATAGAGGCGGTAGCCGCGCCCGCCGATGCGGTAGCGGGCGATGAATTCGACGACGGCGTGATTCTCGTCGATCACCTGGTGGCGCTTGATGTTGAGGCCCAGCCATTTCGTGCCGTCGTCGCTCAGATCGAGTTCGGGCGGGCGCGTCGAGGCGTGCCAGCTGCTCAGCAGGTAGGGCGCCAGGTTGAGCACGTAAGCGCTGTAGCGCGAGCGCATCAGGGCCTCGGCGGTCGGGGCATTTTCGGCCCCGGCGTGCAGTGGACCGCAACAGGCCGCGTAGGGCTTGCCGCTGTTGCAGGGGCAAGCCGCTGCCGGCTTCATGGCGTGTCGACGACTTCGCCGCCCAGAGCTTCAACGATTTGCGGCAGGAAACGCGCGAACTCGCCGGTCATCAGCGCGAAGTCGGCATCGAACTGCTCGTCGGCGCGCTCGGCGCTCTTCTCGGCTTCTTCCTTCAACAGGTCGAGGAAGGCGAGGCGCTTGATTTCCAGCTTTTCGCCGAGCACGAAGGAGATGCGGTCGTCCCAGGTCAGCGCCAGCTTGGTCGGCAGCTTGCCGCTCGCCAGGTGGGCCTTGATCTCGCCGGCAATCTCGTCGCCGTCGAGCGGATGCTTGACGTAACGCACCGCCGATTTTTCCTCGCCGGCCGCCTTCAGTTCGCAATCGCGGTCGATGGTGAAACCGGCCGGGGCGTCGCCGCCGGCCAGCCAGTCGGCCATCACCGTTTGCGGCGAAAGCTTGGTGTGGAGCATGGTCAGCGGGAATTCGTCGAGGCAGTGGCGCAGGTGCTCGATGACTTCCTCGGCCTTGGCCGGGCTGGCGGCATCGACGCAGAACCAGCCGTTCTGCGGATCGATCCAGACGAAAGTGGTGCGGCGGCGCGTGAAGGCGCGCGGCATCAGCTCTTCGGTGACGCGCTCGCGCAGTTCCTTCAACTGCTTGCGGCCCGGCGCGTAACCCTGCTGCGCTTCGATCGCTTCGGCGCGTTCCTTGACTTCCTCATTGACCACAGAGGACGGCAGCAGGCGCTGCTCGACCGAGAGGGCGATCATCCACTGCCGACCGAGTGAAAAGACCAGCGCGCCGTCGCGGCGCGGCGACACCCAGCCGCGACTCATCGGCTGGTTGCTCGGGCATTTCACGAAGGGACCGCGCGCCAGCAACTCCTCGAACTTGGCGAGATCGATATTCCACGGCGTCGGCAGCCGGTAAACCTGAAGATTCTTGAACCACATGACAGTATTGAAGCTTTCAAAAAAGTTTGCTGATCGCCTGCTGTTCGCGCAGGGCGAGTTTTTCTAGGCCTTTGACGACTTCGCCAGAGGCCCCTTGGCGTGCTGCGTGTGCGAGAAAATCGCTCAGCGCCGGCAGCAGCGGCGCCTCCGACTCCCGCCAGACGGCGTTGAATTCCTGCTTGCTACGGCGGTTGACCGTCAGCCGGCCGCTTTTCATCGGCACCAGGCGGACGTTTTCACCATCATGACGAATGACAATGGCGAGATCGGCCTGGGCATTGCGGACCAGCATGGCAGTCTCCGGAAAGGGATCGGGGCGGAAGTTTAGCAGCCCCGACGCATTGCCGCACGACGCGTGGCGGAATACACTGCCGCCATGCGTCCAAGCCTGCGCCTCCTGCTGTTGCTGATTCTCTCGATTGCCCTGCGCGGCTTTTCGGGGATGGCGTTCGCGGTGCCGCAGATGCCGCACGCAGCACCCGGCGCAGCTGCCATGACCATGAGCATGGCCGACTGCCCGGAACACCAGAGCGCGCCAGCAACGCCGCTCGCTGCGCATCATCAGCCGGGCGACAAAGCCTGCCAGATCAGTTGCGACCTGGCCGCCGCACCGGCCCTGCTGAGCAGCCTGAGCGTTCCGGCCGGTCCGCTGCCGGCCACCTTGTACCCGACCCGACCGATCCTGACGGTCAGTGAAGCACCACCGCCGGATCACCCGCCCCCGATCTGCTGATTCTCCCCCTGCCTGTTCATTACCGCCCGACAGCCGTCGGCGCGGCATTCACTATTGCATTGGAGAATCATCATGCCCATGACGCATTACATGGAACTGCTCGCGGTCAACCAGCCGTGGAACCTCATTTTGTTCATGGCGATACCGGTCATCCTCGCCGAGACCGTCGCCATTACCGAGTTGTTCATCCTTTTTTCCCGCCAGTTCCACGGTCCGGTCCGCCTGATCAACCGCACGGCAAGCATCATCGGTGGCGTTTATTTCATCGGGGTATTCGTGCACCTGCTGCAGAACGCAGTCATTCCGCTGACGCAAAGCGGCGAGTGGCGCGGCCCGGCCGATGTCATTGCGGTCGGCGCCTATCTGCTCGGCGTCGTTCCCCTTGTCGGCCTGGCCCTGCTCGACCTCGGCATCACAGGCCGCGGCCTGAGTGACGAGCAAAAACTGAAGCAGCACGCTTTCTGGGTTGCGGTATTCCTGGTCGTCGCACACGTTGCGATGATCTTCGGCATGCTCGACCCGAGCCTGCTGCAAGCGGGTGCTGCCGCCATGCCTGAGCATGGCGGCATGCACGGGCATTAACGTTTCTTGAAAATCACGTCCCAGACCCCGTGTCCGAGACGCAGACCACGGTTTTCAAACTTGGTCAGCGGCCGGTACTCGGGGCGCGGGGCAAAGCCGGCCAGGCCTTCGGCCCGGTCGGCCTCGATCGCGGCCGCCAGCGCAGCGGTCGACGGAGCGGAAACGCTGTTTTCCAGGCTGGCTTCGCGGCCGAGCACATCGAGCATCTGCAGCGCGTAATTTTCCCAGTCGGTGGCGCAATGGAAGTAGCCGCCCGGCTTCAGGCGCGAGGCGAGCAGCGCGACAAACGGCGACTGGATCAGGCGGCGCTTGTTGTGGCGCGTCTTGTGCCAGGGATCGGGGAAGAAGACATGGACGCCGTCGAGCGAACCTTCCGGCAGCATGTCGCGCACCACTTCCACGGCATCGTGCTGGCAGATGCGCAGGTTGCTCAGTTCGCGCTCGGCGATCTGCTTGCACAAGGCGCCAACACCCGGCACATGCACTTCGACGCCGAGATAATCGTTGTCGCGGTTGGCATCAGCGATTTTGGCCGTGGTTTCACCCATGCCGGTGCCGATTTCGAGGATTTTCGGGTTGTTGCGACCGTACACCGCATTGAGGTCGATTTGCTGCGGCGTATAGACGATGCCGATCTTCGGCATCATGTCGGCGTAGTAGTTTTCCTGCGCCGACGACATGCGGCCGGCACGGCGCACGTAGCTCTTGATGTGCCCGTGGCCCTCACGGCCTTCGCTATAGGTACCGTCGCCTTCGGTGGCGCTCGGTTGAATCAGGGGGGTATCGCTCATGAGCCGATCAGTCCGGTGGTCGGCGACGAGGGGTCGGCCGAGTAGTATTTGCGGGCCATGCGACCGGCCAGGAAAGCCTCGCGCCCGGCCTCGATGCCCTTTTTCATGGCGCTGGCCATGAGGACCGGGTTTTTGGCGTGCGCGATGGCAGTGTTCATCAGGACGCCGTCACAACCGAGTTCCATGGCGATGGTGGCGTCCGAGGCGGTGCCGACGCCGGCATCGACGATGATCGGCACCTTGGCGTTATCGATGATCAGGCGCAGGTTCCACGGATTGACGATGCCCATGCCGGAGCCGATCAGCGAGGCGAGCGGCATCACCGCGACGCAGCCGATGTCTTCGAGCATCTTGCACTGAATGGGATCGTCGGCGCAGTAGACCATGACCTCAAAACCGTCCTTGACCAGCGTTGCGGCGGCCTTGAGGGTTTCCGGCATGTTCGGAAAGAGGTTGGTCGGGTCGCCGAGGACTTCGAGCTTGCACAGCGGATGCCCGTCGAGCAGCTCGCGCGCCAGACGCAGCGTGCGCACCGCATCGTCGGCCGTGTAGCAGCCGGCGGTGTTGGGCAGGATGGTGAATTGCGACGGCGGCACGGCATCGAGCAGATTCGGCTGGCCGGCGTCCTGGCCGATATTGACGCGGCGCACCGCGACGGTGACGATCTCGGCGCCGGAAGCATCGAGCGCGGCGCGGGTTTCGGCAAAATCCTTGTACTTGCCGGTGCCGACCAGCAAGCGGGAACGGTAGGTCTTACCGGCAATAGTCAGTTGGTGCATTTTTTAGAATCCAGTTATTAGCGGTTAGCTGCTAGTGATTGGTCAAGCGGTTGGTCTGCGGCGCGATTACTCGATCCTAACAGCTCACCGCTCGGTCCTCGCCTCAGCCGCCACCGACGGCGACGACGATTTCGAGCTGGTCGCCGGCCACCAGGGCGGTTGTCGCATGCTGGCTTTTCGGGACGATTTCGCCGTTGCGTTCGATGGCGATGCGCTTGCCGGTATAGCCGAGTGCCTCAATGAGGCCGGAAACGGTCAGCGGGGCGGGGAACTGGCGGTTTTCGCCATTGATCTTGAGTTCGAACATCGGGCTATTTTAACAAGCCGCGCGGCTTTCTCGGCGCGCTTGTGAACAGTCGGTCGTACAGCCAGTTGGGCAACAGGCGCAGCACTTTGGCGACCACGCCCATCTGCCATGGAATGACAGCGTAAGTGGTACCACTTGCGATGGCCGCCGCGAAACGCTCGGCCGCCTGTGCCGCCGGCAGCAAAAAGGGCATTTTGTAGGGGTTGACCGCTGTCATCGGCGTCGCGATGTAGCCGGGCGCAATGGTCACCACCTTGATGCCGTAGGGCCGCATTTCGAGACGCAGGCTTTCGAGATAGGCGATCGCCGCCGCCTTCGACGCCGAATAGGCCTCCGCCCCCGGCAGGCCGCGAATGCCGGCGACCGAGGCAATGCCGACCAGGCGCGCTGCGCTTCCCGCTGCCTTGAGGGCCGGGATGAAGGGCGCGAAGGTCGCCGCCATGCCGAAAACGTTGATGTCCATGACCCGCTTGAACACCGCGAGATCTTCCTCGCATTCAGTCAGCGTGCCGGCCGAAACACCGGCGCTAGCGATCACGATGTCCGGCGCGCCGAAACGCGCCACAAAATCGGCGGCTGCTGCATGCAGGGCGGGCGCATCGGCCACATCAAGCGGATAGCAGGCATGCCGGCCGCCAAGACGGGCATTGAGCGCCGCCAGGCTATCGCCGCGCCGGGCCGCGAGACCGAGCGTGGCACCTTGTGCGGCGTAGTAAACGGCAAGCGCCTCGCCGATACCCGACGAGGCGCCCGTAATGAAAATCTTCAAGGACAATTATTTCTTGCCGGATTTCTCGCCACGCGCCTTGACGACCAGTTTCTCGGCAATGGCGAGGGCTTCGCCGAAATCACGCCCGCCCACCTGGTACTTGCCTTCGACAACCAGCGTCGGGACGCCACTGATCTTGTACGACTGGGTCATCTGCTCGGCCCGCTTGACCTTGCTCATGACGCCAAAGGAGGCGTAAGCATCGCTGAATTTCTTCTGGTCCACGCCCTTCTTGACTACCCACTCGAGCATTACCTTGTCGTCGAACAGGCTGACGCGTTCCTGGTGGATGGCCCTGAAGATGTCGGCTTCGAGACGCACCTGGTCACCGGTGATTTCCAGCGCGTAATAGAGCTTGGCAATATTGGCCCAGGCAGCACGCCCGAAGGTGACCGGCACTTTCTTGACGACAACGTCGCCAGCCTGCCTGGCAACCCAGGCCGCCAGCAGCGGATTGAAATCGGCACAGTGCGGGCAGCCGTAGCTGAAGAACTCGAGCACTTCGATCTTCGCTGCATTTTCCGTCGGCTGGGCCGGGACGATGGGCGTGTAATCACTACCGGCGCTCTGCGCAAAGGCAGAGCCGGTAACGGTCAACGCCGTTCCAAAGGCAAAAATGGCGGCAACGAAACTGCGGCGGGCAAGACTCATGCGTTACTCCTTGTTTTTGGCAAGCTGGGCGTCGATGCCTGCTTTGGCAAGATCGGCGCGCGTTTTGTTCAATTCATCGATCTTCGTATAGGGGCCGACCCGGACGCGATACAGGGTCTTGTCCTGGATCATCACCTGCTGGATGACAGCCTCCACCCCCATGAACGCGAGCTTCGCCTTCTGGTTGTCAGCATCCTGTGCCGTGCTGAAGGAACCCGCCTGCAGGAAGAGCGGCGTCTTGCTCTCCTTGGACTCTTCCTTTTTCGCTTCGTCCTTCTTCGGCTCTTCCTTCTTGGCCTCTTCCTTCTTCGCATCCGGTTTGGCGGCCTTGTCCGGCACGGCGTCGGCCTTGCCGGGCAGGATGTCGTAGAACTGGAAGCGCTTTTCCGGAATCGGGTCGCCCGGCTTGCCGGGCAGGGCCATCGGCTCGACCGGCTTGCCGGCAGCGGCAACCGGTTCCGGCCTGGTCGGTGCCGCCCCCTTGTTGGCAAAGGGCAGCGGCGACTTGTTCATGTACCAGACCACCCCGGCCGCAACAGCCACCCCGAGCACCAGGCCGATGAACATGCCGACCAGCGTACCGCCGCCGGATTTTTTCTTGGCCGGCTGGTTGCGGCGGGATTTCATATCACGGCTCATGTTTTTCCTTACATCGATTCCGGGCAGCTCACACCCAGAATGGCCAGACCGTTGCGAATCACCTGGCGGACAGCCGTCGCCAGTGCGACGCGGGCATCGCGCAGGGCGGCATCATCGACCAGCATGCGTTCGGCGTTGTACCAGCCATGGAATTCACCGGCCAGATCCTTCAGGTAGAAGGCGATCAGGTGCGGCGCCAGGTCGCGGGCGGCATTGGCGATGACATCCTTGAACTCGACCAGCTTGTTGGCAATCGCCAGTTCGCGCGGATTGACCAGCAGCGCCAGGTTGGCTTCGGCCAGCGTGGCCGGGTCACCGGCATGGCTATCGAGCCACTGGCTGATCACCGAGCAGACGCGGGCGTGGGCGTACTGGATGTAATAGACCGGGTTTTCGTTGGTCTGGCTCTTCGCCAGGTCGAGGTCGAAATCGAGATGCTGGTCGGACTTGCGCAGCGCGTAGAAGAAACGGCAGGCATCGTTGCCGACTTCGTTGCGCAGTTCGCGCAGCGTCACGAACTCACCCGAACGCGTCGACATCGACGCCTTCTGGCCGTTGCGGTAGAGCACCGCGAACTGGACCAGGGCAACCTGCAGCTTGTCGGAATCGAGATCGAGCGCCTTGATTGCACCGGTCACGCGCGGAATGTAGCCGTGGTGGTCGGCGCCCCAGATATTGATGACCTTGTCGAAACCGCGCTCGAACTTGTTCAGGTGATAGGCGATGTCGGAAGCGAAGTAGGTGTAGAGACCGTTCTCGCGCTGCACGACACGGTCCTTCTCGTCGCCGAAGGTGGTCGAACGGAACCAGCGGGCACCGTTCTGCACGTAGAGATGGCCCTTCTGTTCGAGCAGGTCGACGCAACGTGCGACCAGGCCGGTGTCGTACAAGGCCTTTTCGGAATACCAGACTTCGAATTCGACGCCGAATTCCTTGAGGTCGTCGCGACAACCGGCAAGCTGTTCGTTGAGCGCGTGCTGATGCACGTAATCCCAGTCCGGGCCGAGCAGTTCCTTGGCGTTGGCGATCAGGGCGTCGAGCTGCGTTTCGCGCTGCTTCTTGGCTTCATCATCGGCACGGCCGGCTTCCGGCTGGCCCGGCGTACCGGCAACAACGGCTTCGGCGCTGCGCACGAACTTGTCGCCGTGGGCATGCGTCAGTTGCTCGGCCATGCCGCGCACGTAGTCGCCCTGATAACCGTTGGGCGGGAACTGGACGGAAACGCCGTGCTGTTCGAGATAACGCAGCCAGGTCGACAGGCCGAGAATATCCATCTGGCGGCCGGCGTCATTGACGTAATACTCGCGCGTCACATCCCAGCCGGCGAAGGTCAGCAGGCTGGACAGCGAAGCACCGTAGGCCGCACCGCGGCCATGGCCGACGTGCAGCGGACCGGTCGGATTGGCGGAGACGAACTCGACCTGCACCTTTTGCCAGCCGCCCTGGGTCGAGCGGCCGTAATTCTCGCCCTCGATCAGGACCTGCTTGACCGCGCTGGTCTTGGCACCGGCGTCGAGCGTGAAATTGATGAAACCGGCCCCGGCCACTTCGGCCTTGGTCACCAGCGCCGAGACCGGCAGCTCATTGACCAGTTGCTGCGCAATTTCGCGCGGATTTTTCTTCAGCGCCTTGGCCAGCTGCATCGCCAGATTGGTCGCGAAGTCGCCGTGCGTCGGGTCGCGCGGGCGTTCAAGTTGAATGGGAGTATCGGTTGCGCTCGGGGCAACGCTGTCCAGCGCCTGTTGCAACAGGGCGGTCAGCCGGGATTTGACGTCGTGGGCCATTGATTTGCAGCTAAAAATCCAAAACGGCGATTATACGCTGCCCGCGGCTAGATATTGGCCTGGCTGATGATCTGCGACCAGCTCGCCAGCTTCTTGTCATAAGCGAGCGCAGCGTGCGCCGGGCTGGTCGACGGCAGACGCTGCAGAACAAGGCCAGCCGCGTCGAGCGTCGGCAGGACCAGACGGCGAAAAGCGGTCTCGGCCGCGGCACCGTTGAAGAAAACATGGCTTATCCGGCGGTTGACCGCAAAAAAAGCGGCAAAATCATTGGCCTGCACGCTCGCCGCGACAATATCCGCATCCAGACTGCCCGGCCGTTCGCAGGCAGCCATCACATCCCACAAGGCGACGCCGGCCGCCTGCAGTTTTTCCAGGCGCTGCGCGTAAGGCAAGTCGGGGCCGGCAGCAAACAGATCGCCCATGATGCGCCAGAAGGCGTTGCGCCCATGCGCGTAGTACTGATTGGCCAGTAGCGAAGCCCGCCCCGGCATGCTGCCGAGAATCAGCAGGCGGGCATCGGCCGCGACCACCGGGGGAAAGCACTGCGCCAGGGACATGCCGGTTTGCGGACGACTCAGGCGCCCATGACGCGGTTCTTGCCGGCGCGCTTGGCGAGATACATCGCCTGGTCGGCGCGCTTGATCGCATCGGCCCCCGACTCATCCTGCTGCAACAAGGCAACGCCGGCACTGAAGGTGATCAGCACCTTGTCCTTGCCGGACAGGAAGAAAGCACGGGTCAGTTCGCGCTGCAGACGGACCATGGCGTCAATCCCCTGCTCCAGCTGCGTGTCGGGCATCAGGATGATGAACTCTTCACCGCCATAACGGGCCAGCGTATCGGTCGGCCGCATGCAGCGACGCGCGACGTTGGCGAGATGGATCAGCGCATTGTCGCCCGCCTCGTGCCCGAGACGGTCGTTGAGCTTCTTGAAGTTGTCGATGTCGAGCAGGCAAACCGAGAGCGGCGTCTCCTTGCGCCGCATGCTGGCGATTTCGCGCGCCAGCGCCTCGTCCAGGCCCTTGCGGTTGAGCGCATCGGTCAGCGGGTCGTGCCGGGCCAGCGCACTGGCACTGTCGAGTTCGCGATGCAGGTGGGCGAGCTCGGCTTCGGTACTCAGCACCTTGTCCTGCAGGCTGCGCAACTGCTCGCGCGAACGCGCCGATTCTTCGGCCATCGAGCGGGTCGCGACAATGACATCCTTGAGTAGCGGCGCCAGTTCCTCGATGCGCTCGACCTTCTCGATCTGGCGGGCGCTTTCCTCGATCTTGCCCTGAAAGGATTCACTCGACGCATTCATCGTCGACAGGCGCTCGATGAAAGCGGCCAGCATCTGGCGCATTTCTTCCTGCACCTCGATCGAGCGGGTTTTGGCCTCGTGCTGCTTGACCAGCACATCACGCAGGCGCCGCTCCATCTCGTCAAGGTGGCGCAGCGTCAGCGGCGGCGCCACGGCCACCAGCAGACCGTCGATCTGCCCCTTCAGCCAGTGATCATCGAGGCTCAGCTCACCGATGTTCTCGATGATCAGGTGCAACAGGTTGAGCAGGGACTCCTTGATCTCGACCTGCTCTTCGGCGGCAAACAATACCTGGTGCGTCATCAGGGCAAGCTTGCCCTGGACGACGGGAATTTCAACCGACGGCTGCCGCAAGGCCTGCAGGAAATCGGCGGCAGTTGCCGTGACCCGCTCGTTTTCATCGCCCAGCGCCGGCAGGATGCATTCGACAAAACGCGCCAGCTTGGTCGCCAGCTCGGCCGGCAACACCGGCAGCACGACAGCCGGATCACCGGCACGGGAATTGCTTTTCTCGCCAGCGGCAACAAAGTCGAGGAAGGCCTCCTGCACGCCGCTCCAGGTACGCCGGCCGATCGCTGCATCGAGCTCGCCCAGCGCCTTTTCCTGTGCCTCGTTGCGTGCCTTCAGTTCAAGCGCCAGCTGGCGCAATTGCTGATCGGGAAAAGGCGCCACATTTGGCAAATTGGCAATTTCGTTGTAGCAGGCCTGAAAATTGGCCGGGGTCGGCGCCATATGCCGTACCGCCAGACGCTTGAGCGCTTCCCGGGCAATTTCGGAAGGATTTTTTGGTTCGTTCATGAGCGCAGGCTGAGCAACTTTCGACAGACAGGGCGCACGGCTTGCACGCCTGTCAGTCGAGTTTATCGCAAGATGCCCGTCTGTCATCAAGAACCTTGCAAGCTTCCGGAGGCAAAATCGGGGCACTCGGCAAAAGCGCAAAACACGGGGCCACAACCGACGGGCACGTGTTAACATGCTCGTTTGACCCAACTGCCCGGCCCGCCCGGCATCCACTGCCGCCATGCGTATCCTCCGCCTGCTCAAGATCGCCTCCGTGGCCAGCCGTTTCGGCCTGGACGAAATGGTGCTCGAACATGAGCCGAGCGGTCGCCTTGTTCGCCTCGCCAACGCCCTGCAGTTCTGGCGCAACCTTTCGGCACCGCGTGCTGAACGCCTGCGTCTGGCCCTCGAAGCGCTCGGCCCGATTTTCGTCAAGTTCGGCCAGGTGCTGTCCACCCGGCGCGACCTGATGCCGGCCGACATCGCCGACGAACTGGCCCGCCTGCAGGATCGCGTACCGCCATTCCCTTCGGCACTCGCCCTGGCGGAAATCGAAAAAGCCTACGGTCGACCGGCCAGCGAAGTGTTTGCCGAATTCGACCCGGTACCGGTCGCATCGGCCTCGATTGCCCAGGTGCATTTCGCCAAATTGAAGGACGAGGATGGCGGACACGAAGTTGCCGTCAAGATCCTGCGCCCCAACATGCTGTCGGTGATCGAGCACGACCTGGCGCTGATGGACAACTTTGCGCTGCTCCTCGAAACCCTGTGGGCCGACGGCAAGCGCCTCAAGCCGCGCGAGGTGGTCGCCGAATTCGCCAAGTACCTGCGCGACGAACTCGACCTGATGCGCGAAGCGGCGAATGCCTCGCAACTGCGCCGCAATTTCGTCGATTCGCAACTGCTGATCGTGCCGGAAGTGCACTGGGACTGGTGCACCTCGACCGTGATGGTCATGGAACGCATGCACGGCACGCCGATTTCGCAGATCGACAAGCTGCGCGCCGACGGCATCGACCTGTCGAAACTCTCCGCCGCCGGCGTCGAGATTTTCTTCACGCAGGTCTTCCGCGACGGCTTCTTCCATGCCGACATGCACCCCGGCAACATCTTCGTGCATGCCGACGGCCGCTACATCGCGCTGGATTTCGGCATCGTCGGCACGTTGACCGATAGCGACAAGAATTACCTCGCCCAGAACTTCCTCGCCTTCTTCCGCCGCGACTACAAGCGCGTCGCCGAAGCGCACATCGAATCGGGCTGGGCACCCAAGGAAACGCGGGTCGATGAATTCGAAGCCGCCATCCGCGCCGTCTGCGAACCGATTTTCGACCGCCCGCTCAAGGACATTTCCTTCGGCAAGATCCTGCTCCGCCTGTTCCAGACCTCGCGCCGCTTCAATGTCGAGATCCAGCCGCAACTGGTGATGCTGCAGAAAACCCTGCTCAACATCGAAGGCCTCGGCCGCCAGCTCGACCCCGAACTCGATCTCTGGAAAACCGCCAAGCCCTTCCTCGAACGCTGGATGAGCGAGCAGATCGGCTGGCGTGGCCTGGTCAAGACCTTCAAGCAGGAAGCGCCCTATCTGGCGCGCAGCATTCCGCAACTGCCGCGCCTCGTGCATCAGGCGCTCAACCGGCCGCACCAGGCCGACCTGCAACCCCAACTCGAACAACTGATTGCCGTCCAGCGCCAGCAGAACCGCTGGCTGGCGATCATCGCCCTGCTGCTTGCCTGTCTCGCCGCCGCGCTTTTTCACTGAACCGGAATGACCGCCACCACCCTGGACAACTTCACCGAAGACGACCTGATCGACTGGCTGGGCGAAGAAGAACTCGCCAAGGCCCGCCCCTACGTTGATCTGGTCCAGGACCTGGACATCGAAAGCGAGCGCGTCCGCGCCATCGTGCCCGGCTCGGCCCGCAAGCCCTACACCTCGATCGCCCGCATCGTGCAGCACAAGGATGGCAACGTTTCGCTGATCAGCGGCTGCACCTGTGCGGCCGGCGTCGATTGCAAGCACGTCGCGGCCATCCTGCTGAAGACCATCGAGGAGCGCAATCCGGTCGAACGGGTCAGCCCCGGCGTCCTCTCCTGGGTCGAAGACCTGCGCCGCGCCTCGGTTGCCGTCGCCAAGAAGAAAGCCCGGCCGAGCGGCGCCCGGCAGCAACTCTTCTACATCCTGAAATGGACCGCCGACCAGCGTCATTTCGGCGTCGAGATCCGCAAGGGCAAGTACCCGGAAAATGCCGAGGAATGGTGGAAGATCGACCGCGCCCTGGTCACGCCGCCGCAGTTCGTCAACGAGGAAGACCTCGTCATCCTGCGCCTGCTCTGGGCCGATCGCGGCCACGAAAGCGGCCTGCGCGCCTTCGCCCTCGGCCCGAAACACGGCACCGAAGCACTGCAACGCATCGCCGCCAGTCATCGCCTGTATTCCGGCGACGATCTCAGCCTGCCGCTGAACGCCGGCCCGGTGCGCCCGGCCGGCATCGGCTGGCAAATCGATACGGCCGGCTTCCAGCGCCCCTTCCTCAAGCCGGAACCGGCCGCCGACATGATTGTGACGGTCGACCCGCCCTGGTATCTCGATTTCAATGCCGGCGAAACCGGCCCGCTCGAAGTCACCGGCAATCCGTCGGTGGTCAGCCGCCTGTTCAGCCTGCCGCCGCTCTCCGCCAAGGAAGCGGCGCTGGTCGCCGAGGCCTTGTGCGAACTGGCACCGGAGCTGCCGCCGCCGGCCGAAGATGCCAGCGAACGCCTGCGCCTGATCGACGCGCCGCTGCAGGCCATCCTCCAGCTCGACACCCTGCACACGCACGGCAACCGCGCCTGGCGCGGCTACGCGCAGAATTTCAACGGCGGCCCGTTCGACATCGCCCGCGTCGTCTTCCGTTATGCCGATGCCGACATCCGGCCCGACGAACGCCACGAATTCATCACCCTGCCCGAAGGCGAGACGGTGCGCCTGAAACGCCGCCCGGAAGCCGAAGCCGCCGCGCTCAAGGTGCTCTCCGGCAGCGGCCTGGAGAAGATTCCCGGCCACACGCTGTCCACCTTCGGCAGCCCGCCGCAGGGCATCTACGGTCTGGCCGAAGAAGGCTACTGGGCCAATTTCATGCAGGACGGCTGCGAACGGCTCAAGGCAGCCGGCTGGCAGATCGAATTCCCCGAGGATTTCCGCCACCACGTACTCGACGTCGACGGCTGGGAAGCCGACCTCGTCGAAGCCGACAACGGCTGGTTCAACCTCGACATGGGCATCATCGTCGAAGGTCAGCGCCTGCCGCTGGCACCCTTACTGGCCGGCCTTTTCCGGCGCGATGCGCGCTGGCTGGAAGCCCTGCAACTGGCCTTCATTCCCGACGATGAGCCGGTCGAGCTGCAAACCGCCAACGGCAAGCGCCTGCGCGTTCCGGCCGGGCGCATCAAGCCGCTCGCCGCAACGCTGATCGACCTGTTCGACGGTTTCAGCGGCGGCAACACGCTGCGTCTGTCGCGCTTCGACGCACCGCGTCTGGCCGAACTGAACGACATCAGCCGCTGGCAGTTCAAGGGCCAGGGCGACATCCTGGCGCTCGCCGACAAGCTGCGCCTGGCGCAGGGCATCGTCGACATCGAACCGCCGGCCGGTCTCGGCCTCGAATTGCGTCCGTACCAGAAGGAAGGTCTTGCCTGGCTGCAGTTCCTGCGCCAGCAGAACCTTTCCGGCATCCTCGCCGACGACATGGGCCTCGGCAAGACAGCCCAGACGCTGGCCCACCTGCTGCTCGAAAAGGAAGCCGGCCGCCTCGACAAGCCGGCCCTGATCGTCCTGCCGACCTCGCTGATCTTCAACTGGAAAAACGAGGCGGCACGCTTCGCCCCGGCCCTCAAGGTGCTGTCGCTGCACGGCCCGGAGCGCAAGAGCCGTTTCGGCGAGATCGCCGAGCACGATGTCGTGATGACCACTTATCCGCTGCTCTGGCGCGATGCCGACGTGCTGATGCAGCACAGCTACCACCTGCTCATCCTCGACGAGGCGCAGACGGTCAAGAACGCGCAGAGCCAGAGCGCCGAAGCGGTGCGCAAGATCGACGCACGGCATCGCCTGTGCCTGACCGGCACGCCGCTGGAAAACCATCTCGGCGAGCTGTGGAGCCAGTTCGACTTCCTGCTGCCCGGCTTCCTCGGCACCAGCAAGCAATTCACCAAGCACTGGCGCACGCCGATCGAAAAGCTCGGCGACACGCAGCGTCGCGACCTGCTCGCCCGCCGCATCCGCCCCTTCATCCTGCGCCGCAAGAAGGAAGACGTCGCGCAGGAACTGCCGCCCAAGACCATCATCATCCGCTCGGTCGAACTCGAAGGCAGCCAGCGCGACCTCTACGAAACGGTACGCGCCGCGATGGATGCCAAGGTGCGCGACGAAATCGCCCAGCGCGGCTTTGCGCGCAGCCAGATCGTCATTCTCGATGCGCTGCTCAAGCTGCGCCAGGTCTGCTGTGACCCGCGCCTGGTCAAGGCAACGGCGGCCACCAAGGTCAGGGAAAGAGCCAAGCTCGACCTGCTGATGGCGATGCTGCCGGAACTGGTCGATGAAGGGCGCAAGATCCTCGTCTTCTCGCAATTCACCAGCATGCTGGCGCTGATCGAAGACGAACTGAACGCGATCGGCATCCCCTACGCGCTGCTCACCGGCAGCACCGACGACCGCGAAGCGCCGATCCGCCGCTTCCAGGAAGGCGAAGTTCCGGTCTTCCTGATCAGCCTCAAGGCGGGCGGCGTCGGTCTCAACCTGACCGCGGCCGATACCGTCATCCACTACGATCCGTGGTGGAACCCGGCAGTCGAAAACCAGGCCACCGACCGCGCGCACCGCCTCGGCCAGGACAAGCCAGTCTTCGTCTACAAGCTGATTGTCGGCGGCAGTATCGAGGAAAAAATCCTCGCCCTGCAGGAACGCAAGGCCGAACTCGCGGCCGGCATCCTGTCCGACGACCACCGCGTGGACGTCAAGTTCGGCACCGACGACCTGGCGGCGCTGTTCGAGCCGCTGCCCAGCTAGACGGTCGACCTTGCGAAAAGGGCATTTTTGCCCTTTTTCGCGGGTTGACCGGTAGACGCCGTCAGCCCTTGCCGACGGCCTGCCGCGCGCTCTGCAGCCAGTACAACAGTGTCTGGTAGAGCACCGCCGGATCGACCGGCTTGCTGACAAAGTCGTTCATGCCGGCAGCCAGGCAATTCTCCTTGTCCTCGGCAAAGACGTTGGCGGTCATCGCCAGAATCGGCACCGACTGGCCGCAAGCCATCTGGCGGATGCGGGCCGTGGCGCCCAGGCCATCCAGACGCGGCATCTGCATGTCCATCAGGATCAGGTCGTAGGCATGCCGCTCGAGTTGCTCGATGGCGGCGATGCCGTCTTCGGCAATGTCGATGACCAGGCCGACATCCTCGAGCAGCATGATCGCCACCTCGCGATTGATCGGATCATCTTCGACCAGCAGGATATGACTGCCGGCAAACTCCCCGAGCAACACCGCTTCGGCATCGCCTTCCCGGATGCTCTCCGGCACAGCGGCCGCCACGGCCTGCCGTTTCAGGCGGGCGGTGATCCAGAAAACGCTGCCCCGTCCCGGCGTACTGACTGCGCCGGCCTGGCCGCCCATCAGCTCGGCAATATGCTTAGTGATCGCCAACCCGAGCCCGGTACCGCCATATTTGCGGGTGGTTGATGCATCGGCCTGCGCAAAGGGATTGAACAAACGCCCCAGCGCCGCCGGTGCGATGCCGATACCGCTGTCCTCAACCTCGAAACGCAACAGCACGCCCTGCGGCGAGTCTTCCAGCACACGCCCGCGCAGACAGACCGAACCCCGCTCGGTGAACTTGATCGCATTGTTGGCGTAATTGATCAGCGCCTGCTTGAGCCGCGTCGCATCGCCGAGCAGGCCAGCCGGCAGGACATCGCCTTCGACCCGTACGCTAAGCCCGGACGAACGGGCACGCTCGGCCAGCATCTGGGCCACCTCATGCATGATGCCATTCGGGTCAAGCGCAACTTCCTCCAGCTCCAGCTTGCCGGCCTCGATCTTGGACAGGTCGAGGATGTCATCGATCACCGACAGCAAATGCTGGCTCGCATTCTCGATCCGCCCCATCTGGCCGGTTTGCTCCTCGCTCAGTCCGGCCCGGCGCATCAGATGCACGGTGCCAAGGATGGCATTCATCGGCGTCCGGATCTCGTGGCTCATGTTGGCGAGGAAGACGCTCTTCGCGCGCGTCGCCGCCTCGGCGGCTTCCTTGGCGAGCAGCAGATGCTGCTCGGCCTTCTTCAGCTCGCTGATGTCGCGCACGAAAGAAATGAAACAGGCCGGCTCCGCCGCCGTCGCTGCGCGGTAATGCAGGGTGATATTGACCGGAATCAGGCGCCCGTCGCGATGCCGGTTCTCGGTATCGAAACTGCTCATGCTCTGCTGCATCTGCGCCGTCACTTCGGCAAAATTCGTGGCCGGGAATGCGGGGTCGATGTCCGCCACATTGAGCGTCTGCATTTCGGCACGGCTGTAACCCAGCATGTCGGCCGCCGCCTGATTGACATAGAGCAGATGTCCGGTCGCACAATCAACCCAGTGGATGCCGATGCCGACGCGATCCATCGCGAACTGCGTCTGCTCGAGGCGGGCGTTGGCCGCAGCCAGATCGCGCGTCCGTTCGGCAACCTGGCTTTCCAGCTGCTGGTGATGCCGCGCCAGTTCCGCCTCGCTGCTCCGCAAGGCCTCCTCGATGCGCCGCCGCTCGGTGATTTCGCGGGAGATGCCGAGAATCCCGATCAGCTGGCCATCATCGCCACGCATCGGCGTCTTGATCGTTTCAAACAGGCCACGATAGCCATTGTCAGCGAAGGTCAGCCATTCCTCGTTGATCGTCGGCACACCGGCCGATGCTGCCGCCCGGTCCTTTTCCCGGAAGAAATCGGCAAGCTCCTGGCTGACGAAATCGACATCCCGACGCCCGACGATCTCATGAGCGCGGGCGTTGTAAAGGCGCGAGAAGGTCGGATTGCATGACAGATAAACACCGTCCGTATCCTTGACCCAGACCAGATCGGGAATGGCCTCGTAAAGGCTGTCGAGAAAGGCCCGCTCGCGCTCGCTTTGCGCCAGAGCCACGGCCAGTTCGGCGCGGGCATCGTCACGGTCAGCCGCCAGCGCCACGGTCAAACGCTCGTTGTTGCGGCACAGCGTGATCGCGCGCGCCAGATTGGCCAGCACCGGCTGAAAGATCTGAGTCAGCGGCAGAACACTGACAAACGCCTCGGGCGAGAGCAAAAGTATCGAAGTCCGGGCGTCGACCGGCAGGCGCAGGCAATGGCCATAACGCTGATCGAGCGACAGGACGTCGAGCAGCGCCGCATCGGCCAGCATCTCGACCTTGCCGCCAAGCAGGCCGTCAGGCAGGTTGAAACGGCTGCCGCAGCGTTCGGCCAGGACATGGTCACCGACAGCAGCAGCAAGCGTCGCCGCCATCCCGAATTCCGAACTCTCCTGATCGACCAGCACGACACCGGCCGGAAACGAGGTGTGGAACAGCAGACGCTGCAGGGTGCGCTTGAGCAGGGCATCAAGATGAATCTCGCTGCCGATCGCCAGCGACAGGTCATAAAGGATGCTGAGGATCTGTTCGCGGTTCATGCGGGCCGCCAGGGCATGCTGACCAGCGTCGCGTTGTGGAACAAGGGATAGCCACGCCGCACGGTACTGCCGATTTCGCCCAGCGAGAGGGCACCGGCCATCGTCGCAGCGCCGCTGTCGGCGTACAACTCGGCCAGCTCGCTCGCCGCCGCCTCGCCCAGATGCATGCGCCGGCCGGCGCAGTAGAAGGTCAGCAGGGGCGCATCCTTGACGTCACCGTTAGCAGCGTGCAGCTTCCCGGCCAGTCGCCGGATGCAGCCATTTTCGCCGGCCGACGGCGCCTTGAGCAGGACCAGCATGGCATTTTCCGGAACCTCGCCGACGCAGAACAGCGAATCGTCTTCAGCCACCGCCACGGGAATGCGGACCACCACTTCGCCATTGGCGCAGAGAATGCCAAACGGGAAGTGCACCGCGTACTGATAGAAATTGGCGCGACTCAGCTCGATGCCATAGTTGGCCTTGATGATTTCCTGGTAAACGGCGAAAGCCGGACGCCAGTCGATCATCGCGATCCGGTTGCCAGCGGTCGACGTCGCACTCATCGCCCTTTCCGGCGAACTGAAACCATGTTCGAGCACCGCGCCGGCATTGCCGGACAGCAACAGGCCGAGCACGCCATTGCCAACGACCTGCTCGGCATCGAACAGGCAGGGCATGGGCTGGAAGGTTTCGCTGCCGGCATTGACGCCGGCGTAGTCGACGCGATTCGCAATGTCGAGATAGAGATCGTCGAGCAGGCTGGCGACATTCGGCAGCATGCCGTCGAACAGCAGGAACAGCGTTGGCTTGGCCGAGTCGGCCGGGAGTTCTTGCAAACCGGCACGCACTGCCGCGACCATCCGGGCAAGTGCCGGCAGCTCCCCGGCATTCAACTCCGGCAGGAGAAAAACCGGCGGCATGACCGGAAAAGGCAGCAACCAGGCACCCGTGCCGACAAATTGCTGATCAACGACCAGGGCCGGGAAAATGGCACCCGCCAGTGCGATGCCGCGATCGCGGCAAGCCGCCTGCAAAAGGGGCAATTTGTCCTTGTCGGCTTCGGCCAGCAAAGCCAGAACGCCGGCCAAGGGCATTTCTGCCCGCCACGCATCCAGGACCTGCCCGGCTCGCCCCGCCTCCAGCTCAATGTAGCGCATCGTTCTCTCCCGCCCCGATTGTAAAGTTTTTTAAACGGGTACGGCTGTTTGCTGCCGAATCAAGCCACGCTGATGGCTGCATCCAGGCAGGATTGCAGACCGAGCAGGGCGTGCCGCACCGCCTGTTCGCGCACCGCTGCCCGCTCGCCGACGAAATGGCAGGTCTGCGCGATGCAAGCCCCTTCCTTGCCGGCCCAGGCAAAACAGACCGTGCCGACCGGCTTTTCCGGCGTGCCGCCGCCCGGCCCGGCGATGCCGGTAATCGCCACCGCCCAGTCGGCCCGGCTGTGAGCCAGCGCGCCCTGCGCCATCACCCGCGCCGTCGCTTCCGAAACAGCGCCGTGCCGTTCCAGCGTCGTTTCCGGCACGCCCAGCATGTCGACCTTGGCGGCATTCGAGTAGGTCACGAAACCGCGTTCGAACCAGCCGGAACTGCCGGCAATCGCCGTCACCGACTGGGCCAGCCAGCCACCGGTACAGGACTCGGCCGCGGTCAGCCATTCACCGCGCGCCAGCAGGCTTGTGCCGAGTCGCTCGGCGAGGATTTCAAGTTCGTTCATGCAACAAATCTTAACATTCAGCCGGCTGCGCCCGGCGTCGCGACGCGGATAATGCACGCACCCGCTGATCAGGAGAAACACCATGTCCTTCCGCCATTTCACCCTTGTTGCACTGCTCGCCGGCAGCCTGCCGCTCGCCCATGCCGGCGCCTTGATCGAACTTTCCGCCGAAGCGAGCCGCCCCGCCGCCAATGACCTGATCCAGGCCCAGGTGTATGCCGAAGCCAATGCCGGCAATCCGGCCGAAGTCGCGCGCCTGGTCAATCGTGACCTCAACGAGGCGCTGAAACTGATCAAGAAGACCACCGGCGTCACCGTCAAGAGCGGCAACCAGAACACCTACCCGATCTACGGCAATGGCCGGCGCATCGAAGGCTGGCGGATGCGCGCCGATCTGCTGCTCGAATCGAAGGACAGCGCCGCCATCTCGGAACTGCTCGCGCGCCTGCAACAGATGAAACTGGCACTCGGCAATGTCAGCCAGATGCCGTCGCCGGCCACGCGCAAGGAAGTCGAGGCCGGCGTCACACGCGACGCAATCCGCGCCTTCGAAGCCCGGGCCGCCGTGATTGCCGAGACGCTGGGCAAGAGTTATCGCATCAAGCGCCTGTCGATCCAGCAGAGCGGCTTCGCGCAACCGATGCCGATGCTGCGCGCCGCCAAAATGGAAATGGCCAGCGCCGTGGCACCGGCCCCGATCGAAGCCGGCGAAAGCCAGGTCAGCACGACGGTCAGCGGCGAAATCGAACTCGCCGATTAAGACAGTCTGAAGCCGGCGACGGCGGAAGCAGGTAAACTCCCGCCTTTCCCCCTTCGGCCATCGCCATGACCTTTGCCTCCCTCGGCCTCGCCGCCCCGCTCCTGCAGGCTCTTGAAACGCTCGGCTACAAGACGCCGACACCGATCCAGGAAAAGGCCATTCCCGCCGTGCTCGCCGGCCGCGACCTGATGGCGGCGGCGCAGACCGGCACCGGCAAGACGGCTGGCTTCGCGCTGCCCATCCTGCAGCGCCTGAGCGAGGCCGAAGACAAGGTCACCAGCAATTCGATCCGCGCCCTCGTCCTGGTGCCGACCCGCGAACTGGCCGAGCAGGTGCATGCCAGCTTCCGCCAGTACGGCGAACATCTGCCGGTCAGCACCTACGCGGCCTACGGCGGCGTCAGCATCAACCCGCAGATGATGCGCCTGCGCCGCGGTGTCGATGTGCTGGTCGCCACCCCCGGCCGCCTGCTCGACCTCTTCCGCCAGAACGCACTGAAGTTCAAGCAGGTGCAGACACTGGTCCTCGACGAGGCCGACCGCATGCTCGACCTCGGTTTTGCGCAGGAGCTGTCCACCGTTTTCGCGGCGCTGCCCAAGCAGCGCCAGACCCTGCTCTTCTCGGCCACCTTCTCCGACGAAATCCGCAGCCTGGCCAAGGGCCGCCTGCGCGATCCGCTGTCGATCGAGGTCAGCCCGCGCAACAGCACCGTCAAGGCGGTCAAGCAGTGGGTCGTACCGGTCGACAAGAAGCGCAAGCCGGAATTGTTCCTGCGCCTGCTCAAGGACCGCAAATGGGGCCAGGTGCTGGTCTTCGTCAAAACGAAAAAAGGCGCCGATGAACTGGTCGCCACGCTGCTCGCCAAGAAGATCCCGGCCGACGCGATCCACGGCGACAAGCCGCAGGCCAGCCGCCAGCGCGCGCTCGACAGCTTCAAGGCAGGCGAGGTGCAGATTCTCGTCGCCACCGACGTCGCGGCGCGCGGTATCGATATCGACGACCTGCCGCAGGTGATCAATTTCGACCTGCCCATCGTCGCCGAGGATTACATCCATCGCATCGGCCGCACCGGCCGGGCCGGCGCCAGCGGCGAGGCGATCTCGCTGGTCTGCGCCGACGAGGCACCGCTGCTCGCCGCCATCGAAACCCTGACCAAGCAGACGCTGAGTCGCGACGAGGAACCCGGTTTCGAGCCGGATCACCGCGTGCCGATGACCAACGGCGCCGGTCAACTGGTCAAAAAGCCGAAAAAACCCAAGGTGCCGGGCGGCCGCGCCGGCAAGGGCGTACCGAGCAACTGGGTCGGCTTCGACGATGCACCGGCCAAAGGCGGCCGGCGCGGCAGCGGTCGACCGGCCACTGGCGGCAAAAAGCCGGCCGCCAAACGCTGACCCGAAATTCACGACACACTGTCTCCAACCTGTGGAAAACCGATATTGCGCTGCGGCATGTCTTGCCTATACTCCGCGCGCAGGATCAAAAAACATAATTGGAGTACAGCAAAATGCAGGTCAAGATTCACTATCGCATCACCCAGGACAGGGCTGGCATTCCGCAGGACTTTAGCGGCGCCCGCCGTTTCGCCGTCAGCGAAGGGCAAGTCATTGAAGACATGGCACGAATCGAACTGGCAGCGGATTACCAGATCCCGCAAAGTGCCGTCGAAATCTGCCGAATCGAGCACTGAGCGGCATTGCGGCGGAAACAGCAACAAAAATGACGTCGCGATGAACACATTCGGTTACACAAGGCTACGAAAGGACGACAGACGAAGGACGGGGGAAAAATTACACTGCAGTTGTGCATTGAACCCCTCCTCTCGAAATCCCCCCTTTCGAGAATTTCAACCCCGCCGCTGGCGGGGTTTTTTTTTGCCCGGAAATCGGACTCAAGCCGTTATAATTGCGCACTTTTATTTTTCCGCAATGAGGTATTCAGCATGGCCGAGAAGCACTCTTCAACGCGCATCATGTGGGCAGTGATCGGTATTGCTGTCGCCCTGATCGCAGTCATCTACCCGCTCACCGTCAAGAACTCCACCTCCGCGGCCGATGCCGTCGGCGGCAATGACGAAGCCGATGTCCGCATCCAGCCGGTCGCCAAGTTCGAACTGGCCAAGGCCGAAGCAGCCGCTGCCAGCGGCCCGCGCGATGGCGCGACGATCTACAACAGCGTTTGCGGCGCCTGCCACAACACTGGCGCTGCCGGCGCACCGAAGATCGATGACAAGGCTGCCTGGGCACCGCGCCTGGCGACCGGCAAGGCTGCGCTGATCAACAGCGTCACCAACGGCAAGAACGCCATGCCGGCCAAGGGCGGCGCCACGCTGTCCGACGAGGAAATCAAGAACGTCGTCGAATACGTCATGGGCAAGGCCAAGTAAGCCGGTTCAGACCCATGAAAAAGGAGGCTGCGGCCTCCTTTTTTTACGTCCGGATTTTGCCGTTCTGCAGCGGTCGACCGCTGGAAAAGGGCAAAAATCAGCGTTTGCCGGCCAGCATCGCCTTCATCGCATCGAGCCGGGCATTGCCGGTCGCCTTGTCGGGCGGGGTATCGGCCTTGCCGCCGGCAAAGCGGATGTCGTCGCGCCCCATTTCGTCGATGAAGCGCGACGGCTCGCAGGGCACGAACTCGCGCGCCTGCTTGCGCCGCTCGCACCAGGAAATGTTCAGCGTGTGCTGGGCACGGGTGATGCCGACGTACATCAGACGGCGTTCTTCCTCGATCTTGGTCGGATCGGTCGACTCGCGGTGCGGCAGGATACCTTCCTCGACACCGACCAGGAAGACATGCTTGTACTCCAGCCCCTTCGACGCATGCAGGGTCGACAGCTGCACGGCATCGACCTCCTCGTCGTTCTGCTTGTCGAGCATGTTGATCAGGGCAATGCTCTGGGTCAGGTCGATCAGCGTCTTGCCGTCCTGCTCGCCCTTGCGGTTGAGCCAGTTGGCGAATTCGCAGACATTGCCCCAGCGCGTCTGCGCCGTGCGCTCCTCTTCCTGGTCGTAGAGGTAGGTCTCGTAGTCGATTGCCTTGATCAGGTCGGGCAGCACCTGCTGTGCCGGCTCGCGTATCGCGCGTTCCTGGGTGCGGTTGATGAACTGGCAGAACTCGAGCAGCGGCTCGAGCTGGCGCGCCTGGACGCGCATCGCGAAGCCTTCTTCGAAGGCGGCCTGGAACAGCGAGATATGGCGCTCGCCGGCGTAGGTGCCGAGCACCTGCAGGGTCGCCGCGCCGATGCCGCGCTTGGGCGTCGTCGCCGCGCGGATGAAGGCGGGATCGTCGTCCTCGTTGGTGAGCAGGCGCAGGTAGGCGGTGATGTCCTTGATCTCGGCCTTGTCGAAGAAGGACTTGCCGCCTGACAGCAGATAGGGAATACGGTGGTCGCGCAGGTATTCCTCGAAGCCGCGCGCCTGGTGATTGGAGCGATAGAGGATGGCGTAGTCCTTGAACTTGGCGCGGTGCTCGAAGCGGTGCGCCTGCAGTTTCATGACCACGCCCTCGGCCTCGGCGTCGTTGTCGCGGCAGGCGGTGACGCTGATCTGCTCGCCGAGACCCAGCTCCGACCAGAGCTTTTTGTCGAACAGCTTCTCGTTGTTTGCAATGACGTTGTTGGCCGCCTTCAGGATGCGCACCGTCGAGCGGTAATTCTGTTCGAGCTTGATCACCTTGAGGGCCGGAAACTCGTTCGGCAACTTCTTCAGGTTCTCGATATCGGCACCGCGCCAGCCGTAGATCGCCTGGTCGTCGTCGCCGACCGCGGTGAATTGCTGGCGGACGCCGGTCAGCAGCTTGAGCACCTGGTATTGGCAGGCATTGGTGTCCTGGTACTCGTCGACCAGCAGGTAGCGCAGGCGGTTCTGCCACTTGTCGGCGATTTCCGGATGCTCGTTGAAGAGCTTCACCGGCAGGCCGATCAGGTCGTCGAAATCGACCGCCTGGTAGGCCTTGAGCGTCGCCTCGTAGGACAGGAAGGCGTGTGCCGCGAGCTTTTCGTGCTCGTCGCGCGCCAGGTGACGGGCCGCTTCCGGCGAGACCAGCGCGTTCTTCCAGTTCGAGATGATCGACTGCAGGTTGCGCAGCGTCGCCTTGTCCACGGTCTTGGCGACTTCGCTGATGATGCCGGCACAGTCGGCCGAATCGAAGATCGAGAAACGCGGCTTGTAGCCGAGCGCCTTGGCTTCCTCGCGCAGGATGCGCACGCCCAGCGAATGGAAAGTGGAGATCTGCAGCTGGTCGGCCTGCGGCTTCGACAGGATCTTGCCGATGCGTTCCTGCATTTCCTTCGCCGCCTTGTTGGTGAAGGTGATCGCCGCCACGTTGCGCGGCTGGTAACCGCAGTCCTGCACCAGGTAGGCAATCTTTTGCGTGATGACCCGCGTCTTGCCCGAGCCGGCACCGGCCAGCACCAGCAAGGGGCCGTCCAGGTAATGAATTGCTTCGCGCTGCTGCGGATTGAGGCCGGACATGTCTCTGCAAAAGGCAGCGCCCCGACGATGCGGGGCGCCTGTGAATTCGATGGGCCAATTCTAACCCAGGCCGGCGGAGGGTTGAAAATTGCCCCGCGCCCGGCGTCGACCGGCTGAATACGCTCAGGCGGTGTCGTCTACCTGGTGAAACTCCGGGGTTTGCGCCGGCTGGCGCAGCAATTCGTCAGCCGCAGCACCGAGCAAGCTCAACTGCGCCGCCACCGCGCGCGCATCGGCCAGCACCTGTTCGCCACCTTCAAACGGCCCGATCGCACGCGGATCAACCTCGGCGATTTCCTGTTGCAGGCTGCGCTGGCGATCACCTTCGATGCCTTCGGCCGCTTCGACCCGGCGCACCTGCTCGTCGGCGGCATGGCGCGCGCGCTCGCCGGTTTCGCGAACAGGTGACTGAGTAGTCGATTCGAGGCGGCTCAGTTTCATCAGATGGACTCCTTGAGTTATCTAACGACCGCCGAACCGCCCGACTTGAGTTTACAGCGCGCCGAACACCTTCTTCAGCAGGTCACTGCCGGCACCGACCGGGTTCGCACGCAGCTTTTGTTCCTCTTCGGCAATCATCAGGAACAGGCCGTCCATCGCCTTTTGCGTGACGTAGCCGTCAAGATCGGCATCCTTCTGGTCGATCAGGCCGCTGCTCGCCGCCTTGCCGGCAAACTGGTTGTACTTGTCGGCGAGCTTCAGCTTGCTGGTCGAGGCCTTGACGATGGGCATGAACTTCTCGCTGAGCTGCGTCGAGGAAGTACGCTTGAAGTATTGCGTGACGCTGCCTTCGCCCCCGGTCAGGATGCCCTTGGCGTCCTGCACGCTCATTTTCTTGATCGACTCGACGAGGATGGGCTTGGCTTCGGCCACGGCATCCTCGGCCGCATGGTTCATCGTTTCGATCAGTTGGTCAGCCTGTTTGCCCATGCCGAACATGCGCAACCCCTTCTCGGCCTTCTGCAGGTAACCGGGCAGCGGAATCTTGACCTTGCTGTTGCCCATGAAACCGCCATCCTTGCCGAGCGAGGCAACCGCGTAATCGGCGCCCTTGGCCAGGGCTTCCTTGACCCCGGCACTGGCATCGCCGGTCGAAATGGCATCCAGCGCCCCGGCCTGGGCCAGCGCAGCGGTCAACAGCAGAAAAAGGGCAAAAATCGAATTGAGCAGGCGGCGCATGAGGTTCTCCGGAATGGGTCAGACAATATCGAGATGGCCGAGGCCGCTGGTCAGGTCGCGATCCTTGGCATCCTTGCCGAGCAGCTTGATCTGCAGACGCAGGTCGTTCAGCGAATCGGCATTGCGCAGCGCATCCTCGTAGCTGATCTTGCCGGCCTCGTAGAGGTCGAACAGCGCCTGGTCGAAGGTCTGCATGCCGAGCTCGCGCGACTTCTTCATGATTTCCTTGATTTCATGCACCTCGCCCTTGAAGATGAGGTCGGAAATCAGCGGCGAATTGAGCAGGATCTCGACCGCGGCGACGCGGCCCTTGCCGTCCTTCTTGGGCAGCAGTCGCTGCGAGACCATGGCGCGCAGGTTGAGCGACAGGTCCATCAGCAATTGCTGCCGGCGCTCTTCCGGGAAGAAGTTGATGATCCGGTCGATCGCCTGGTTGGCGCTGTTGGCGTGCAGGGTGGCCAGGGCGAGGTGGCCGGTTTCGGCGAAGGCGATGGCGTAGTCCATGGTGTTGCGATCGCGGATTTCGCCCATCATGATGACGTCCGGCGCCTGGCGCAGCGTGTTGCGCAGGGCCGGGCCCCAGTCATCGGTATCCACCCCGACTTCGCGCTGGGTGATGATGCAGTTCTTGTGCTCGTGCACGTATTCGATCGGATCCTCGACGGTGATGATGTGACCGTAGGAGTTCTCGTTGCGGTAATCGACCACCGCCGCCAGCGACGTCGATTTGCCGGTACCGGTACCGCCGACCATGATGATCAGGCCGCGCTTGGTCATCGCCAGATCCTTGAGCACGGGCGGCAGTTGCAGCTCGTCCAGGGTCGGAATGCTCATGTTGATGGTGCGGCAAACAACGCCGACGCGCCCCTGCTGGACCAGTGCATTGACCCGGAAACGGCCGATGCCGGTCGGCGAGATGGCGAAATTGCACTCCTTGCTCGCTTCGAATTCGGCCGCCTGGCGGTCGTTCATGATCGAGCGCGCCAGCTCGGCGGTATGCGAGGCCGTCAGCACCTGATTGGAGACCGGCGTGATCTTGCCGTCGATCTTGATCGCCGGCGGAAAGCCGGCGGTGATGAACAAGTCGGACCCTTTTTTCTGCGACATCAGTCGCAGCAGGTCGTGCATGAATTTCATTGCCTGATCGCGTTCCATTCCCTGCCTTTCAGTTGTAATGCACCGGATCAGACCGGGAACGCATCCTTGTTGGCTGCCTTGTTGCGTGCTTCATTGCTTGAGACGATATTGCGCCGCACCATGTCGAGCAGATTCTGGTCCAGCGTCTGCATGCCGAAATTCTGGCCGGTCTGGATCGCCGAATACATCTGCGCCACCTTGTTCTCGCGAATCAGGTTGCGGATGGCCGGCGTACCGATCAGGATTTCATGCGCCGCGACGCGGCCGGTGCCATCCTTGGTCTTGAGCAGGGTCTGCGAAATGACGGCGCGCAGGGATTCGGACAGCATCGAGCGGACCATTTCCTTTTCCGCCGCAGGAAACACATCGACGATACGGTCGACCGTCTTGGCGGCCGAAGAAGTATGCAGGGTGCCGAACACCAGGTGACCCGTTTCGGCCGCGGTCAGCGCCAGGCGGATGGTTTCCAGGTCACGCAATTCGCCGACCAGGATGACGTCCGGATCCTCGCGCAGCGCCGAGCGCAAGGCGTTCGAGAAGGACAGCGTGTGCGGCCCGACCTCGCGCTGGTTGATCAGGCATTTCTTTGCCTCGTGCACGAATTCGATCGGATCTTCGACGGTCAGGATATGGCCGTAATCGTTTTCATTGACGTGGTTGACCATCGCCGCCAGCGTCGTCGACTTGCCTGAACCGGTCGGGCCGGTAACCAGCACGATGCCGCGCGGGTACTCGGAAATTTCCTTGAAAATCTTCGGACAGTTCAGCTCTTCAAGCGTCAGCACCTTGGACGGAATGGTCCGGAAAACGGCACCGGCACCGCGTTGCTGGTTGAAGGCATTGACCCGGAATCGCGCCAGATTGGGAATTTCGAAGGAGAAATCGCACTCCAGCGTTTCTTCATAGATCTTGCGCTGACCGTCGTTCATGATGTCATACACCATGCCGTGCACATCCTTGTGCTCCATCGCCGGCAGGTTGATGCGGCGCACGTCGCCATGGACGCGGATCATCGGCGGCAGGCCGGACGACAGGTGGAGGTCGGAGGCCTTGTTCTTGACACCAAAGGCCAGCAGTTCGGTAATGTCCATACGGATCGTCCTTAAGGCGCGTGTATACTGGGGGCAGACGCAATTCCAATGGATTATGAGCGCAATCGCCACCAACCTGCAAGCTGTCCGGACCCGTATCGCCGCTGCGGCAAGCGCTGCCGGCCGGACGCCGGAAAGCATCACGCTGCTGGCGGTCAGCAAGACCAAGCCGCTCGCTGACGTACTGGCCGCAGCTGCCGCCGGACAGACCGCCTTCGGCGAAAACTATGTCCAGGAAGGCTGCGAAAAGGCAGCCGCAACGGTCGACCTCCATCTCGAGTGGCATTTCATCGGCCCGCTGCAAAGCAACAAGACGCGCCTGGTCGCCGAGCATTTTGCCTGGGTGCACTCGGTCGACCGCCTGAAAATCGCCGAAAGGCTGTCAGCACAACGCCCGACCGATTTGCCGCCGCTCCAGGTGTGCGTCCAGGTCAATGTCTCCGGCGAAGCGAGCAAGAGCGGCTGCACACCCGCCGAAGCACTCGCCCTGTGCCAGGCCGTCGCCGCCCTGCCGCAACTGCGCCTGCGTGGCCTGATGGCGATTCCCGAACCGGCCGACGATGCCGCTGCGCAGCGTGCGCCTTTGCGCCAGTTGCGGGAAATTTACGAATCGATCCGGGCGGCCGGTTTGCCGCTCGATACCTTGTCCATGGGCATGACCCACGATCTTGAAGCAGCCATTGCCGAAGGTGCGACCATCGTCCGCGTCGGCACGGCCATTTTTGGTGAGAGAAACTACACATGAAGATTACATTCCTTGGCGGCGGCAACATGGCCAACGCGCTGATCGGCGGCATGCTCAAGCAGGGCTTCGCCGCGGCTGACATCACGGTCATCGACCCGGGCAGCGAAGCGCGCGCCAGGCTGGCGCAAAGCTATGCGGTCAACTGCCTGGAATCGGCCGAAATGCTCACCGCTGCTGGCGACGTGCTGGTCCTCGCGGTCAAGCCGCAGCAGATGAAGGAAGCCGTTGCACCGCTCGTTGGCAAACTGGGCAACGCGCTGGTCATCAGCATCGCCGCCGGCCTCGACATGGCCGCCCTGTCGCGCTGGCTGGGCGGCCATCGCCAGATCGTCCGCTGCATGCCCAACACGCCGGCCCTGATCGGCGCCGGCATCACCGGGCTGTGTGCCCGGCCGGAAGTAAGCACTGAGCAGCGCGCTACCGCTGACCGCGTTTTGCGCACCGTCGGCACCACGGTCTGGATCGAGGACGAAGCAAAAATCGACGGTGTCACCGCCATTTCAGGCAGCGGCCCGGCCTACGTTTTCCTGTTCATCGAAGCGCTGCAACAGGCCGCCGCCGACCTCGGCTTCACGCCGGAACAGGGCCGCCTGCTGGCCATCGAAACAGTCCAGGGTGCCGCCGCGCTGGCCGCCAACTCCGTCGAGCCGGCATCCGTGCTGCGCGAACGCGTGACCTCCAAGGGTGGCACTACCGCAGCCGCGCTGCAGGTCATGGCGGATACCGGCGTCAAGGAAGGCATTGTCGCCGGCTGCATGGCGGCCGCCGCTCGCGGCCAGGAACTCGGCAAGATCCTCGGAGCCGATTGATGCAAGCCCTTCTCTTTCTGGTCGACACCGTTATCGGTTTTTTCTGCACGCTGTTCCTGCTGCGCTTCATGATGCAGGCGATGCGCGTTTCGTTCGCCGGCCAGATCGGCAGTTTCGTCGTTGCGCTGACCAACTGGGCAGTCAAACCGCTGCGCCGCATCATTCCCGGCATCGGCGGCTTCGACTGGGCCAGCCTGCTTGCCGCACTCGCCCTGCAACTGTTGCTCGCCATATTCCTTGTCGCCATCTCGGGGCGCGACCCGGGCAGCGACGGCGGCGCGCTCGCCCTGATGGCACTCTGGTTCGCACTGCGCAGCCTGCTCCGCCTGGCGGTCTACATCATGATCGGCACCCTGATCCTGCAAGCCGTGCTCTCCTGGATCAACCCCTACTCGCCGTTCGCAGCACCGGCCCATCAGCTGACGCGGCCGCTGCTCGATCCGATCCGCCGCATCGTGCCACTGATTTCCGGCATCGACCTGTCGCCGCTGGTTGCCATCCTGCTCTTGCAGGTCGTTCTGAGAGTCCTGTGAGCGAGTGGTTCCGGCTGACTGGCGACGGGCGCATCACGCTGACCCTGCATATCCAGCCGGGCGCCAAGAAGACGGAATTCGCCGGCTTGCACGGCGATGCACTGAAGATCCGGCTCGCTGCGCCGCCGGTGGATGGCAAGGCGAATGAAGCGCTGGTTCGCTTTCTCGCCGACGTGCTCGACCTGCCGAAATCGGCAGTCATTCTGAAAAGCGGCCAGACTTCGCGGCGCAAGGTGCTCGAAGTCACCGGCAGCGATAGCGCACGCATCAGCGCGCTCAGCGGTATCTGAGGCAACAAAAAAGCGGGCAATTGCCCGCTTTTCGCTTGCTTTCCCGACTTTACTTCACCGGTGCCGCAGGCTTGGGTGCTGCTGCGGCGGGCGCCGGTGGAACAGCCTTCGCAGCGGCCTTGGGGGCCACCGGCGCTTCACCCCCACCCACCGTCAACTCGCTGCGCAGCTTGTCCAGGGTCTTGGCACCGAAGCCCTTGACGGCCTTGAGGTCATCGACGCTCTTGAATGGGCCGTTCTTGGTCCGGTAATCGACAATGGCCTGCGCCTTGCCGGGGCCGATACCTTTGACGGCATCGAGTTCTTCCGGGGTTGCGGTATTGATATTGACCGCGGCAAAGGCCAGATTGATGCTTGCCAGTGCGGCAAGAATCAGCGACAGAACATGCTTCATGAATGTTCACCTCCGTGATTGTCAGCGTTTGATTGATCTTCATCATTTGCAGCGCCGCCGCAAGGTGGCAATGCAAATGACATATTAGTGACCAACCGACAAAAACACAGGTGCTTGATTTGTCAATTTTTGTAATGCCACAGGCATTACGCCGTATAAACCAGGCGCCCTTCGGCCAGGGTAGCCCTGACTTGCCCATTCATCGCGTAACCCAGCCAGGGCGAATTCTTGCCGCGGCTCTTCAGGGCTTCCGGCGTCACCAGCCAGTTGGCGGCCGGATCGAAAACGCAGACATCCGCCGTTGCGCCCACGCCCAGCTGACCGAGCGGCAGGCCCAGCACTTCGGCCGGGGCACAGGTGATGCGGGCGAGCGCAGCGGACAGCGGGACACCGGCGGCTTCGGCCCATTTCAGGGTCAGCGGCAGCAGCAGTTCGAGGCCGGTCGCACCCGGCTTGGCTTCACCGAAGGGCAGCAGCTTGTCATCAGCGCCGACCGGCGTATGGTCGGAACAGATCGCTGCCAGGCCGCCAGCGGCGGCATTCGACAGTGCCAGACGATCGCTTTGGGCACGCAGGGGCGGACAGAAGCGGGCGTGCGGGTTGAAGAAACCGATATCGTTTTCGGTCAGCAGCAGGTGATGGATGCCGATGTCGAAAGTCACCGGCAGGCCTTCGTCACGCGCCGCCGTGAGCAGGGCAACACCGGCCGCCGAGGAAAGTCGGGTGAGATGGACGCGACAGCCGGTGTCGCGCACCAGCTGAACGATGGTGGCAATCGCGATGGTTTCGGCGGCGACCGGAATGCCGGCCAGACCGAGCCGGCTGGCGACTTCGCCCTCATGTGCGATACCGTTGCGCGACAGCCAGTAATCCTGCGGCTGCAGCCAGACGGCAAAACCGAAGGTGGCGGCATATTCCATGGCGCGCAGCAGGGCCTCGGTATCGACCACCGGCTTGTTGGCCTGCGAGAAAGCCACACAGCCCGCCTTTTTCAGGCCGGCCAGTTCGGCCAAGCGTTCGCCATTCAAACCCAGGGTCAGGGCACCGAGCGGCAGGATGCGCGCCTTGCCGATCTCCTCGCCGCGATGTACCAGACGGTCGGCCAGTTCCGGCTCGTCGAGCGGCGGATCGGCATCCGGCGGCACGACGACCGAGGTCACGCCACCGGCAACGGCGGCCGCCAGTTCGGCCTGAATACTGTTGAGGCGGGCACCGAGGTCGATCAGGCCGGGACAGACGATGCAGCCGGTTGCGTCGATACTTTTATCGGCAACGAAACCGGCCGGTGCATCGCCGACTGCGGCGATCTTGCCAGCGGCAATGTAAAGGCTGGCCAGACGGTCGACACCGTTTTTCGGGTCGATGATGCGGCCGTTCAGAATGACTGTGTTCATCTCAATTCCCCGCAACGATGCTCATGACGGCCATGCGCACGGCAATACCGAAAGTGACCTGGGGCAGGATCACGGCCTGCGAACCGTCGGCCACGGCCGAGTGGATTTCGACACCGCGGTTCATCGGCCCCGGGTGCATGACGATCGCGTCCGGCTTGGCGCGCGCCAGCTTCTGCGGCGTCAGGCCGTAGTGGCGGAAATACTCGCCGGCCGAAGGCAGCAGCGCGCCGGTCATGCGCTCGTTCTGCAGGCGCAGCATGATCACCACGTCGCAATCCTTGAGGCCTTCTTCCATGTCGTGGAAGACCTGCACGCCGAGCTTGTCCATATATTTGGGGAGCAGCGTTTCCGGACCGATCGCACGCACTTCCGGCACGCCGAGCGTGGTCAGGGCGTGGATGTCGGAGCGGGCGACACGCGAGTGCAGGATGTCGCCGACGATGGCGACACGCAACTGCGTGAAGTCCTTCTTGTAATGGCGGATGGTGTACATGTCGAGCAGGCCCTGCGTCGGATGCGCATGCCGCCCGTCGCCGGCATTGACGACGTGGATGTCATCGCGCCCGACGCGCTGCAGGTGCTCGGCGATCAGGTAGGGTGCGCCGGAGGAGGCGTGCCGCACGACGAACAGGTTGGCGTGCATCGCACACAGGTTGTCGATGGTGTCGAGCAGGGTCTCGCCCTTGCTCGCCGACGACTTGTTGATGTCGAGATTGATGACGTCAGCCGACAGGCGCTTGGCGGCAATCTCGAAGGTGGTGCGGGTACGCGTCGAGTTCTCGAAGAACAGGTTGAAGACGCTCTTGCCGCGCAGCAGCGGCACCTTCTTCACTTCGCGCGCCGAAACTTCCATGAAGGATTCGGCGGTATCGAGAATCTGGTTGAGGATGGCCTTGGGCAGGCCCTCGATCGACAACAGGTGGGCGAGCTCGCCGTTCTTGTTCAACTGCGGGTTATACATTTTCCAGCCTCCAGGCGAGTTGACCGCTGGCGTTGCGATCAAGAACCAGATTCTGACCATCCTGCAAAGTCACGTCCCAGACACCCCAGGTCGGCGCCACCGGCAGTTCGCGGCCACCGCGGTCGGCGAGCACAGCCAGCGCCACCGAGGCCGGGCGACCGTAGTCGAACAGCTCGTTGATCGCAGCGCGCGTCGTGCGCCCGGTGTAGAGCACGTCATCGACCAGGATCAGGTGGCGCCCTTCGACATCGAAGGGAATCAGCGTCGGTCGACACTGCGGATGCAGGCCTTTTTCGGCGAAGTCGTCGCGGTAGAAGGAAACGTCGATCATGCCGATTTCTTCCGGCAGGCCAAGCAGTTCCTTCAGGCGCTCGGCGATCCAGGCGCCGCCGCTGTAAATGCCGACCAGAGCCGGATTCTTGTGCAGCTGCGGCCGGATCAGTTCGGCCAGCTGGCGGCACTGTGCCTCGGCGTCGGGCAGGGAATCAAGTTGTTGGGACATGCGGACTTTCAAACCAGGTTTGGAGAATGAGTTGGGCTGCCACGGCGTCAAGCAGCGGCTTGGCGGACTTGCTGTTGCGGCCGGTTTCGCGCAAGCGGGCTTCGGCATCGAGCGAAGTCAGGCGCTCGTCGGCAAAGCCGACCGGGATGTTGTAGCGGCGCTTGAGGCGCTCGGCAAACTTGGTGGCCAGGCGGGTCATTTCGTGCGGCGTGCCGTCGGCGTGCGTCGGCAGGCCGACCACCAGCTGTTCCGGCTGCCATTCGGCAACCAGTTTGGCGATCGCGGCGAAGCGGTCGTCGTTCGATTCGGCATGGATGGTGGTCAGCGGATGCGCCGTACCGAGCAGGGTTTCGCCGGTCGCCACACCGATGCGCTTTTCACCGAAATCAAAGGCGAGGACAGTACCCACCTAGGCGTGCCCGGCCACGTCGGAGAGCTGCGTGAAGCTGATACCCAGCTTCTGCATCGCCGCGGGCAGACGCTCTTCCGGCGGCAGGTCGAACAGGATGCTGGCCTTGGCCGGCACGGTCAACCATGAATTCTGGGCCAATTCCGCCTCGAGCTGGCCGGCATCCCAGCCGGCATAGCCGAGGGTGACGATGATTTCGGAAGGCAGGCCATCACTGGCCACCGCCGCCAGCACGTCGCGCGAACTGGTCAGGCCGACTTCCTCGTTGACGGCAAGCGTCGATTGCCACTGCCCGACCGGACGATGCAGCACGAAGCCGCGATCGAGCTGCACCGGGCCACCGAAATAGACCGGATGTCCGGCAATGCCTTCGGCGTCGAGCTTGATGTCGATTTTCTCGAACAGCCCGGCCAGGTCCATGTCGATCGGACGATTGACGATCACGCCCAGCGCGCCCTTCTCGTTGTGTTCGCAGATATAGACGAGGGCGTGCGCGAAATAGGGGTCTTCCAGCGCCGGCATGGCGATCAGGAAGTTATCAGTCAAATTGACGCTGTTCATGGCCGCGATTTTAATGGAAAAATCGACCGGCTACCGGCTTTGCCTGCACTTCGCCCACCCGCCATGCGTCGGGCGCAATCGGCCGACGCCCCCTGTCACAAGCCTGTCATCGGCCGCATCGGATAATCCCGATATGGCAGCGTAATGACGCAGCCCACCCCCGGCATCCTCCTCCAACCTGCGAACGCCTGCGCTGCGCGCCGTTCGCCTTTTCGATATTTCAGGGCAAATGATGAACAAGAAAATCAGCGTGCTGGCCGTTGCGGCAGCCTGCAGCCTGGCCGGCTGCTTCGACGGCGGCGGCAGTTCCGGCTCGTCGGGCCGGCTGGTCGATTCGGCCGTCGAAGGTGTGGCGTACTCGGCGACGCCTTCCGGCAAATCCGGCACCACCGACAGCGCCGGTGTTTTTGCCTGCTCGCCGGGCGACCAGGTCAGTTTCCGGATCGGCGGCATCCTGCTCGGCAGCAGCGCTTGCAGCGCCACGGTAACGCCACTCGAATTGGCCAATATTGCGACGTGGACCGGTAGCGATGACAAGGTCAACAACCGCCTGCTCTTCCTGCAATCGCTCGACGATGACGACAATCCGGCCAATGGCATCCGCATCACCGCCGCCGTCGCCAGCGCCCTGGCCGGTGCCACCCTCGATTTCGCGCAAAGCGCCGCCAGCTTCGACACCGCCCTGGGCGCAGCACTGCCCGCACTCAGCGACGCCTTTGGCAATCCGTATAGCGCGCGCACGCCAAGCGATGCCCGCCGCACGCTGGCCAAGGATCATTTCGAAGGTAGCCTGGCCAGCGTTCTCGGCGAGACTGAAACCACCAAGCTGAACCAGGCCTCGGCCGGCGGCGAGGTGGCGATCACCAAGTACACGCTTGATGCCGACAGCTCGCTATTCATCCCTTACGAAGGCGTCAATGTCGCCGCCGGCAAGGATTTCGCCAAGGGCTTCTTTCCCGCTGTCGGCTCCGGACTCACTTTCAAAGGTACGGCCGCCAACGGCGACCTTGAGTTCTATGCGATTACCGACCGCGGCCCGAACGGCGACAGCCCGCTCGCCCCGGTACCCGGCAACACCTCGGTCAGCAGCATCAGCAAGATGTTCCCGGCCCCTTCCTTCACGCCGTCGATCGGCCTGATCTCGATCGGCAAGAAAGGCGCCGTGCTCAAGTCGCTGCTCCCCATCAAGTCCGATGCAACAAACAGGATCAGCGGCCGCCCGCTGCCCGCCGGCACCACCGGCAGCAGCGGCGAAATCCCGCTCACCGACGAACTGAAATTCGATGCCGCCAAGGCCAACTTCGACAGCCATGGCCTGGACCCGGAAAGCCTGGTCTATGACGCGGCCAACAAGGTCTTCTGGACCTCCGACGAATACGGTCCCTTCATCGTCAAGATCGATGCCAAGACCGGCGTCATCCTCGCCAGATTCCAGCCAGGCAGCGCTGCCGGCGACTTGCCGGAAGTTCTCAAGTACCGCCGCGCCAACCGTGGCATGGAAGGCCTGGCGATGAGCAGCAGCGGCGTCCTGCATGGCTTCCTGCAAAGCCCGATCGAGCCTTTCGACGGCAGCGGCAAGTCGGTCGAGACGACCGATGTCTCCGACCTCGACCAGGACAGCAAAACCACCGACAAGGTCAAGCTCAAGGACTTCGCCCAGTTTGCCCGCTGGCTGGAGTTCAACCCGACGACCGGCACATCGAAGCTCTACGCCTATCCGCTCAACTATCCACTGAGCGCCAACGGCGAAAAATGGGACCGCAACCGCACCGGCAGCGCCAAGCTCGGCGATCTGCTTGCCCTGCCCAACGGCAAGTTCCTGGTCATCGAGCAGGGCGCCGACAGCGCCGGCAAGGTGCGCAACTTTGTCATGCTGGTCGAAATCCCGAGCAACGTCACCGACATCGCCAGTGACGGCATCGAACTGGAAAAGAACAGCATCGACGGCAGCACGGTGACGCCGCATCCGTGGTCCACCGTGGTCAAGCTGAAGAAGACCGTGCTGCTCGATCTCAATGCGCTGGGCTGGAGCGCCGAAAAGGCGGAAGGCCTCGCCCTGGTCAATGGCAACACCATCGCCCTGATCAACGACAACGATTTCGGCCTGCGCACCATCCTGATTGACAGCACTGGCCAGACCGTTGCCGGCGACATCACGTCCTGCACGGTCGACATCAATGGCGGCATCGTAAACGACGGTAATTGCGCGACCGGCGCGGTGAGCGGACGGGTGACGCGCGGCAGCGACAGCGAGCGCCCGACCCGCCTCTGGCTGTTCCGCCTGCCGCAGGCGCTGAGCAGCTACACGCTGCCCTGAGCGAAACAGCAGCCAAGCGGGGCCGGAGCGATCCGGCCCTTTTTTGTTAACCGGGACGACTGGAATTTCCGGCACGAAACAGGTACAAGCAAGGCATGAACGCATCCAAAGCCCTTGTCTGGTTCCGCCGCGACCTGCGCGACCATGACCACGCCGCCCTTGCCGCGGCAATTGCCGCAGCGCCGCAGGTTTATTGCGCCTTTGTTTTCGACACCGACATTCTCGACGCCCTGCCGACGCGCCAGGACAGACGCGTCGATTTCATCCATGCCTCGTTGCAGGAGCTCGATGCCGCCCTGCGCGCCCGTGGCGGTGGCCTGATCGTCCGGCACGGCAAGGCGAGCGAGGAAATCCCGCGGCTCGCCGGTCAACTCGGCGTCACGGCCGTTTTTGCCAACCGCGATTACGAACCGGCCGCGAAAGAGCGCGATGCCGCGGTCGCCGCCCGCCTGCAGACGCAAGGCATTGCCTTCCATGCCTGCAAGGACCAGGCGATCTTCGATGGCGACGAAGTGCTGACCCAGGCCGGCAAGCCGTTTTCAGTCTTCACCCCCTACAAGAATGCTTGGCTGAAACGCCTGACTGCGGCCGACCACGGCATTTTTGCCTGTGCCGGCGCGTTGACCGATAGCGGCCTGAGCGGCGTGCCGCCCCTGGCGGAAATCGGTTTCAGCGCGACCGACCTGGCCGCCGTCGGCATCCGCCCCGGCATGTCCGGCGCACGGGCGCTGTGGGATGATTTCCGCGCCGGCCGCATCACTCGCTACGGCGCGCTGCGCGACTTCCCTGCCGTGAAAGGCGTGTCCTACCTGTCGGTCCACCTGCGTTTCGGCACCATTTCCATCCGCGAACTGGTCCGTACCGCGCTCGCGCAACAAGCCGATGTCTGGCTCAGCGAGCTGATCTGGCGCGATTTCTATTTCATGATCCTCGACCGCTTTCCGCACGTCGTCGGCCACGCCTTCAAGCCAGCCTACGATGCCATCACCTGGGCCGACTGGCCGGCCGGCTTCGCCGCCTGGTGCGAAGGCCGGACCGGTTATCCGCTGGTCGATGCGGCGATGCGTCAGCTCAATTACAGCGGCTGGATGCATAACCGGCTGCGCATGGTCGTCGCCTCGTTTCTGAGCAAGGATCTCGGCCTCGACTGGCGGCTCGGCGAGCGCTACTTTGCCGAAAAGCTCAACGACTTCGATCTCTCGGCCAACAACGGCGGCTGGCAGTGGGCGGCGTCGAGCGGTTGCGACGCGCAGCCTTACTTCCGCATTTTCAATCCGGTCACCCAGTCGGAGAAATTCGACCCGGACGGCAAGTTCATCCGCCGCTATGTGCCGGAACTCGCCGCCGTCAGCAACAAGTACATCCACGCGCCGTGGCTGATGGGGCGGCTCGAGCAGGAAAGCCTGGGCGTGGTGATCGGGCGCGACTACCCGGCGCCTGTCGTCGATCACGCCCGGGCCAGGGAACAAACCCTGGCCCGTTACGCGATCGTCAAAACGTCGGTTTAAGCCTTGCCGGCGCCGACGTAGCCGGCGATCAGGCCGAGCAGTTCGTCTTCGTCGTAGGGCTTGCCAAGATAGTTGTTGGCGCCGATCGACTCGGCGTAATTGCGGTGCTTGTCGGCAGTCCGCGAGGTGATCATGATCACCGGCAGCTGCTTCAGGCGGTCGTCGGCGCGGATGTTGCGCAGCAGGTCGAAACCGTCCATGCGCGGCATCTCGATGTCGGACAGGATGACGTCCGGCAGCACGTCGATCAGTTGCTCAAGCGCATCGACGCCGTCCTTGGCGAGGACCACCTGGTAGCCTTCGCGATTGAGCAGGCGGCTGGTGATCTTGCGCACGGTCAGCGAATCGTCGACCACCATGATGGTCGGCACGCGCTTGGCACCGGCTTCCGGCTCGGCCGCGACCGGCACGGTCGAAGGAGCGCTGCTGGCAGTGACCAGACGGCTGGCCAGCGCCACCGGATTGAGGATCAGCACGACCTGGCCATCGGCCAGCACCGTCGCACCGGCAATACCGACAACCCGAGCAAGCTGGCTGCCGATGTTCTTGACGACGACTTCCTGGTTGCCCTTCATTTCGTCAATCAGCACGGCCACGCGCTGCGTACCGGAACGCAGCAACAGCACCCAGTAGCGGCGATGCGCTTCCGGCACCGCATCGGCATTGCCGAGCAGGTGCGACAGGTAATGCAGCGGATAACGGTTGCCCTGCCATTCGGCAGCGCCCTTGTCGCGCAGGATGGCGAGCGCCTTGTCCTTGAGTTCCAGCACCTGTTCGATCATCGTCGACGGCACCGCATATTGCTGGGCGCCGGCGCGAACCAGCAGGGTTTGCGTCACGGCCAGCGTCAGCGGCAGGTAAAGGCGGAAAGTCGTCCCGACGCCCGGCTGCGAGGAAATTTCAATCCGCCCGCCGAGTTCGCCGACTTCTGTCTTGACCACGTCCATGCCAACGCCGCGCCCGGAAACCTGGGTCAGTTCTTCGGCGGTCGAGAAACCGGGCTGGAAGATGAAATCGTACAAAGTTGCGTCGTCGACCGTCTGGCCGGGCTGGAGCAGGCCGAGCGCCTCGGCGCGGGCACGGATGCGTGCGGCATCCAGACCCTTGCCGTCATCGGCCATGGTCAGGATGATTTCATTGCCTTCCTGGGCCAGCGCAACGGTGATTTCACCGACGTCGGACTTGCCGGCGGCCTGGCGTGCTTCGAGCGACTCGACGCCGTGCGTCACGGCGTTGCGCAGCATGTGTTCGAGCGGCGCCAGCATCTTGTCGAGCACCGAGCGGTCCATTTCAACCTGACCGCCGACGATGTCGAGATTGGCGCGCTTGCCGACGTCCTTCGCGGTCTGCCGCACGATGCGGTAGAGACGCTCGGTCTGGCTGGCGAACGGAATCATGCGCACGCCCATCAGTTCCTGTTGCAGGCTGCGGTTCAGACGTGACTGGGCAAGGATCGCGGCGTTGGCGTCATCGAGGTTCTTGAGCAGATTCTGCTGCACGGTCGCGACGTCGTTGACCGACTCGGCCATGAAGCGGGTCAGTTCCTGGAAGCGCGTGAAGCGGTCGAGTTCGAGCGGGTCGAACTGGGCCTCGCCTTCCGGCGTGCTGGCAACGCGCGCCTGGATCTGGCCTTCGGCCTGGATTTCGATCTCGCGCAACTGGCGACGCAGGCGAATGACGTTTTCGGTCAGTTCGAGCAGCGAGCCCTTCAGGCTGCGCATTTCGCCTTCGATCCGGGCGCGGGCGATCGACAATTCGCCGGCTTCGTTGACCAGGCGGTCAATCAGGTCGGCGCGCACGCGCAACGTGGCACGCTGGCCATGCTCATGCTCGGCGTCGGTCTCGGCGGCCGGCGCATGCACGGCGGCCGGGTGCTGAACGATATCCGCCGTCGCGGTCGACGTCTCGGCAGCGGCAATTTCTTCCGGCGGACCGGAACGCAGCAACTCGACGGCCTGTTCCAGCGTGTCGCAGCCGTTCTCGATTTCATCGATGAAAGCCGATGACGGCTGGCCGGAACGCAGCAGATCCTGGAAGCGCGTTTCCAGCAGGTGGGTCAATTCGCCAAGATTCATCGCGCCGGCCATCCGCGCGTTGCCCTTGAAGGTGTGGAGCAGGCGGGCAATCGCATGCGGCGGTGCTTCGGCGGCCGGTTCGGCACGCCAGGCACGCAGCTGGCTGGTCAGGTCGCGCAGTTGGTCGGCCGCCTCTTCGAGGAAGATGGGGAGCAATTGCTCGTCCAGCTCGTCGGTGAGTTGCGGCAGTTCGCGTACCGGCGCTTCCGGCAAGGCTTCGACCGGCTCGGCCACAGCATGCAGCGGAATGATTTCGGCGCTGATCGGCGCCACCGGCTCGGGGGCTTCTTCAACGACCGGGGCCGGCTGGTAGATTTCATCCAGCGCCGCAATCAGTTGCGGCTGCTCGGCCGGCGGCAACTGATCAGCCAGCGCAACAAACATTTCTTCGAGCGTGATGATGCTCTGGCGTACGGTTTCCAGACCTTCGATGCTGGCCGGGTGGGCCGAGCCATCGCGCCGCAGCAGGGCATGTTCGAGTGCAATCGACAGGTGATGCAAGGGCATCAGGCCGACCGTGGCGGCAATGCCGCCGAGCGTATGCGCCGCCCGTGTCATCTCGAAGGTGGTCGGTCCGGCGGGAGCAGCCTCCAGTTGTGCGTAGCTGTCGAGCAGGGTCTGCAGATGACCGCGCGCTTCTTCACGGAAGATGTCGTAGAGGGTTGGCGAAGCCGGGGGGGCAGACGGAATTGCCTCATTTTCCGGCGTTGACCGTGGCGCTTCGTCGAGCAGCATTTCTTCGGCGTCGGAGAAGATGATCTCTTCTTCCGGCGCGACGATTTCTTCGGCTTCCTCAATGTCTTCAGGTTCGGCCGGCACCTCTTCCTGAGCAGGGATATCCGACAGCGCGGGCATATCCGAGAGTTCGGGAATTTCCGGCAATTCGAGGACGTCCTCTGCGGCATCAACATCCAGCAGCGGCAGGTCGAGCACGATGGACGTTACGTCTTCCTCGGCTTCCGGCAAGGGCATCGCGATCAGCGTGCTGACGAATTGCTCATCCGGATCGGGCTCGGGCGGTGCAACGACCTCAGGTTCCGGCACAGGCGCTGCCAGCGGCGCGACTTCCGGCAGGGTCTCGACGCCACGCAAGCGAATCGCCTGCGCGACCAGCTCGCTCGGGTCAGGCGCCAGGCCATCACCGCTTTCCAGGTGCTTGACCCACTCGGCAAACAGCGCATGGCCACTGGCGATCATCGCCAGCAGTTCCGGATTGGCCGCCAGATCCTGGCGCAACCACAGATTGAGCGTCTGTTCGAGTTCCCAGGCCGTCTCGCCCAGATCGCGCAAGCCGACCATGCGGCCACTACCCTTCAGGGTGTGCACCGAACGGCGGATGGTGGTCAGGGCCTCGACGTTATGCGGCTCGGCAGCAAGCAGGGCCGACTGCTCGCTGATCGTTGCCAGCACTTCGCCGGCTTCTTCAAGGAAGATCGCCAGCAGTTCGGCATCAATCTCTTCGTGGCTCGACTGGGCGAGCAGCAAGGTCGCAGCCGACGGCTGCGGCGCCTCGGTCAACTGCGGTTTGAGGCCGGAAAGCGCGGCATCGACATCGACACTGGCGACATCGCCGCTCTGCAGTGCTTCCAGCGCCGCCTTGGCGGTTTCGCCGAGAGCATGATCGGCCACCAGATCGGCATCCTTCTGGATGGACTGTAGGTTCTGCTTGAGTTCGGCCTGCAGCCGGCTGTCTTCCGGCGCATCCTTGAGGGCTTCGACCAGGGCGTGTGTTTCGCGGGCCTGCTGGGCGAGCTGGGTTTCGACGCTGGGCGCCGAAACGGCTTCCGCAACAAGATCGCTGTCCTCGTCGCGTACCGGCTCTTCGCCGTGCAGACGCCGGATGAAGGATTCGAAATCCTTTTCACCGCTGGGCAAGGCATCGACAAAGAAACCAAGCTGCGACAACTGTTGGGCAACCGCCTCGAAATCATCCGCCTGCGGCGTGTAGTCGGGATCGGCAAAACGCTGGATACGTTCGCCACAATCCTTCAGGCTGGCGGCGGCGCCCATGTGACCAAGCATCGCCAGTGCGCCACCGATCTGCTTGATCTGGCCATTCAGGCCGGAGAGGTCGTGGGCCTTGGCCGGGTCACGGAAGAAGGCATCGAGTGCCTGTTCGACCTGCGCCAGATTGTTCTGGATCTCGCGCGCGACCTGACTGATCAGGAGCTTTTCCTGGGCGCGCCGGGTCATCTCGTCGAGCAGCGGAATTTCCTCGTCGGCCGCCGCCGGACGGCCGGCGATGCAGGCATAGAGGCGGGCGACCATGAGGTCGACCTGCTGCGCGAAATCGGTACCCAGACGCTTGAAATTTTCCTGCGCGTTCTGCAGCAGCAGGATGGAGGTTGCAACCTCCATCGCAACAGTGTCGCTATAGCGAGTGGAGTCTTCCTGCAACCAGTTGGCAATTGCCGCCAGGCCCTGGCCGAGCCGCTTGAGATCGGTCAAGCCAATCTCCTCGGTCAGCCCGCCAATGGCTCGGGCGTGCTCGGCAAAGCCGGCCAGGCTGGCTGTTCCCCCGGAACATACCTTGTTCCAGAGCTCTTCCGTGCTTGCCAGGGCTTCGCGCAGACGACGCAGGACGGCATCGCGCGGTTGCTGGCTGGCATCGGCGACAACCGGCGGCACCAGGGCCGGCAGTTCAAAGGTGCTTTGTACCTGGGCAATCAGCGGCTTGAGTTCGGCCGGCGCCTGGGCGACGTGATAGAGCGCCTCGCGCATCAGACGCTCGGCAACGTTGCTGGAACCTTCCAGCAGGCGACGGATCTGCAGGTCGATTCGCGAACTGACCTGATTGATGCCGGCGGAGGTGCTGATACCGGGATCAGCCAGCGCCTCGACAAAGGCCTGCGCCGCCCACCAGAAGGAACGGGCGGCTGGCGTATCCTGGGTTGCCTCGATACGGGCCAGGGCATCGAGCATCAACTGGCGACCGGCTTCGGCCTCGGCCGGCTTGGTCAGCCAGCTGAGCAAACCCTTTTCGTAACGCATGCGCTCAGCCTTGAGCACGCGCTGCAGCACTTCCGGGCTGAGCGGCGCTACGGCTTCCGCACGTTTGGGCGGACGCAACGACAGATCGGGGAAAAACAGGTCACTCGGCTGCGCGCGTCCCGTACCGCGCAGACCGGCCAGCGCCAGGTGGGCCGGCAACAGGCGCAGCGGCTGGTTCGGTTCGCCAGCCATCAATTCGTCGAGATATTGGCGAATCGCCTGCATCGCCTGGCGCAGGACGGGAACGGTCTCGCCGTCGGCGGCCAGGTTGCCCTCTTCAAGGGCAAGCAGAGCCGCCTCAAGCGACTCGGTAATCTGCGTCACCCCATCCAGACCGACGATAGACAGGGCACCATGCACCTGGTGCACGTGCGTGCGGCAAAACTTGAACTGGGTGTTATCCGCAACCGATTCGTACTGGGTCAGCGCCTCTTCGGCACGCTCCAGCGCCAGATCGATCTCGCTCTTGACCCATGTCAGTGGGGCCAAATCAAATTCAGTTGCGGCGCTCATAGTCTCTCGTGATCGATTTCGGTCAGTCCACCTTGAAGCCGGCAACCGAACCCTTCAGTTCGGAAGCCAGGGCGGTCAGCTCATCCACCGCCTCCGCGGTACGCTGCGTACCGGCCGTCGTCTGCTCGGTAACGCGCAGAATGTCCTGCATCAGCGTCGCCACCTGGGTAGCGGAGTCGGCCTGGGCTTGCGTCGAGGTCGAAATGTTCTGAATCAGGTCGGCCAGATCGCGCGACACCTGCGAAATCTCGGTCAGTGCCTGACCGGCCGCGTCGGACAGCTTGGCCCCCTCGACCACACCCTGCGTCGATTGTTCCATGGCGGACACGGCATCCTGCGTATCGGTCTGAATGGTCTTCACGATCGCGCCGATCTGTTTGGTTGCTTCGGCCGAGCGTTCGGCCAGTCGCTGCACTTCTTCCGCAACCACGGTAAAGCCGCGCCCGGCATCACCGGCCGAAGCGGCCTGGATGGCGGCGTTCAGCGCCAGCACGTTGGTCTGTTCGGTAATGTCGGAAATCAGTTCCACGATTTCGCCAATTTCCTGCGAGCTTTCGCCGAGGCGCTTGATGCGCTTCGAGGTTTCCTGAATCTGGTTGCGAATTTCGTTCATGCCCTTGATCGAGTCATGTACGGCCTGCGTACCCTTTTCAGCAGCCATCAGCGACTGGCGCGCCACCTGGGCCGACTGCGTTGCATCGCCGGACACCTGGTTCATCGAACGCGCCATGGCCAGCGCGGACTGGCCGACTTCCTGAATTTCGCTCGATTGACGTTCGGCAGCGGTGAGCAGCTCGGCGGAGGTCAGACGGGCGATTTCGGTTGCTGCCGTCACCCGGTTGGCCGCGTCATTGATCCGGCCGACCAGCACGCGCAGTTCTTCAATCGTGTAGTTGATCGAGTCGGCAATGGCGCCGGTAATGTTTTCGCTCACCGTCGCGGTCACGGTCAGGTCGCCGTCGGCGAGGTCGCCCAGTTCGTTCATCAGACGCAGAATGGCGTCCTGGTTCTCGCGATTGGTCATTTCCGAAGCCTGACGCTGATGTTCGGCTTCGAGCGCGCGGCGGCCGGTATCTTCGAGATAGATCTTGGCAAGCAGGGCCAGCGCACCCAGCGCCAGCAGAGTCATGACGATCACCAGGAAGATGTACAGGCCACGTTCCGACAGCGTCGCCTGATAGCCGAGCGCCAGATCGTCGGTTGCCTTCAGCAGGTCCTCACTCTCGCGGAAAATGCGTGCGCCAGCCTGCTTGGAAAGCACCAGCGGCTGCATGTTGCCGAGAATGTTGCCAATCGCCGACTGGTATTCCTTGAAGGCGGCATCCAGATCGGCCAGCTTTTCCTTGCTCGCGGCATCGTTGCTGGCGGTCAGGCGCAGCATTTCATTGCCCTTGCTCAAGCCGACCAGCAAGTCGCGGAAGCCGTTGGTGTCCTTGCCGAGCAGGAAGGCCACTTCCGGGTTGATTTCGTCACCGACCAGCAGCGCCGAAGCGTTCTTGGCGATCCGCTGCGTCAACATCACCAGCTGGTTGGCGGCAGCAATTTCCCGCGCCGAGCCGCCCGACTGCAGCTTCAGGGCGGCCAGCTGCTCGGTCAACTCAAGCATCACGGCATTTTTGTTGTCGATGGTGGCAACGTTCTTGCCGAGCTCGACCAGGGTCTTCTCCTGGGCAACCACGGTCATCGCATCCTTGTCGGTCATCGCCCAGCGCTCGGTCAGCGCGGCCAACTGGGTGGAAACCTCACCCGGCGAGGCCGGCACGTCGACACCGCCCACTTCACCACCGTTGCTCAGGCGATCAAGCAGCAGGGCGAAGGTATCGCGCGACTCCTTGAGCTGCTTGAAAGCTACCTGGTTACCCTGCAGGGCCAGCGACGATGCTTTCGCGAGACGTTGCGACAGCATGCGCATTTCGCCGGATGCCGCGATGTACGCGGTACCGTTGGTCGATTCGCGATTGTCGTGGAAGACCAGGGCAGCAATCAGCACGAAGAGGGTGACGAAGACGCCGCCCAGGATCTTCATTTGCTGGATTACCGGCTGTTGCGCGAGAAACTCCGGCAACAGCGACTTCCCGGCAGATGCGGCTGCACCTTCTGTCATGCCGGTCAAGACCGTCATTGGTGATGACGACTTGGCACCAGCGCCGAATTTAGGAAGTTTGAAGCTGAAAGCCATGGAATTCCTCCGCTAGGGGTTCGGGGCACTCCCCGATCAAGCCCCGATATTCATGAAATCTTGGTCGACCAGCAGATCACGCACGGACAGCTTGTGCCAGACCTTGCCCTGACGATCGGTGTAAGACGCTGCAGCCCAGCCCGGCAGCTTGCTGTCGGCTGGCGCCGGGGTGAAATCTTCCGGATTCTTCAGGCCGAGCATGCGCGAAACGAGCAGCGCCGCATTCGAGCCATGCTTGACACCGACCAGCAGCAAACGCGTGCTGGCGTTTTGCGGCGTCGGTTGACCACCACAAAACAACGAAAAATCGGTCACGGCATGCAGGTTGCCGCGAATATTCGCGATGCCGGCGAACCATGGCCGGGCCAGCGGCACGCTGGTCAACTGTGGTGCCTGAACGATTTCGCCGCTATCGGAGAGGTCGACCAGCCAAGAGTCTTCACCGGCCTGGATACCCAGCCACGAAGCGCCCCCCTTGCCCAGCGCCGCTGTTTTCAGACGCCCGGCAAGGTAGGTCTGAAAATCGCGAAGACTTGTTTTTTTGGCCATACGGATCAGGGAATGGCGGCGACGCGCTGCAACAGTTCTTCCGGATTGAGCGGCTTGACGAGATAGTCGACGGCGCCTTGACGCAAACCCCAGATCTTGTCGGTTTCCTGCCCCTTCGAGGTACAGACGATGACCGGAATGCCCTTGGTTTCTTCGTCGCGCGTCAGGGTACGGGTTGCCTGATAGCCGTTCAGCCCGGGCATCACGACATCCATCAGGATCAGGTCGGGCTTGCCGGCCTTGGCCTTGGCAATGCCTTCTTCACCATTCTCGGCGGTGCTCACCTGGTAACCGGCCTTGGTCAACAGATCGACAACAAAAAAGCGTTCGGTTGGGGAATCGTCGACAACGAGGATGTTCTTGACGGGCATCTTTGCTCCCTGGACTACAAGTTGGTTTCTGATTCGGCCGGCAAGGCAAAGGTCGCGACCGTTTGCAGCAGGCTGTCTTTGGTAAAAGGCTTGGTCAGGTACTGGTCGGAACCGACCATGCGCCCGCGCGCCCGGTCAAACAGGCCATCCTTGGAGGACAGCATGATCACCGGTGTCGCTTTGAAGCGGGCATTTTTCTTGATCAGCGAACAGGTTTGATAACCATCGAGGCGCGGCATCATGATGTCGCAGAAGATCACGTTGGGCTGATGATCGGCAATCTTGGCCAGGGCATCAAAGCCATCTTCGGCCAGGACGACCTGACAGCCGGCCTGGACGAGAAAAATCTCGGCACTGCGCCGTATCGTGTTGCTGTCGTCAATGACCATAACCCTGACGCCACGCAGTCTGGACAAATCAGCCAATTCCCGCTCCCCCGGCCCCTTGTTGGGTACTTTCGCTATCGCTGCATCATACTACGGAAGTCGTAATTCGCCATCATCCTGAAAACACTGTTACGGCTTGCCACGGGCAAGGGCGATCGACCCAAGATTCGGATAAAATCGCGGCCATCTTACCCAATCCCCTTCGCGCCCGCCAAGGGCGCGAGATTTCATGACTTCCACCCCGGTTTCACCCAGCCTGCCCCAGGTTCTTGTCTTTGCCGCCAGCGACCCTTCATCCGGCGCCGGCATCCAGGCCGACCTGCTCACCCTGGCCAGCCTCGGCTGCCATCCGCTGACCGCGATCACCGCCCTCACCGTGCAGGACACAACCGGCGTGCAGAGCGTGCATCCGGTCGCCGCCGAACTGCTCGAACAGCAGGCGCGTACCGTACTCGAAGACATGCCGGTGCATGCCTTCAAGATCGGCGTGCTGGGCAGCGTCGAGAATGTCGTGGCCGTTGCCGAAATCCTTTCCGACTATCCGGAAATCCCGCTCATCTTCGACCCGGTGCTTGCGTCGGGGCGCGGCGATGAATTGTCCGGCGAGGAAATCATCGCTGCGATGCGCGAACTGCTGCTGCCGCAGACCACGCTGCTCACCCCCAACGCGCCCGAAGCGCGCCGCCTGGCGGAAAGCGACGAGGACGAAGAGGAACCCTCGATCGAAGTCTGCGCCAAGCGCCTGATCGAGATGGGCGCGCAATATGTATTGATCACCGGCACGCACGAAAACACGGCACAGGTCATCAACACCCTGTACGGCCCGGACGGCGTCATCCGTCGCGACGAGTGGGAACGCCTGCCCGGCAGTTACCACGGTTCGGGCTGCACCCTGGCCTCGGCAATTGCCGGCTGCCTGGCCGGCGGCGCCAGCATCGAGGATGCCGTGCGCGACGCCCAGGACTACACCTGGCAGACGCTGAAAAACGGTTTCCGCGGCGGCATGGGGCAGTTCATTCCCGACCGTTTCTTCTGGGCACGCGGCGGCGACGAGACTGCCGAACAAGCCGGTGCAAACGACGAGCCCAAAGCCGATGCATAAGCTGCGCGGCCTCTACGCGATCACGCCCGAACAACCCGACGGTGCGCGTCTGTTGCGCGACGTCGAGGCGGCGCTGGCCGGCGGCTGCCGCATCGTGCAATACCGCGACAAGATTTCGGCGATGCCCGAGCAGGTCGCCCGCGCCCACGCGCTGCGCGCCCTGACCCGCCGGTTCGATGCCTGCCTGCTGATCAACGACGACCTGGCACTGACCCGCCTGGTCGATGCCGACGGCACTCACCTCGGCGGCGAGGATGGCAACCTGGCGGCGGCGCGCGCCATCCTCGGCCCCGGAAAAACCCTCGGCGCCTCCTGCTATGCCGACTTCAGCGCCGCGCAATCTGCCGCTGCGGCCGGCGCCGACTATGTCGCCTTCGGTGCCGTCTATCCGTCACCGACCAAACCGCTCGCCGCGCGCGCTACGGTCGACCTGTTTTTGCAGGCAAAAACGACGTTGACCGTCCCGACTTGCGCCATCGGCGGCATCACGCTGGCCAATGCCGCGCCGCTCATCGCGGCCGGCGCCTCCCTGCTT